>NZ_JBEORW010000001.1:0-394969 GCF_040302565.1 Streptomyces sp. NPDC097981
CACGGACCCGGAGGCCGTGACGGCCCTGACGGACCACGCGGCGCTGATCGCGGACGAGGTCCTGGCCACCGACTACGCCTCCGGCGAGGCCGACGCCACGTACGGCGACCCCTTCACCGACGAGTCCCTGTCCCTGGAGTTCCGCCTCCGCAAGGCATAGCACCGCAACGGCCGAAACGGGCCGGCCCGGGTTCCTGAAGGAACCCGGGCCGGCCCGAACCGTTACTGCCCGGCGCCGCCGCTGTGGCAGACGGCGAGCGCCACGTGGATGTGCTGCGAGGAGAAGGAGACGAGCCGGGGGATGCGTCGGCCGGGCGGCTCCGGTGGTGTTCCGAACCCGTCCGGGAGCTGTCCCACCGTCCAGCGGCCGTCCACCGTCGACCTGGTCAGGGACCATTGCTCGGGGCGGAAGGAGATCCCGGTGCCCGGAGACAGTGCCTTGTACACCGCTTCGCGTGCGCTGTGGAGCTCCAGGACCGACGGGTCGCAGGGCCGGACGGGCTCCTCGATGTCGATCCCGCAGTGAGTGGCCACGTCCGCGGGTACGGCGATCGCCACCGCCCAGTGCGCCGAGTGGGAAATGCTGCCCACGACGCCCGGTGGCCAGACCGGGACTCCGCGAGGGGTCCTGGCGACCGGGTACCCGCCCAGTCCCAGTACGGCCAGCGCGTCTCGTGCCGCGGCGCGGCCGGCGAGGTATTCGCGACGGCGACGCGGTGAGACGCGGAACCCGCGTTCGAGGTCCGGCACGTACTCCGGCGGTCCGGTGCGGGCAGTCTTGTGGACGCCCACACCGGACCCCGGCAGACCGGCCTCCCGAGCCAGCATCAGCAGCCGGGAGTGCAGGTCGCGTACGGTCATCACGCCGACGGGATGAGCCGGCCTGCGATGACGCGTACCAAGGCGTCCACGTTCTGCTCCAGATAGAAGTGGCCGCCGGGGAAGCGGTGGAACTCGGTGTGCTGTGTCGAGTTCAGCCGCCATTGGTCGAGCTGGGAGCCGCTGAAGATGTCCTCGGTGCCGGAGCACACGACGATGCCGGCCTCCGTGACGGTCCGCCGCTGCTTGGAGAGGAACGACTCGGACACTGCGAAGTCGGCCCGCAGGAGGTCGGCGGTCCGGCTGCGCAGCTGAGGGTGTTCGAGGATCTGCGGGGAGAGCCCCCCGCCGGACTTCTCGGTGATCTCGAAGATCTCCTCGTCGGTCGTCAGCAGCGGTGATCCCTGGAAGGGAAGCGCGGCTCCCTGCGGCCCCGAGTTCGCCGAGGCGAACAGGGTCGAGCAGCGGCTGCGTCCCGTCGTCTCCTCCAGCCTGGCGGCCAGGGCCAGCCCGACGTAGGCGCCCAGGCTGTGACCGAAGATCGCGAACTCGCCCTCGACGGACGTGACCGAGTCCAGCAGCGAGTCCACGGCCTCGTCCGCGGAGGTGGCCGCGGTCTCCCGCCACCTGCGGCCACGTCCCGGCAGGTCGACCGCGATAGGCTCGATCTCCGGTGGGAGCGCCTTGACCAGAGGATCGAAGGACCTGGCCGAACCACCCGCATGGTGGAGCAGGATGAGTGGATAGGCCGTCACGAGCGCGTCAGCCCTGGTGGGGAACGAACTGGAAGCCGCGCTGGCTCTCCTTGGCCCTGCGGTTGTGTCCGTACTCGTCCTCACCGGCGACCAGCACGGCGCCGTAGTTGTCGAGGACGATGCCGCCACCGTACTCGCTCACTTCGTCGGTGCCGGGGTAGATCTGCACCTGGGTGGGGACGAAGCGCGCCGCGTAGCCCATCCGGTAGTCCTTCTTGGTCCCGGTGTGCGGGAGCGATGCGTGCATCAGCGTCGACCAGAAGATGACGCACTCACCCGGCTTCATCACGAGGGGGAACGCCTTGGACTCGTCCGGCTTCCAGTCGGGGTCCTTCTGGAGCTGCCGGTAGTCGTAGCCGAAGAAGCCGCGCTTGATGCCGTCCTTCTCCGACGCGTTGAACGCCTCGGCGTCGTAGTCCATGCCCTTCGACTCATCGTAGTTCATGTACGTGTGAGTGCCGGGCATCAGCTGCAGGCAGCCGTTCTCCTTGGTGGAGTGCGTGAAGGCGGTCCACACGGTGATGGTTCCGCCGAAGGCCGGCTCCCCGTCCTGCGACGGCCACACGATCTGAGGGGAACCGCTGGCGTGCGCGAAGTTCGCCGCCTGGTGCCAGTCGGTGCCCTCGTCACCCTGGAACTTCGGGAAGAACTCGCTGCGCCAGCACAGTACGTTCGGGCCCAGGATCGACGCGACGCGGTCGACGATCTCCTGCTTCATGATGTGCTCGGACAGCAGATCGATGTCCAGGTGACGGTCGTAGTTGGAGATGCTGCTCGCCTTGCCGGCACCCTCGGGGTAGATCGCGTGGGAGCGGTCACGCAGCTCTCGCTGAATGGTCTTCCAGCGCTCCTCCATCTCCTCCACCTCGTAGATCTTGATGGGGCCGAGGAAGCCGTCCCGCTCGAACTGTGCGAGTTCGGCCTCGGTCAGGGAGAAAGACGTCTGGTCGGGCGTGGTCATCGTGGTCATCCGATCTTTACGGAGGCGTCAGCGGTACGGACTACGGAGGCGGCCACCTCGCCGAGGCTGCGCTCGAAGAGGATCTGCATGTCGGCTTCGACGTGGAAGCGCTCCTTGATGCGATCGTTCAGCTCAAGGGCGAGAGCGGAGTGCCCGCCCAGGTCGAGGAAGTTGTCCTCCGAGGCCGTCGGCTCCTCGAGCAGCTCGGTGGACCATTCCAGGATCAGCCCGAGAGCTTCGTCCAGGGCCGTCCCGCCGTTTGTCGTCTCACTCATCTGTTCCATCCGTTTCGTTCCAGGACCGGGCGACAGCAGCCCGGTCCACTTTCCCGTTGACAGTGCTGGGCAGGCTCGCCAGGCGCAGGTATCGAGCCGGGTGCATGTACGTCGGCAGGAGTCCCTTGACGTGCCCGCGGAGTTCGGCCGTCGTCAGGGGAGCCGATTCGTCCCGCGGCACGTAGGCGCAGACCAGACGCTCGTCGCCGGCCTTGAACTGCCGTACCTGGACCACTGCGTCGAGCACGTTCTCGTGCCGGCGTACGGCGGCTTCGATGTCGCTCAGTTCGATGCGGTAGCCGCGGAGCTTGACCTGGAGGTCCGCGCGGCCCTCGTAGAGGAGGTTCCCGTCGGGAAGCCGGCTCACGAGGTCACCGGAACGGTAGTACCGCGTCGCGACGCCGGTGTCCGGGTCCGCGGCCATGGGGTACTTCGCACTGGTGAGGTCCGGGCGGTTGAGGTATCCCTCCGTCACCTGGGGTCCGGCCAGCCACAGTTCGCCCGTGGTGTTGTCGGGGACGTCGTTGCCCTCGTCATCGACCACGCGCATCGTGAACCCGGGCAACGCGGTGCCGATCACCGAGACGTCCGTGTCCAGGTCGCCCTCGCCGACCTCGTGGAAGGTCGTGAAGACGGTGGTCTCCGTGATCCCGTAACCGTTCACCAGGCGGGGGCTGCTCAGTCCGTGGTGCTTGGCCCACGGAACCAGCGCGGCCGGGGCCAGCTTCTCCCCGCCGAATATGACGTACCGCAGATCAGGAAGGTCCCGGCCGGAACGCAGGGCCACGTCGGCGAGCGTCGCGAAGGCGGTGGGCGTCTGGTTCAGGACGGTGATGGCCTGGTCGGCCACCACGCCCAGGTACTTCTCCGGGGATCGCGCCGCCCAGTGCGGCAGGACGACCAGCTCGGCGCCCGTGGTGAACGCTCCCCAGATCTCCCAGACCGAGAAGTCGAAGGCGATCGAGTGGAAGAGCAGCCACCGGTCCTGTGGGTTGAAGTCGAAGACCGCCGGCGCGGCTTCGAACAGGGCCACCGCGTGACCGTGACGCACCGGCACGCCCTTGGGCTTTCCGGTGGTGCCGGACGTGTAGATGACGTACGCGGTGTCCTGAGCAGTCGGTCCGCGACCCGCCGGCCGTTTCGCGGGGTGCCGGACCAGCTCGGCGATCTCCTCCGTCGTGACGACCGCGGAGAGCGTGCCGTCGGGGATGCCGTCCCCGGGCTCGCCGACGAGTACGGTCGCACCGCTGTCGGCGAGGATGAAGCTCTTCCTGGCCGGAGGATGCCGGACGTCCAACGGAACGTACGCGGCGCCGGCCTTCATGATGCCGAGCATCGAGGCCACCGCCTCGGCTCCCGGGGTCATCCGGAGGGCGACGCGGTCGCCGTGGCGGACGCCGTTTTCCTGGAGCAGCCACGCGATGGTGTCCGACCACTCGTGTAACTGGCGGTAAGAGAAACGCTGCTCCTCGGAAGACAGGGCAGTGCGTTCCGGATCGATGGCGATCGACCTTCGAAATAAGTCTATGAGACCGCCGTCGGCTAAGCCGAAAAATTCCAAGCCTGACAAAAAGGTACCCCCAACATTGCGCTGCAAGTGCCGTCCAACAGGTGAGATGGGTTGGTGTCCAGCACTTGTCACGAATCGGGACATTGGCATAGTTGATCAAGCTCTGGCAAGGGGGTTGTGATCTATGCCACGGAGGGTGGACGCGGTGTCGGCGTGTGAGGTTGGCTCGCGTCGCACCATCCGCAAAACTGCAGTTCAAGAAGGGTGTTGGCCAAAAATGCACAGACCGGAGGCTGCTCAGGACGGTACGCGCCGGAAGGCGTATACCGCTCTGCTTGTCACCGTCCTCTTACCCGTCGGCCTGGTTGTGGGGGTGGCGGTCTGGGTTAGGAATAAGCCATTCCGGGGCGGAATCGCATCATCCGATGCGCCATTTCTGGACACCGCAGGGCACTTCTTCCTGGGTGTTGCGGTGGTTCTCTCGGTGTCTCACATGATGGGATGGCTGGCGAGTAAGCTGGGCCAGCCGAGAGTCACGGGCGAGATAGCGGCCGGCATTCTCCTCGGCCCGTCTTTCCTTGTGAAGGTGGCCCCTGACGTGGCCGGGTGGGTGTTTCCCGCCACCGTTCTCCCGCTCTTCTCGGGGCTCGCTCAGCTCGGCCTCGTACTGTTCATGTTCGGCGTGGGGCAAGAGCTCGCGTCCATGCAGCTCCGTGGGGCGGCCCGCCGGGCAGTGATGATCAGCCAGGCGTCGTTGCTCGTGCCGTTCGCAGTCGGCACGCTGGCCGCGCTGCCCCTGATGGACCAGTACATGGCCGACGGCGTACGCCCCCTGGCCTTCGTCCTGTTCATCGGCTGCGCCCTCAGCATCACGGCCTTCCCGGTTCTCGCGCGCATCCTCCACGATCTGCGCCTGTCACGGACGCGGCCCGGCCAGCTCAGCCTGTTCGCCGCAGCCGTGGGCGACGGCGGCAGCTGGCTGGCCCTGTCGGTGATCCTGGCCCTGGCGCACGGAAACGCCCCGACGGCGGTGCTCGGCAGCGCGCTCGCGGCTCTGGCCGTCGCCGCCGTGTTCCTCGGCCCGCTGCGCCGGCTCATGGCCAGGTGGCCCGACCGCGGCAGCGCGCCCGGCAACGCGCCGACCATCACCTTGTTCCTCGTGGTGTTCATCGGCGTTTCCGCCACGCTCACCGCCTCACTGGGCATTCACCAGCTCATCGGAGCCCTGCTGGTCGGACTCGTCTGGCCGCGCCACCACAAGCGGGCCATGGCCGCGGCCGCCCCGCTGGCCGCCACGGCCAAGACCGTCCTGCTCCCGTTCTTCTTCCTGGGGTTCGGCCTCACCGTCGACCTGAGCTCCCTTCACCTCGACGGCAGCGCCGGTGTCGCCCTGCTCTGCCTGCTGGCCGCCGCCACGGCCGGAAAGGTCTTCGGACCGAGCCTGTGCGCGTGGCTCACGGGGCTGCCGCGGGGAGAGGCGCTCACCCTTGGAGTCCTGCTCAACGCGCGAGGCCTGACGGAACTGGTGGTGCTCCAGATCGGGTACGAAGCGCACATCATCAACGAGAAGATGCTCGGCCTGCTGACCGTCGTGGCGCTGGTCACCACCCTCATGACCACACCCATGCTGCAATTCACCGGGATCCGGCCCGATGCGCAGCTTCCCCCGCTTCCCGTGAAGGAGCCCGTCCCACCGGCATCGGCTGCGCCCGCGGAGAGCGTCGGCGCCGTCTCCTGACGCCACGCCAGGCCGTCTCAGAGCACGGCGCGTTGGAAGGTGCCCGGGGTCACACCGTACGTGCGCTTGAACCAGCGGTTGAAGTGTGCCTGGTCGGAGAACCCGGCGGATGCGGCCGCATCCGCCGACGGCACGCCGCACGTCAGCAGGCCCCGGGCCCGGCGGAGCCGCAGCATGCGCTGGTAGTCACTGGGGGGCATCCCGTACTCCTGACGGAAGGCGCGGTACAGGGCGAAGCGACTGCAACCCGCCGCCCTGGCCAGGTCGTCCGCCGATATCGGCTCGAGCGGTGCCTCGTTCAGCAGGGCGCGCGCCCGGCGGGCGGCCTGACGCTGCGCCTGACCGGTCAGCGTCCTGCGGCGGGGAGCCCGGGTCGCACCACGTTCCGCCATGGCCAGGACGGCCGCGGTCAGCAGTTCCCCCCTCGTCAGCTGACTTGCGCGGCCGACGAGGGCGGCGTGCAGGCGCGCCAGGGCCCCGGTGAGGACGGGATCGGTCAACACCGGCTTCATGAAGAGGGGCATCCCGCCGGTGCGCCCGTCGGAGGCGTCGGCGAGGATCTCGCTGACGACCGACGGACCGATGTGCACGATGCGGTACTGGTAGCCCAACTCGACCGCGGCGCGGCCGTCGTGGACCTCGTCCGGGTTGAACGCCATCACCATGCCGGCACCGCTCGTGTGGTCCGCCCCGCGGCAGCGAAAGCTCTGCGCACCGGCGTCCGTGACGCCGAAGGAATACGCGTCGTGACTGTGCAGGGAGTAGACGTGGTCAAAGAAGTGCGCCTGCATGGCCTCCAGCGGGCGACTGCCGTCCCGCCAGTACTCGACCCAGCCGTTCTCCGTTCCCATACGCCCATTGTGACCTGCGCACGAGCGTTCAAGTCAGGTGGGGCGGCTCCCTGAGAGAGTCCGGGGCGTGGAGACAAAGAAGAGCTTCAATAGCCCATATCTGCAACTGTTGGTGACCATGGTGCTCTGGGGGAGTGCCTTCTCGAGCTCCAAGGCGGTCGTGGAGCACGTTCCGCACTCCGTGGGCGCGTTTCTTCGCTTCGGCGGTGGTGCCATCGCCCTCCTGCTGGCCATGTGGATGTTCGCCGACCGCAAGAAGCCCGTCCCGGGCCGCGCCAAGTGGCGCGCGGCGGCTGCGGGCGTGGTGGGCGTCTTCGCCTACAACGGCTTCTTCTTCTGGGGCCTTTCCCTCGCCCCGTCGCTCGACGCCGGCATCCTCATTCCCGTCATGAGCCCGGTGCTGACCAGCGCGTTCCTGCTCGTGACCGGCAAGGAGCGAGCCGCGTGGGCGCGGGTGGCGGGCCTGGCCCTGGGGCTCACCGGAGCGGTGATCTTCTTCGTGGGCGCCGGCGGCGGCACCCACGGTGGTTCGTCCCGGCTCTGGGGCGATGCCCTGTTCCTCGTCAGCGCCGTCTGCTGGGCGGGATACACCCTGGTCGGATCCCGGGTCCTCACCGGTGTCGAACCGCTGCGCGCCACCACGTACGCGACCTGCGCGGGCGCCGTGCTGCTGGCCGTGTTCGCCGCCCCCGACCTCGCGGAGGTCCAGTGGAGCGAACTCCCCTCCGGCGTCTGGCTGAACACCGTGTACCTCGCCGTCGGCGCGGCGGCCGTCGCCAACCTGCTCTACTACCGGGGCGTGGGCTCCGTCGGGCCCGCGAACGCCTCCCTGATGATGTTCACCGTGCCCGTCGTGAACACCCTGTGCGCCACGCTGCTGCTCGGTGAGTCCTTCGGATGGGTGCAGGGCATGGGCGCACTGGTCCTCCTCAGCGGCGCCGCACTCGCCGTCACCCAGGGGAAGCTGCCCGGGCGCAGGGCCGCCGTAGCCGCTCCGCCGGCCCCCGCGGCCGAGGACGCCGACCACGCGAGCGAGCAGCCCAGGCACTTGGTCAAGGAGCGCTGACCCGGCCTTTCTGGGCCAGCCCCGGCGTGACCAAGGCCGAAGGCCCGGAGCAGTGCTCACGCACGGCCTCCACTACGGCGGCGGGGTCTTCGAGGGAGAGCGCGTCCACGACGGCCACGTCTTCAAGCTGACCGAGCGCTCGCAGCGGCTGCACGACTCGGCACGCGAACTGGGCTTCGGCCTTCCCTTATCCGTCGCAGAGCTGGACCGGGCGACGCGCGAACTCGTCGCCCGCGAGGGCATCGGCGACGGCTACGTCCGGCCGGTGGCATGGCGGGGCAGCGAGCGATCAGCGTGGCCGGTGCAGGCACCTCCGTCCACGTCGCGATCGTCGCGTGGGAGTGGCCGCACGTCTTCTCCGCCGACGCCGCGACGAGCGGCATCCGCCTGGGCGACCGTGATCGACCTGGCGCGCGAGCTCGGGATCCGCGTCGTCGAACGCGATGTCCGGCCCGAGGAGCTCGGCGGGTTCGACGAGTGCTTCCTCACGGGCACCGCGTACGAGGTGCAGCCCGTCCGGTCGATCGACGCGCACGCGTACGAGGCGGGCAGGACGACGACCGCGCTGCGGGAGGCGTACGCCGGGCCGGTCCGCTCGGCGCACCGGGCCGCCGCCGTGCGCTGAGCGCTGCCGGGGCCGCCCCCGCGTCGGGTGCCGCGCTCGCGCAGCGCGCGCGTACGACAGCACCTGATGCCGAGGCCCCCGGGGGAGCCGGAGGGGGCGTCAGAAGCCGTGGCGGAAGCCGCCGTCGACGGGGAGCATCACGCCCGTCAGGTACGAGGCCGCCGGCGAGAGGAGGAAGGCCGCGGCCCTGCCGAACTCCTCGGCGTTGCCGTAGCGCCCCAGCGGGATCTGGGCTTCGTTCGCCGCCCGCGCGGCGGCCGCGTCGCCGGTCAGCGCGTCCAGCTCCCGCACCCGGTCCGTGTCGATCCGCGCCGGCAGCAGCCCGACCACCCGGACACCGCGCGGACCCACCTCCACCGACAGGGACTTCGCGAAGCCCGCCAGCCCCGGGCGCAGGCTGTTGGATATGGTCAGCCCCGGGATCGGCTCGTACACCGAGGCCGACAGCACGAAGCCGATGACGCCGCCCTCCCCCAACTCGGCCGCAGCGGTCCTGGCGAGCCGCACGGCGCCGAGGAAGACCGACTCGATGGCCGCCGACCAGTCCTCGTCGGTGTTCTGCGCCGTCGTGCCCGCGGCCGGGCCGCCGACGCTGATGAGCATCCCGTCGAAGCGGCCGAAGTGCTCGCGGGCAGCGCAGACCAGCTTCCCGGCCACCGCCGGGTCGGAATTGTCGGCACCCAGAGCCACCGCGTTCGGGCCCAGGGAGGCCGCCGCCCGCGCGGCGCGCGCCGCGTCCCGTCCGGTGACGATCACCTTCGCGCCCTCGTCCACCAGCTCGCGCGCGGTGGCGTGCCCGAGCCCCCGCGTGGCTCCGGTGACGACGTAGACACGGTCCCTCAGTCCAAGATCCATAAGGACACGTTACGCCGGTCGAGGAGACGGGACGGCCCGCGCACTGCCCGCCGAATACATCGAGACCCGACGGGGGTATGACTACAGCCACCACAGCCACCACGACCTGACCGGATCCCCACCCGACCCGAAGGGGCGTGCGCACATGACGGACCACACGACCGGCCACACCGCGGACCGCGTGGAGCTCGCCCCCGCAGAGGTCCCCTCCGACGGCCGTTTCGCCAATCCCGACCTGCTGCCCGTACCGGTCGAGGCCAGGCGCTGGACGACGTACAACTTCACCGCCCTGTGGGTCGGCATGGCGCACAACATCCCCTCCTGGCTGCTCGCCTCCGGGCTGGTGGCCCTGGGGATGGACTGGAAACAGGCGGTGTTCACCATCGCCCTCGCCAACATCATCGTCCTGGTGCCGATGCTGCTCACCGGGCACGCCGGCCCCAAGTACGGGATCCCGTTCCCGGTGCTGGCCCGGGCCTCGTTCGGGGTTCGCGGGGCCAATCTGGCCGCGCTGATCCGGGCGGCCGTGGCCTGCTGCTGGTTCGGGATCCAGACCTGGATCGGCGGGTCCGGGATCTACGTCCTGCTCGGCGAGATCTTCGGCGGCTGGGCGGACGCGGAGAAGATCGCCGGCCAGCCCTGGCCGCTGTGGCTGTGCTTCATCCTCTTCTGGGCCCTCGAACTCGCCATCATCTACCGGGGCATGGAGGCCCTGCGGCGCTTCGAGAACTGGGCCGCGCCCTTCGTCATCGTCGGCGCCCTGGTGCTGCTGGTGTGGATCGGGGTGAAGGCGGGCGGCTTCGGCGAACTGCTCGACCAGCCGTCCAAGCTCGGCTGGGGCTCCGACTTCTGGCCGGTCTTCTTCCCGTCGCTCATGGGCATGATCGCCTTCTGGTCCACCCTCTCGCTCAACATCCCCGACTTCACCCGCTTCGGCGCCGGCCAGCGCTCCCAGATCCTCGGACAGACGCTGGGGCTGCCGACGACGATGACCCTCTTCGCCCTGCTGTCCGTGCTCGTCACCTCCGGCTCCGAAGCGGTGTACGGCACCCCGATCTGGGACCCGGTGGAGCTGGTCGCCAAGGCCGACAGCACCTTCGGACTGCTCTACGCCCTGGTCACGGTCCTCGTCGCGACGATCTCGGTCAACATCGCGGCCAACGTCGTCTCCCCGGCGTACGACCTGGCCAACCTGGCTCCCCGCCGGATCAACTTCCGCAGGGGTGCGCTGATCACGGGCGTGGTCGGCGTACTGATCATGCCGTGGAAGCTGACCTCGACCCCCGAGCTGTACATCTTCACCTGGCTCGGCCTGGTCGGCGGCCTGCTCGGCACGGTCGCCGGCATCCTCATCGCGGACTACTGGATCGTGCGGCGCACCCGGCTCTCGCTCCCCGAGCTGTACCGGGAGGGCGGGCCGTACTGGTACACCGGCGGCTGGAACATCCGCGCGGTGGCGGCCTTCCTGGTCGGCGGGGTGCTGGCCATCGGCGGATCGCACTCGGCCCCCGGCCAGGGCCCCTTCCCCGAGGAGGGAGTGATCCCCTTCCTGAAGCCGCTCGCGGACTACGGCTGGGCGGTGGGCCTGGCCTCGTCCATGCTGCTGTACACGGCGCTCATGGGCCGTCGCCGGCCCGGCGGCTGACGTCCGGGCCGCCCGCGTCCGGGTCGCCGGCCGGCCCGTCCTGCGCGTCCACCGGCTCGGCGAAGCGCGGGTCGAGCACGATCTCCTGCCACGTGCAGCAGTCGGCGGCCTCGACGGCCACCTCCGCGCCGCACCCGGCGCAGGCGAGGTTCGGCCCGTCGATGCCCATGGGTCCGCAGCAGCCGGTCCGGCGCCGCTCGATCGGCTCCACCCCGCGGATGTCGCCGGGACTCAGCACCACGCCCTGCTGCGGGCCGGCCGTGCCGCGAGGGGGCCGGAAGCCCTTCGGCGCCGCAGGCCAGGAGAACCGGGAGGGTTCCGGGTCCCGGGCGAACGTCCCGGGCGCCATCCGCGGCGGACAGGGCTCCACGGGCGCCTCGTACGGGGCCCACGTCTGGCTCTCCGGCGGCGGCGGGACCTCCCGCACCGCCGTGGTGAGCGCGGTCCGGCAGCGGCGGCAGCGGAATATGATCACCCCGCCATCGTGCCCCCTCGGGACCGCCCGCGGGAGCCCGCCCCCGGCCCGGTCCACTCCGGATCCACCCGCAGTACGGCGCACCGACATGATTGTCGGTGCGGTTGGTCAGGCCGGCGTGGTGTGATGGGGGCATGATCGAAGAGTTCCTGGCCCAAGACCTGTCAGCGGTGGAGGAAGCGGTCCGCAAGGCCGCGGCGGCCGAGATCATGCCGAGATTCCGGCAGCTCGCCGACCACGAGGTGGACCAGAAGAGCGGCCCGCACGATCTGGTCACCGTCGCCGACCGCAAGGCCGAAGAGCACCTGACGGCCTCCCTGACCAACCTGCTGCCCGGCTCCGCCGTGGTCGGCGAGGAGGCGGTGCACGACGACCCGGCCGCGTACGGCGCGCTGCGTGCCGACGCGCCGGTGTGGATCGTGGACCCGGTCGACGGCACCCGGCAGTTCGTCGCCGGCGACCCGGCCTTCTGCACCCTGGTGGCCCTCGCCCACCGCGGGGAGATCCTCGCCTCCTGGACCTTCGCACCGGCGCTGGACGAGCTGGCGACCGCCGTGCGCGGGCAGGGCGCGTACGTCAACGGTGAGCGGATCCACAGCGGCTCGCCGGAGCCCGGCGCCGAGCTGCGGGTCGCCATGGCCCACCCGCTGTACACCTCCGAGGAGGACAAGCGGACCCTGGCCCGCCTCGACGTCCCCGGGGTGGCGGCCCGGCCGTGCGGCTCCGCGGGCCTGGAGTACCTGAAGGTGGCGCGCGGCGAGATGGACGGCCTCGCCTTCACCTGGCCCTCGGCGTGGGACCACGCGGCCGGACTGCTGCTCGTCGCCGAAGCGGGCGGAGCGCAGAGCACCGTCGCCGGGGTTCCCTTCCGGGTGGACCGGGACAACGAGCTGCCCTTCGCCGTCGGGCGCGACGAGGCCACGGCCGCCCGGATCCGCGACCTGCTGCGCGGCGCGTAACCGGTTGAGGGCAGGGGCCCGTCTGGACGGGCCGAATATCCTGGGAACGAAGCCGCCGGACGAAGGAGTCGCAAAGGTGCCGTCGATTCTCGATGCGGTCGTAGTGGGGGCGGGGCCCAACGGGCTGACGGCCGCCGTCGAGCTGGCCCGGCGCGGCTTCTCGGTGGCCGTGTTCGAGGCCGCGGAGACGGTCGGCGGCGGGGCCCGCACCGAGGAGCTCACCCTCCCGGGCTTCCGGCACGACCCCTGTTCGGCCGTGCACCCGCTCGGCATCGGCTCGCCGGTGTTCGCCACCATGCCGCTGAAGCGGTACGGGCTGGAGTGGCTGCACGCCCCGCTGCCGATGGCACACCCCTTCGACGACGGCACGGCGGCCGTGCTCTCCCGCTCCGTCTCCGAGACGGCGGCCTCCCTCGGGCCGCGCGACGCGGGCACGTACCGGCGGCTGGTCGAGCCGTTCCTCGGCAACTGGGACACCCTGGTCCGGGACTTCATGTCCCTGCCGTCGACCGCCCTGCCCCGGGACCCCGTCACCCTGGCCCGCTTCGGGATCGCCGGACTGCCGCCCTCCACCTGGCTGCTGAGCCGTTTCCACGAGGAGCGGGCGCGGGCGCTGTTCGCCGGGCTCGTCGCGCACGTCATCGCCCCGCTGGGCGGGATCGCCACGAGCGCCGTCGGGCTGGTCTTCGCCCTGGCCGCGCACGCGAACGGCTGGCCCATGCCGCGCGGCGGCTCGCAGTCGATCTCGGACGCCCTCGCCGGGTACCTGCGCGACCTGGGCGGCACCATCCACACCGGCTTCGAGGTCAAACGCCTCGACGACCTGCCGCCGGCCCGGGCGTACGTCTTCGACACCTCGCCGACCGCCCTGGCCCGGATCGCCCGGCTGGGGCGCACGTACGACGGCTACCGGTACGGCGCCGCCGCCTTCAAGCTCGACTACGCCCTGTCCGGCCCCGTGCCCTGGACCGCTGAGGCGCCGCGCCGGGCCGGCACCGTCCAGATCGGCCCGCGCGCCCGCGACATCGACGCGGCGCTCCAACTCGCCACGAGCGGCCGGGCCCCGCGCAGCCCCTTCCTGATCACCGCCCAGCCCAGCCTGGTGGACCCCGGCCGGGCGCCCGAGGGCAAGCACGTGTTCTGGGCGTACGGGCACGTCCCCGCGGGCTGGCAGGGCAACCTCACCGACGCCGTCGAGCGCCAGCTGGAACGCTTCGCCCCCGGCTTCCGCGACCTGGTGCTGGCCCGCGTCACCGCCGGCCCGCCGGAACTGGCCGCCCGCAACCCGAACTACGTCGGCGGCGACATCGCGTGCGGCGCCGCCTCCGGGCTCCAGCTGCTGCTGCGCCCCAAACTGTCCCTGTTCCCGTACACGACGCCCCACCCGGCCGTCTTCATCTGCTCCTCGGCGACCCCGCCCGGCCCGGGCGTCCACGGCATGTCCGGCCACAACGCGGCCAAGGCCGTATGGCGCCACCTGCGAAAGGCAACCTGATGGTGCGCATCACCCTCGTCCGGGGCGACATCACCGCCGAGGAGGCGGACGCCGTCGTCAACGCGGCGAACTCCTCGCTGCTCGGCGGCGGGGGAGTGGACGGGGCCATCCACCGGCGCGGCGGCCCCGAGATCCTGGAGGCCTGCCGGGCGCTGCGCGCCTCCCACTACGGCAAGGGCCTCCCGACGGGCCAGGCCGTGGCCACGACGGCGGGCCGGCTCCCGGCCCGCTGGGTGATCCACACGGTGGGGCCGGTGTATCAGGCTTCCGGAAGCGACCCGTCGCTGTTGGCCTCCTGCTACCGCGAGTCCCTGAAGGTCGCCGACGAGCTGGGGGCGCACACCGTCGCCTTCCCGGCCATCTCGACCGGTGCCTACGGGTGGCCGATGGAGGAGGCCGCTCGCATCGCGGTCGAGGCGGTCAGGGGTGCTGGGACGGCCGTGGACGAGGTGAGGTTCGTCCTCTTCGACGAGCCCGCCTATGACACGTTCGCCCGCGAGCTCCGCTGACCGCACACGGTTGCGACGTACCCACTGAGCCCGAGTCCCCGGCCACCGACGCTCCGACGAGACGGCGTACACGGCCTTCGAGGCGGCCCTGGGTCAGGCGGGCTTCCGGCGGAACCGTCCGGGTGTGTCCGTGGAGGTCGCTAGGCTTCTGGGATGAGCCTTGTCGACGCCCCCACCGAGACCCCCGATGCCCTGGAGGTGCTGCACCGCGTCTTCGGATACGACTCCTTCCGCGGTGAGCAGCAGCAGATCATCGAGCACGTGGCCGGCGGCGGCGATGCGCTCGTACTGATGCCGACCGGTGGCGGCAAATCGCTCTGCTACCAGATCCCGGCGCTGGTCAGAGACGGTACGGGCGTGGTGATCTCGCCGCTGATCGCCCTCATGCAGGACCAGGTGGACGCGCTGACCGCGCTCGGGGTCCGGGCCGGCTTCCTCAACTCGACCCAGGACCCGTACGAGCGGCAGGCCGTCGAGCAGGCCTTCCTCGCCGGCGAGCTGGACCTGCTGTACCTGGCCCCGGAGCGGCTGCGCACCGAGGGCACGCAGCGGCTGCTCGACCGGGGCAGGGTGTCGCTGTTCGCGATCGACGAGGCGCACTGCGTCGCCCAGTGGGGCCACGACTTCCGGCCCGACTACCTCGCGCTGTCGATGCTGCACGAGCGCTGGCCCGAGGTGCCGCGGATCGCGCTGACCGCGACGGCCACGGAGGCGACGCACGCCGAGATCGCGGCCCGGCTGGGGCTGGCGGAGGGGGAGGCGCGGCACTTCGTCGCCAGCTTCGACCGGCCGAACATCCAGTACCGGATCGCCGCGAAGAACAACCCGACCAGGCAGCTACTGGAGCTGATCCGGACCGAGCACGAGGGCGACGCCGGGGTCGTCTACTGCCTTTCGCGGGCGTCCGTGGAGAAGACGGCGGCCTTCCTGGTGGAGCACGGCATCGACGCCGTGGCGTACCACGCAGGCATGGACGCCCGCACGCGCGCGGCGAACCAGGCGCGCTTCCTGCGGGAGGACGGGATCGTGGTGGTCGCCACGATCGCGTTCGGCATGGGTATCGACAAGCCGGACGTGCGCTTCGTGGCGCACCTGGACCTGCCGAAGTCGGTCGAGGGCTACTACCAGGAGACCGGCCGTGCCGGCCGCGACGGCGAACCCGCCACGGCGTGGCTCGCGTACGGCCTCCAGGACGTGGTGCAGCAGCGCAAGATGATCGAGGGCTCCGAGGGCGACGAGACGCACCGCCGCTCACTGGCCGGGCACCTCGACGCGATGCTCGCGCTGTGCGAGACGGTCGACTGCCGCCGGGTGCGGCTGCTGGCGTACTTCGGCGAGGCGGCCGGGCCGTGCGGGAACTGCGACACGTGCCTGACGCCGGCCGAGTCCTGGGACGGCACGGTCGCGGCGCAGAAGCTGATGTCCACGGTGTGGCGGCTGGCCAAGGAGCGGCGGCAGAAGTTCGGCGCCGGCCAGATCATCGACATCCTGCAGGGCAAGAAGACGGCCAAGGTCATCCAGTTCGACCACGACGCGCTGTCGGTCTTCGGGGTCGGGGCGGACCTGGGCACCGCGGAGTGGCGCGGGGTCGTACGGCAGCTGCTGGCCTCGGGGCTGCTCGCGGTCGAGGGCGAGTACGGGACGCTGGTGCTCACGGATGCCAGCGGCGAGGTGCTGGGCGGCCGCCGCACCGTCCCGATGCGCAAGGAGGCGGCGCCTGCCGCGGCGTCCCGCAAGGCGTCCGGCTCGGGCTCCGGGAAGGCCGGGCGCGTTCCCGTCGACCTGCCGGCGGCGGCCGTGCCGGTCTTCGAGGCGCTGCGCGCCTGGCGTGCCGCGACCGCACGCGAGCAGGGCGTTCCGGCGTACGTGGTGTTCCACGACGCGACACTGCGGGAGATCGCGACCCGGCTGCCCGCCACGGCCCCGGAGCTGGGCACGATCAGCGGTGTCGGCGAGGCGAAGCTCGCCAAGTACGCCGAGGGGATCCTCGCCACCCTGGCCGAGACGGGCCCGGGCACCCCAGAGCCCCCGTCCGTGCCGGCCCCGCCGGCCCGGGGGGTGCCGCCGGAGCCCATGGCCCCGCACGCCGACGAGGAACCGCCCTTCGACTTCGACGAGACGGACCCGCCCTGGGACGACTGGCAGTAGCCCGGGCCGCCCGCCGGGGAGAGGCACCGGAGGTCAGGCCGCGTCGGTGGTCCGGTCGTCGTCCGGGTCCCCCTCCTCGGCCTCGTCGGCGTGCGGGGCGCACGGTGTGCACGGGGGGCACAGGCGGGTGTACTCCGCCATCACCTCCTCGACCGTCTCCTTCTGCTTGCGCTCGCACGCCTTCGCGCGCGTCTCCTCCTTGCAGAGCAGCTCGGCGCGGGCGCCCTCCAGTACGGCGATCGCCTGCCAGCCCTTGAGGACGCACAGCAGGGCCTTGCACAGGCAGTCGACGAACTCGGAGACGCTTCCGAAGCCCCGCCAGGCCTCCGTGATGCGGCGGAGCAGCACCAGCAGGCGCGCGTAGAGGCGTACGACGTCCTTGCCCAGGACCGCGTCGCAGACGTCCGTCAGCAGCTGGGCCGCCTCCGTCTTGATCTTCGCCGCGCGTTCGGGCAGCGCCGTCAGCTCGCCGTCCAGGCCGGTGAAGCAGGCCGCGGCCTTGACGGTGTCCGCCGTGTACCGGGCGATGCGCGCCGCGAGGGTGGCGACCGTGTCGTCCCCGCCGACCGAGTCGTCGAACACGCACCCGCAGTCGTCCACGCAGCAGCCCCAGCCGCCCGTGCACCTGCGGATGTCGTCGAAGACCTTGTCGACGGCCTGCTGGAGACAGTGGCGCTGCTCGTGGGTGACACGGCAGCGGATCTGCTCGCGGACCTTGCCGAGCGTCGCCGCCGCCTCGTCCAGATCGGTCTTCGCGGCCAGCCGGGCCTTGGTGTACTCGGTCCGGGCGCTGTTGAACTTCTCCTGGAATTCCCGAAGTTGGGGAAGGTGTTCCTGGGTGACCTCGGCCCGGCGCTGGATGCCCGCGGCAACGCAGGCGAGTTCGTCGATCGCGCCGGGATCGCAGCCGCCGCCCGTACCGGTGCCGGCCGGGTGGTGGTGAGAGGTGCTGCTCATGATGGGCTCTCCTCGGTGAGGGGGCAGGCGCACCCGAGTGTGGGCCGGGCGGTGTCACCGGTTCGTCGCGGCCATCGCCGCCGCTCCCCGGCGCAACGCCCCCGTGACGCGGGGAGCCGCAGCATCGGCCCATGGCTGGATACCGGGCACTCGCCGCCGTGGGGCGCAGCGTCGTCGCGCTGCTCAACCGGCGGTTCGCCGAGGAGATCCCCGTGGGGCGCTGCCCGGAGGCCGTCCTCGCCGGGCCCGTCGACTTCGACAAGGTGGACACCCCGGGTTCCGTCATCCGCAATCCGGCGGTGTCCGTCTACTGCTACCGCCTGAGCATCGACCGCGAGACCCGGCCCGCGCTGGCGGCGATGGCGGCCCAGGACGGGCTGCCCCGGCTGCCGCTGCGGATGCACCTGATGATCGCCGCCTGGGACCAGTTCGTGGAGGCGGAGCTCGAATGGCTCGGCCTCGTCGCCCGGATCCTGGAGAGTGAGGGCCCGCTCACCGGGCCCCTGCTGCACCCGAGCGGGGGCTGGCTCGCCGGGGACTCGGTGCAGATCGTCCCCGACGAACTGGCGATGGACTCGATGAGCGAGGCCTTCCAGGCGATGACCACCGACTACCGGCTCTGCCTGCCCTACGTCGCCCGGGTCATCCGGATCGACGGGCCGGCCGGGCCCGCCGCGGGCGAGGTCACCGTCGTCACCGCCGGGGCGGCGCGGGAGCCGCTCCGATGACGCCGGCGGCGGACGGGCCCGGACCCGGCGGGCCGGACCGGCGGATCACGGTGGAGGCCGGCGTGGTCGACGTACTGCACCGGCTCGCGCTGGCCGTCCGGCCGCTCGACGCCAGGAGCCGCGCCGCGGCCGGGCCGGGGCTGCGCGTGGGCTTCGAGAACCGCCCCGTCCCCGGGCGCCGACAGGGCGGGGAAGACCTCGTCCGGTCGCTCGAAGGGCACGGCGCCACCGGATTCGTGCTGCGCCACGAAACCGCCGGCGGCCTGCCCGCCGCCGTCACCGTACGCGTCGACGACCCCGCCCGCCGCTGGATCCCGCGCCGCTTCTCCGTACCGCTGTGGACCCGCGCCGAAGTCTCCGGCTCCGATGACCGGCCGCCCACCGCACCCCATGTCCGCGCCGACGCCCGGCTGCTGGTCCCCTGGCTGCTGCCCGGGCCCGGCTACCCCGTACCGCAGGGCACGACCGGCCTCCGGTTCCGCGTCATCCGCCCGGACACCGCCGGCACCCCCGTGCGCTGGCCGCGGGTGGACGCCTTCGGCCCCGGCGGCGTCCCGCTCGGCTGGGCCCACGGCGACGAGCACGGCCAGGTGCTGCTGCTGATCGACGGGGTCGGGGTGCTCCCGTACCCGGCGCCGTCCCGGTTCGCCGTCGCGCTGCGCACGCACGCCCCCGACCCGCTCGCGGACCGGCAGGCCGATCCGCTGGCGGACCTCGTCGCCGAGCCGATCGTCCGCAGCGCCAACCCGCCCCGCCCACAGGACCTCGACAACGAGGTGCTGCGCGGCACCGCCCGCCCGGCCGGGTACCGCACCGCCGTCGCGGACACCGTCCGCACGCTCACCGTCGGCCAGGTGGTCCACGCCGCCGACCTGCCCCACAGCACCGCCTGACCCGTGACCGAGGAGACCCGTACATGCCCGAGTACCTGACCCCCGGCGTCTACGTCGAGGAGACCAGCTTCCGTTCACGGTCCATCGAGGGCGTGCCGACCAGCACGTTCGGCATGGCCGGGCGGACCGCGTACGGACCCGTGCCGTACATCCTGCCGGGCGGCCCCACCGTGCTGCCCGGACCGGCGCTCGTCACCAGCTTCACCGAGTACGAACGGGCCTTCGGCGGGCTGAAGATCGGCGAGGAGGCCTGCCAACTCGCCCTCGCCGCCCGCGCCTTCTTCGCCAACGGCGGGCGCCGGCTCTACGTGTCCCGGGTCTTCCCGTTCGTCCGTACGAGCGCCGCCGAGGACGCACCCCCCGCCGTCGACGCCAACTTCGCCTCCCTGCCCGTCCCCGCACAGGGCACCCCGCTGCTGTACTGGCGGGCCCGCTGGCCGGGCTCCGCGGGCGCCGGGATCGCCGTCGCGGTGACCTTCCGGCGCGGCAAGAACATCCTCGTCGCCGGCAGCGACGGAGTGCCCCGGCTCACCGGCGTGCAGCAGGGCGCCGCCGTGGAGGTCGTCCAACTGAGCGGCGGGGCGGTGCCGTCCCTCACCGACGACACACCGCCGGTGCGCGACCAGGTCAGGACCGTCATCCGCCGTGCCGACGGAGTCCTCGGGTATCTGAAGGGCGAGAGCGATTTCGAGCCCGTCGCGGCCGGAACCGCCGCCTTCCATCTGACGCTCGCAGTCACCGTACGCCTGGGCGACCGCGTCGACGTGTACAACGAGCTGGAGCTCGACGACCGGCACCCGCGCTCGGTGGGCAACGTACTCCAGGCCGCCGATCCGGCCGACGAGTTCTCCCTCGTCTGGCTGGACACCGTGAAGCCCGCGGCGGCAGCGCCGCCGCCGCCCCCCGGCGCCCGGCTCGACGCCCTCCTCTCCCTCGGGCAGCCCGGCACCCACCTGACCCGCGGAGGCGACGGGCTGGAGCTGGCGGCGAAGGACCTGGGTGGCAAGGAGGCCAATCCGGACAGCCTCACGGATCCCGCCCGCGGGCTCGGCGCGCTCGCCGAGATCGACGACATCGCCATCGTCGCCCTCCCGGACACCGTCACCCTGGGCACCGGCGAGCAGAAGACCGCCGTGGACCTCCTCATCGGGCACTGCGAGCGGCTGCGTTACCGGATGGCGATCGTCGACCCGCCCCGCGACAGCTCGCTCTCCGAAGTGCGCCGATTCCGCGCCCAGTTCGACACCAAGTACGCCGCCCTCTACTACCCGTGGGTCCGGATCACCGACCCGAGCCGCCGCCCCGACCCGGGCGCACCGCCGCCGGTCATCGACGTGCCGCCGTCCGGATACGTCGCCGGCGTCTACGCCCGAAGCGACGTCGAGCGCGGTGTGCACAAGGCCCCGGCCAACGAAGTCCTCCTCGGCATCAACGACTTCACCACCAACGTGACCTACGACCGGCAGGCCGTCCTCAACCCCGAAGGCGTCAACGCCCTGCGGTTCTTCGAGGGCCGGGCCCGGCGCGTATGGGGCGCCCGGACGATGAGCTCGGACCCGGAGTGGAAGTACGTCAACGTGCGCCGGCTCTTCATCTACCTGGAGCACTCGATCGAGAAGTCCACCCAGTGGGCGGTGTTCGAGCCGAACAACGAGCGGCTGTGGGCCTCCGTCCGCCAGACCGTCGAGGACTTCCTGATCGCCGTCTGGCGGACCGGTGCCCTGCTCGGCACCAAGCCCGAGGAGGCCTTCTTCGTCCGCTGCGACCGCACCACCATGACCCAGAACGACCTCGACAACGGGCGGCTGATCTGCCTGATCGGCGTGGCACCCACCTACCCCGCCGAGTTCGTCGTGTTCCGCATCGGACAGTTCACGGCTGACGCGCAGCGCAGCTGACACCCACGCCGGCGCCCACACCGACGCAGACACGCACGCCGACGCGCCCAGGAGAGCGGGAGACCACCCATGGCCACGCGCAACAACCCCTACGGAGCCTTCAACTTCCTCGTCAAGCTCGGCGACACCGGCGGCGAGGACCAGATCGCCGGCGGCTTCTCCGACTTCAGCGGAGCCGGGAACGAGGTGAAGTTCTCCGAGTACCGCAACGGCAACGACGCCGAGAACCACGTCCGCAAGATCGCCAACACCAATACGACGAACGACGTCACCCTCAAACGGGGCATCATCGGCGACCTGCGGCTCTTCAACTGGATCAAGGCCACCCGCGAGGGCGCGTACGACGCCCGCACCGTCACCGTCACCCTGCACGACGAGGGACGTCAACCGGTCTGCGCCTGGGTGCTGCGCGCCGCCCAGCCGAAGAAGTGGGTCGGCCCCACCCTCACGGGCAAGGGCGGCGGCGAGGTCGCGATGGAGGAACTCCACCTCGTCGCCGAGCGCATCGACTTCCAGTCGCTTTGAACCTCCCCGCTCTGCAGGCGGGGATTCCTAGCTCACTATGCCTGACCCCTGGCAGGGGGCGGGTCTTACAAGATCAGCACTAGCCGGGTTGAGACCAGCCCGGACGAGCATCACGCGGGCGGAGTTCTTGTCCCTGGGAGACGAGACTCCGCAAGCGGTGCACGTATACGTCCTTTCGGAAAGGGGGAGTGCGTGCTTGGTTCTCGCTCCGCACTGTGCGCAGTCCATGGTGGTGTGCGCGGGGTGCACAAGGTGCAGGTTCCGGCCGTGCTTGCGGGCCTGCTCGATCAGCGCCGTCTTGGTGGCGCCGATCGCGGCATCGGCCGCCTTGCGGGCCATCGTGGACTTCGCGAGGAAGCGCGGCCGGAAGTCTTCCACGGCGAGGTGGTCGAAGTCCCGGACGACCGTCTTGGCCCACTTGCGGCCAGTGTCCTGCCGCTGACGGGCGATCTTCTTCGACACCTTCGCCGCAGCCTTCCGGGCCTTGCGGTACCCGGCAGTGTCGGGCCGGTTCTTGGGCGTCGCACGGCGGGCCATCATCCGCTGATAGCGGGTCAGCTTCGAGGCCGCCGTCTTCCCGTGCTCGGTGTGCGGGAGATCGTGGGCGTCGGAGGTGGTGGTGGCGGTCTCTTTCACGCCCCAGTCCACACCGATCACCGCGCCGGTGTCCGGCAGTGGATGCGTCTCGACCGTCACGACGAACGACGCGTACCAGTGCCCGAGGCTGTCCCGGTACACACGCACGCTGGTGGGGTCGGACGGCAGGTCACGCGACCACACGACCGTCAGCACGATCCCGCCCGCCAGGTGCAGACGACCGTCCTTGATCGAGAACCCGCGCCGCGTGTAGTTCAGCGACGGCGCGGCCTCCCGCTTCCGCTTGATCCGGGGCATCCCGGCCCGCTGTCGCACCGGCAGCTTCGCCTTGATGTCCTTCACCGCCTTGGCACGGGACTTCGCGAAGTCCCGGATGGTCTGTTGCTGCGGTACCGAAGCACCCTCACGCAGCCAGGCCATCGACCGGCGGGCCTCGGTCAGCATCTTGTCGAGCTGCGCCGGACCGCACGTGATCTTCTGTTCGGCGTTTTTGTCGAGGGCGTGGACTTTGCGGGACACCGCCACGCACTCGTTCCACACCCACCGGCACCGCGCCCAGTCGGCTTCGAGGCCGACAACCGCGGTGGACGACACACGAAGCCGGTACGTGTACCGGGCGCGCCAGGTCACGTCGTCGGCCAGCGGTGTCGTCGTCATGACCGCAACCTAACAGCCCCCACTGACAACGGAAGAGAGTGCAGGTCAGAGCAGATTTGCAGAGAACTCCGCCGCTCCGCGGCTCCGCTCCAAGAACCCATTCTTCCCCGGCCTGAAGGCCGGAGCGTCCTGGGAGGAATCAGGTGAGCCCCGCCGGATCCACCGGACTGCGCCTCGGGGCGCCCGGGGTGTACCGGGACGCCCGCCGGCCGCCGCCCTCCTTCCGGCCGGTACGCCTGGACATCGCGGGATTCGTCGGCGTGGCACCGCGCGGGCCCGTCGACGAGCCCGTCGCCGTCGACCGCTGGACCGACTACCAGCGGTACTTCGGCGGCTTCGAGGGCCCCGGGCTGCTCCCGTACGCGGTGCGGGCCTTCTTCGCCCAGGGCGGGGTCCGGGCCCACGTGCTGCGGGTGGCGCCACTGCCGCGCGCCCCGCACCCCGCCGCCGAGGAGGCCTGCGCCCTGCACCGGATCACCCTGGCCCGCGCCGACGCGCCCGGCGCCGACCCCGGGAGCGGGGCGCCCTGCGAGATCGGGCTGCGCGCCCGGAACGAGGGGAGCTGGGGCGGGCGGCTCTCGGTGCGCTGGGAGTTCACCGCCGCCCCGCCGTTCGAGACCGCCGCGACCGGCCGGGACCTGGCCCTGCCCGAGGGGCGCATCCCGCCCCCCGGCTCCGTGCTGCGGGTACGGGGGCCCGGGCTGCCGGCCGCCGGGGGCTTCTTCCGCATCCTGGAACTGGCCGAGCGCCAGGACGCGTCCGGGGCGCGCAGCCGGGTCGCGGTGCTGGACAGGCCACCCGGCGGCGGCCGGTCCGGCGGTACCGGAGCCCGGCCGGTCACCGTCGAGGCCGAGCTCGTCACCGCCACCGTCACCGTGGCCGACGGCGACCCCGCGTATCCCCGCCAGGAGCGGTTCGCGGAGCTCGGCCTGGGCCCCGCGCACCCCCGGTACGCCGCCTCCGTCCTGGCCGCCGAATCCCTGCTGGTGGCCCCCGACGGGCCGTGGCCCGGGGCACTGCTGCCGCCCGACGTGTACCTCGGCTCCGCGCTCGCCCGCCCCGTCCGCCCCGGCGCGGACCGCTACGAGGGCATCGGCGCCGACAGCTTCCAGGGACCGGTCCCCGCCGAACTGCTGCCCGTCGGCGGCGTCGAGAGCGCCGATGACCCCGGATCCCCCGAGGCCGTCGGCATGGACCGGATGGCGCTGGTCCCCGAGGTCGCGCTGCTCTGCGTACCCGATCTGCTCTGGCAGTACGGCGAGTCCCTCCCCACCACCGAGACACTGCCCCGGGAGGTCGGCGCCCGCTTCGCGCCCTGCCCGCCGCCGCCCGCGCCCCTGACCCTGCACCCGGCCCGGCCCCGCGGCCTGCTCCTGGACAGCGCCGCCCAGCTGCCCGAGATCCTGCGGCGCCAGCAGCGGCTCGTCGCCCTGGCGGAGCGCCAGCGCCGGTTCGTGGCCCTCCTCGACGTGCCGCCCGGTCTCCCCGTCCGCGCCGTCGCCCGCTGGCGCGCCGCCTTCGACAGCACGTACGCCGCCGCGTACCACCCCTGGCTCGGCGTCGTCGGGCCCGAAGACCTCCCCCAGCCACCGCCGGGGGTGCCCCCGGACCGCCGGGCGGTCCAGGTCCCGCCCTCCGGATTCGCCGCCGGCATCATCGCCGGGCGCGAGCGGAGCCTCGGACTGCCCTGGGGCCCGGCCAACGCCCTGGCCGCCGACGCCGTGACCGCCGCGCAGCGTCTCGGCGACGCCGACTGCGACGAGCTGCACCTGCTCGGCATCGACGTGTTCCGCGCCGAGCCCGCCGGCTACCGGCTCGCCTCGGCCCGCACCCTCTCCCGGGACCCCGACTACGTCCAGCTCAGCGTGCGGCGGCTGATGACCATGCTGCGGCTCGTCCTGGACCGGCAGGCCCAGGGACTCGCCTTCGAGCCGCACACCCCGCAGCTGCGCGACGCACTGCGCGGAGCCGTCGTACAGCTGCTGCGCGGGCTGTACCGCAGCGGTGCGTTCGCGGGCGACAGTGAGGACGAGGCCTTCTTCGTACGCTGCGACGAGCGCCTCAACCCCGGCTGGTCACAAGGGCTCGGACGGCTCGTCGCGGAGATCGGCGTGGCCCCGGCCCAGCCCCTGGAGTACCTCGTCCTGCGGATCGCGCAGGACGCCGACGGCGCCGTGGCGGTGACGTGAGGTGAGCGTGCCCGAGCTCGTACAGACCTTCAGGTTCCGGGTGCGGCTCACCCGCAGCGCCGCGCCCGGCCGGACCGCCGAGCCCCCTCCTCCCATCCCCCGGCCGCCGTCCGAGGCCGGCGCGCCCGGTCCGGGCGCGGTGGACCCCGGCGCGGCGGACCGGGCCCCGGAACGGCTCGGCGACGGCGGGTTCCAGGAATGCGCCGGGCTGGCCCTGGAGGCCGATGTCCGCGAGTACCTGCAAGGCGGCGCGAACGACGAAGTGGTGCGCCGGGTGGGGCGGGTCAGGCTCCAGCCGATCGTCCTCAAACGGGGCATGCTCGTCGCCGCCGACGGCGGGAGCGCCGACACGAGCCTGTGGGACTGGCTGCACGGGATGGTCGCCGGCGGCGCTCCGGTACCCCGGTACGACGGCGACGTGGAGGTGCTCGACCCCGCGGGCCGACGCGTCGTCGCGCACTGGACGTTCGTCCGGGGACTGCCGCTGAAGATCACCGGGCCGACGCTCAACGCCAGGACGGGAGAGATCGCCGTGGAGGAACTGCACATCGCCCACGAGGGCCTGCGCCTGGAGCGGACCCCGTGACGGGCCTGGTCCACGCCACCCTGCAGCAGCTCACGGTGGTCGCCCAGCGGGGAAAGGACCAGCCGCCCCTCGCCCGGGAGGCCGAGGGCAGCCGGCCCTTCGCCGTGCAGTTCAACCCGGCCACGCTGCGGATCAGCCGCAACAACAACGTCGACCGGGGCGGGGCGACCACGAAGAGCCAGAAGGTCCAGCATCCCGCGCAGGAGGCCTCGACCCTCACCTTCGACCTGGAATTCGACACCGCCGAGCAGCGCTCCGGCGGACAGTACGTGGACGTGCGCCGCTGGACCGCCCTGGTACGGCAGTTCGTCGAACCTCCGGCGAAGACCTCCGACGCGCCGCCGGCCGTCCGCTTCGTCTGGGGCACGCTCCGCTACAACGGCATCGTCACGCAGGTCAACGAGGAGCTCGACCACTTCGCCCCCGACGGCACCCCGCTGCGGGCCAAGGTCGGGGTGACCCTCGTCGAGCAGAATTTCGCGTACCAGGGCCATGTCGAGGGCCCCGGCGCCCGCGACGCCCGCGCCGCCACCGAGGCCGGCGACCAGGGGGCAGGCGCCGCGCCGGGTTCGGCCGGCACGAACCGGCCCCAGAAGGTCGTCCAGGCCCGGGACGGGGAGTCCGCCCAGCAGCTGCTGTCCCGGCTCGGGCTCGACCCGGCGGCCTGGCGCGGCGCGATGAGCGGGCTCGACAGTCCGCTGACCCTGGCCGCGGGGGCCTCCGTACAGCTGGGCGCGGAGGTCTCGGCGGGGTTCGGCGCGGCCGCGGGGATCAGCCTCTCGGCCGGCTTCGCCGGGGACGCCGCGCCGACCTCTGTCGGGGGCCTGGCCGCTGCGCTGGGCCTTGGCGCTGCGCTGGGAACGGGCGGTGGGCCCGGGGGCCCGCAGTCCGGGAGCAGCCGCGGACCGGGGACGGCGGGCGGCGCCCCCGGGGCGGATCCGGCGCTCGCCGGATTCGTGCTCAGCGCCGGGGGCGGAATCGGCGCCTCGGCGGACACCGTGGTGGGCGCCGCAGTGGACTTCGCCACCGAGCGGGCCCGCCAGAGCTTCGAGGTGCCGGCCGCGGCACCGGCCGGAGCACGCGGACCGGGCCTGCCCGGACCGGCCCGGTACGCCCCGCCGCCGGTCCCCGACCGGCGCTCCCTCAGCTACGGCCAGGGCGTGCCGCTGCGTGCCCGCGCCGACCCCGCGACGCTGGCCGAGGTCCGGGCCGGCGGCGGCCGCAGCCTCGCCGACCGGGCCCGGCGCGAGGAGATCCCGGCGCCCGATCCCGGAGCGGCCCCCTGGGAGCGGCTGCCGCCCGCCGGGCCCGGCCGGGCCGCCGCCGACTGTGAGCAACGCGGCCGTGACGCGGGCCCGACCACCCTGAGGTGGACACCGCGAGGAGGCCCGCCATGAGCGTGTACATCGGAGAGCTGCACACCGAAGTCGTGCCCGCGGGCGGCGCCGCCCCGCCGGCCGCCGCCGCGGACGGGACCGGCGGGAGGTGGGCGGCCGCCGAACACCACCGCGAGGCCTGCGAACGGGCCGCCTGGCTCGCCGCCCGCGTGGCGGCGGAGGGCTTCGATGACTGAGGCGGCGGTCGCGACCGTATCGCCCGTCTTCGAGGTCGGCGGCGCACTCGTCAAGGACCTCGCACGGGACTGCGTACGCCTGGAGGTCACCGAAGGCGTCGAGGGACTGCGCACCCTGCGCGCGCACTTCCTCGCCGTCGGCGCCGGAGCCAAGGGCCCTCAGGACCGGCTGCGGCACCTCGACGGGTCCACGGTCGGCCTCGGCAGCGCCCTCAAGGTGGCGCTGGGCCCGCAGTCCCGCCAGCGGTTCGTCTTCGAAGGCGTGGTCTCCGGCCTGGAACTCGTCCTCGGCGACGGCGAACCGCCGCTCGTCCTCGTCCACGCCGAGGACGCGCTGATGCGGCTGCGGATGACCCGGCGGATGCGTACGTACCACGACACCACCGACGCGGGAGTCGCCGAGGAGGTGGCGCGCGAGCACGGCCTCGGCGCCGACGCCGACGTCCCCGGGCCCCGCTACGACGTCGTACAGCAGCTCAACCAGAGCGATCTCGCCTTCCTGCGGGAACGGGCCCGGCTGGTCCAGGCCGAGCTGTGGGCGACGGGCCGCACCCTGCACTTCCGCCCCCGGGGCAGCCGCGGCACGACCGCGCAGACCCTCGTCTACGGCAGCGAGCTGATGTCGGTCCGGCTCGCCGCCGACCTGGCCCACCAGCGCAGCGAGGTCGTCGTGACCGGGTACGACGCCGACCGGCGCGAGGTCGTCGACGAGCGGGCCGGCCCCGAGGTGGTCGAGGCGGAGACGGCCGGCGGCCGCACCGGGCCGCGACTCCTGGCCCGGATGCTGGGGCCGGGCACGAGCCTGCGTGTCCGGGAGGCCGCCCTGACCGCCGAGGAGGCCGAGAGCTGGGCGCGCGCCGAAATGCTGCGCCGCGGGCGCCGGTTCGTGACCGTCGCGGGCACCACCAACGGCAGCCCCGATCTCGTCGTCGGCGGGCGCCTCGTCCTGCGCTCGGTCGGCGCGCCCTTCGAGGGGGAGGGGTACCACGTCACCCGGATCCGGCACACCTTCGACGCGGACCACGGCTTCCGCACCCGCTTCGACGCCGAACGCTCCAGCCTGAACGAGGTGGTGTGATGTCCCTGCCCGCCCCCGTGGACGGCTCCGCTCCCGGATACTTCGGCGTCTACCCGGCGTTCGTCACCGACATCGTGGACGAGAAACGGCTCGGCCGCGTCGAGGTGCGCTTCCCCTGGCTCGGCAAGGACGGGGACCGCGACGTACGCGCCTGGGCCACGCTTTGTTCCCCGTACGCCGACGACGAGCAGGGCCTGCTGGTGCTGCCCGAGGTGGGCAGCCAGGTCGTCGTCGCCTTCGAGGCGGGCAACCCGCGCCGCCCGTACGTCCTCGGCGCGGCCTGGAACGGCCGCACCGCCCTGCCGTACGAGCCGCAGGACGCCAACAACCTGCGCGCCCTGCGGTCGAGGGCGGACAGCCGGCTGGAGTTCGACGACACCCGGGGCGCGGCCAAGGTGCGGATCACGATGGCGTCGGGCCACGAGGTGACCCTCGACGACGCCGGCCGGCAGGTGACGATCCGGCACAGCGGCGGCTGCGTGGTCCGGCTGACGCCGACGGCCGTGGAGGTCCAGGCGAACGTGTCCGTCGACGTCAAGGCGCCCGTGGTCGCGGTGAACGCCCCGCTGTCCACCTTCAGCGGCCTGGTGAAATGCGGAACGCTGGTCACCGAGCAAGTGGTGATCTCCCCGGCCTACACCCCCGGCGCAGGGAACATCTGGTGACCGCCGCCGAGCACGGCTTCAAGGTCCTCGCCCCCTGGTACGCCTGCGAGCGGGGGCACTTCGACCGCTTCGACCCCTCGGCGCACCCGCCCGCGCTGCAGAAGTACGCCTCCGCCGAGTTCGTACGGGCGCTCGTGGAGGACCCGCGCGACTCGCTGCGCTTCGATCCCGACGAGGACGTCTGGTCGTTCCCGGTGCCCGTCGCCCTCGCCGACCGCGGCCCGGGCCGGGCCCGGTTCGCCACCCACCAGCTGGTGCGCACCCGGCTGCGCAAGCTCTACCAGCCCAGCCACGAGCGGTTCTACGCGGTCGTCGTCGAGCTGTTCTGCGACCGGCCCGGGCTGCCCCGCCCGCAGTCCGCGGAAGGCCTCGACGTGGGGTTCGTGATGCGCCGGCGCCACGTGGAGACGGACGCGCCGCCGAAGGTGCTGCGCACGCTCACCCGCCGGCTGACGGCCGAGCTGCTCGCGGCCGGGAGGCAGACGGGCTCGGATACGGGCCCGTACGTGTCGGAGGCCCAGGACGTGCTGTGGGCCGACCTGGAGCACCGTACGGCCTTCGAGGACGGCAACCGCGCACTCCTCGGCCAGGTCAACCTGAAGAAGGAGACCCAGGCGTGGATGGCGGGCGCCGCGGGCGGACAGTGGCGCCGGCTCGGGGAACCGCCGGCGGCGGGCCGCCCCGAGGACCGGGAGCAGGAGCTGCCGATGTGGCGGCTGCCCGCCCGCTCGGGTGACTGCACGCACGGATCGCCCCCGCCGGAGCGGTCGCTGTGGTTCGGCGTGGTGCCGACTTCCTCTGCCGACCACGACGACCAGGGCGCCCCCAAGCTCGACGACCGCTCCGTGTACGAACTGCGCTGCTTCGTACGGCGCGCCCCGCGGCCGGGCCACGAGCACTGCCCGCCGCAGATCTCCTGGAGCAAGCCCACCGAGCCGTTCCGGCTCGCGTCGTTCTTCGACCCCGAGGGCACCAAGAACCGGAAGATCTCCATCACCATGCCCGACTTCCGGGCGGTGGCCGCCCGGGCCGCCGCACCGCCCGGCCCCGGCGGGGTCGCGATCACCAGCCCGCCCGGCTCGCAGATGTCCTTCGATCCGGGCGGCGGCACGCCGAGCGGTGGCTCGGTGGTCGGCACCTCCCCGCGGACCTGCATCTTCGCCCTCGAAATCTTCATGATCGTGGCGTTCTTCGTGTTCAGCATGTTCCTGCCGATCGTGGTGTTCCTCTTCCAGCTGTGGTGGCTGCTCGCCCTGCGCTTCTGCCTGCCGCCCTCGCTGGACGCGGCCGCCGCGCTGAAGGCCTTCTTCGACGGCACCAAAACCCTCGCCGACATGGGACAGGCGGAAACGGACGCCTTCGACGAACTCCTCGGGGCCAAGGGCGCTGGCGCCCGCCTCAGGGACGCGAGCGACTCCTTCGCGCAGGACGACCTCGACGACCTGGTGGACCTGGTCACCCCGCCCGCCACCGCCCCGGTCCCGGTGCCGCCGCAGCCGGAGCCGCCGGTGGACGACCCGCTGTGCGAGGGGGGATGAGATGGCCGCTCCGGCCCCCGCGGCCCGCGAACCGGCCCGCGCTCCCGTCCCGGCTCCCGCCGCACCCGCACCGGCCCCCGCGGCCCCCGCACCCGGCGCCGGCCCCGGAAAGCTCGCGGACGAGCTGTCCCGCGTGGTCGTGCCGCCCGACGTCCCCAAGGAGGAGCTGGCACTGCAGGGCGGGGCGGCGCTCGCCGTGCCCGCGCCGGTCGGGGAGTACCTGGACCGCAAGGGGGCCGCAGGCGGACCCGTACGCGTCCGCCTCGGCCAGATCGCGGCCGGCACCCTCCACCTCCGCAAGACCGACCAGGGAATCGTCACCGGACCCGGGAGCGGCTTCCAGGCGGTCCCGCTGCTGCACCTGCTGCTGCTGCCGCTGCGCACCGAGGGCATCGAGCCGGTGCTCGCCCTGCGCGTCCACGACGGCGTACTGGAGGGGCACGCCTCGGCGCGGGTGAAGGGCGTACTGCTGGACGGCCCGCTCGCCCTGCTCGGCCGGATGGAGGCCTCCGCCAAGGCGCTGGGCTGGCACGGCGTGGGCGGTCTGCGGCTGGCGGGCGTGGAGAACGAACTGCGCGGCGCGACCCTCGTCGTGAAAGCCGGCGGGATGTCCTTCACGCTCGGCGGCTTCCTCAGCGCCTCCGGGAGCCTCGGGCTTGCCAACGAGCTGGTCACCTTCGACGCCGTCGCGAAGGGCACGGTGGCCGGGCTCGGCGCGGTGGAGGTGCCGGTGGTCCGGGGTCCGGACGGGGCGCTGTCCGGGAAGGCGATCGTCGACGTGGCGCTGCGCGGGTTCACCGGGCAGGTGACGGCCGCCTTCGCGGCGGGGCTCGTCGACGTACGGGGCACCGTGCGGTACGCGAACGACAAGTTCGACGGCCAGGTGACGCTGGTCGCCACCGATGCCAGGACCGCAAAGGAATTGACGGACAGTCAAATACCGGAGCAGGTCAAGTCCTCGAAGGCGGTGACCGGGGAAGCTGCGGCTCCGGATGCCGCGGCGGCCCCGGCGGAGCCCGCGGGTCCGCGCCCCGGCCCCCGGGTGGTGGCCGGCTGGGGCACGGTCAGCGTGCAGCTGGCGGACTGGCTGCGCGGTGAGGCGCTGGTGATCGTCGACCATCGCGGCGATGTGACGGTGGTCGGCAAGATCCTGCCGAAGATGGACAAGCCGCTGTTCGAGCAGAAGGACTACCTCAAGCAGCTCGCGAAGTTCGAGGTCCGCGCGGCCTACGGAATCCCGTTGGTCGGCAATGTCTTCCTGTTCGCCAACATCGGCCTCGAAGCGGTCGCGAAGATCGGCCCGGCGACACTCGACCGGATGGAGCTGACCGGTACCTGGTCGACCAAGCCCGAGGTGCTCAAGAGCTTCGGCCTGACGGCGACGCTCAACATCTCCGCGTTCGCAGGCCTGCGGCTCAAGGCCGAGGGAGGCGCGGGCATCCAGCTCCTCGGCCACGACATCAAGGCGGGCATCGCACTCATCGCACTGGCCGGTGTCCGCGGCTACGTCGAAGCCACGCCCTCGATCGGCTTCCGGGAGGTCGCCGATCCGAAGGCGGGCAAGCACGGGGAGTTCTTCCTGGCCGGGCACATGGAGATCGCGGCCCAGCCCTTCCTGGGGCTCGGCGGCGAGCTCTTCGTCGAACTGGACAGCCCGTGGTGGTCCCCGGCGCCGGACAAACGCTGGAACTGGCCGCTGGCCCAGCTCGAATACCCGCTGCCCGGGGAGTTCGGCATCGGGGCGGACGTCGAACACGTCCTGGGTTCCGGGAAGGTCCCCGACATCACCTTCGGCGAGGTGGACTTCAGCCCGGACAAGTTCATGACGGACCTGGTCGACGACCACGTCCCGGCCAAGTCGGCCAAGGACGAGCAGAAGAAGGGCGCCTGGAAGGACCCCGGCGGCCCGGCAGCCCCGTCGAAGGCTCCCGCCAAGGCTCCCGCCAAGGCGCCCGCCAAAGCGCCCGCGAAGGCCCCCGCCGCGCCGGCCCCCGCCCCGGCCAAGGGCAAGCCGGACAAGGACGGGCACACGGTTCCGCCACCGGACAAGAAGGACCGCTGGCTGGCGGGCCTGCAAGCACTGGGTCAGCTCGCCGAGCGCTCGCACAAGGACCCGTACGACGAGACCGAGCTGCGGGACGCGCTGGCCGGGATCAGGAAGAAGCACGGCTTCGTCGTACTGGACGCCGAACTGGAGGCGGACAAGTGGCAGATCACGGCCGGGATGAGTCCCAAGGCGAAAGCTGTGAAGGTCGACGCCGCGCCGAAGAAGGCCGGGGCCGAGGGCGGCACGGAGGGCGTCGACCGCCGTGTGCTGAGCAAGAAACACCCCAAGTACCTGACCGACCATCTGCCCGCTTTCAAGGGAGGCCGGTACCAGGGCCTGAAGAAGGAGGACAACACGAACTTCGCCGGCACGGAGATCAACCACATTCCGCCGTTCAGCGTCTACAAACACCTCGGCAAGCCCACGTACGGCCAGGGTCCGGCAATCCAGATGGACAAGCAGGACCACCGGGGGCGGAAGGACAGTTCGGGCGAGTGGACCGACCATCCGCGGGCCGCGAGTACGGGGTCCTGGGCCGAGGCCGCCGCGCACCGCGCCAAGCAGCTGCGCCTGATGGAGGCCGAGCGGTTCAAGGCCGCCGTCCAGATGGACATCAAGGACATCCAGTCGAAGTTCGGCAACAAGTACGACAAGGCCATCAACATGATGACGCCGGAGCTCGAAAAGGAGGGCTGGTGGAAGTGACCCCCGCAGGGGAGACGCCCCGGTGACGGTCACTGCGGAGCATGGACGGCATGGCAGCATCTGACGCCCTGACATCCGCCCCCGGCCCGGGAGCCCCGTCCGCCGGCGAGGCCCGGCTCGGGACCGGGGTGCGGTTCCCGTTCCGGCCCGGAAGCGGAGGCGGGCTCGGGTGGGTCGCGGGGGCCGCCGCGATCCGGCAGTCCGTCGAGACGATCCTCGACACCGAGCCCGGGGAGCGCATCATGCGCCCCACCTTCGGCTGCGGACTGCGCCGCCACCTCATGGCCCCCAACACCCCCGCCACCCGCACCGCGATCGCCGCGGAGATCGGCGAGGCGCTCACCGCCTGGGAGCCCCGGATCCGGGTCACCGAAGTCTCCGTGACCCCGGGGGAGGAGCCGACCCTCGTGTGGATCGACATCGCCTACGTGCACCTGCTCGACCTGCGCCCGGACAATCTCGTCTACCCCTTCTACCTGCGGTAGAGGCCGGGTGACGACGATATGCCGCTGATCGGCCCCATCCTCGACGACCGCACCTTCGAACAGCTCCGGGACGAGCTGGTCAAGCGGATCCCGGTCTACGCACCCGAGTGGACCGACCACAACGCGGGCGACCCCGGCATCGCGCTGCTCGAACTCTTCGCGCACCTCGGCGAGTCACTGCTCTTCCGCTTCAACCAGATCCCCGACGCCACCAAGGTCGCCTTCCTGCGCCTGCTCGGCGTCCGCCCGCGCCCCGCCCTCACCGCCCGCACCCTCCTCGTCCTGGAGACCGAGCGCCCCGAGGGCGTCCACGTACCGCGCGGAGCCGAGGCCCGGGCCGGCGCGGTCGCCTTCGAGACCGACAACGAGGTCGTCGCCTGGCCCCTGGAGACCCTCGCCGTCGGCAAGACGCCCGCCCCCGAAGCCCCAGGATCCGCCGAGAGCCGGCGCCGGCAGAACGCGGTCGAGGCCCTGCCGAAGGACGAGCGCAAGCGGGTGGCCTCCGGGGCTCCCGTCTCCTTCTACGTCACCACCGCCGTCCCCGCCGACCCCCTGAACCCCGACCAGCCGCCCCTGGACGTCGCCGCCACACTCGACCGGTCCCTGTGGATCGCCCTGCTCGCGAAGAACACCACCGACCCCCGCCTGCTCGCCGGCCAGACCCTCTTCCTCGGCGTGGTCCCCGACGAGGAACTCCCGCGCCCCTACGACCTGCGCGCCCGCGACGGCGACGACCCCACCCGGCTGCGGGCGGGCGACCTCGTGAGCGCCCCGCCCGGCTTCCTCTGGGAGCTGTGGAACGGCCCCGAAGCCCCCACTGCCTTCACGCCCCTCGCCGTGCCCGGCGACACCAGCCGCGGGCTCACCACCGCCGGCGTGGTCTCCATCGCCCTGCCCGCCGCCTTCCCCACCCATTCCCCGGGCCGCACCGGCTCCGGCGGCCTGAACAGCCCGCCGCCGCTCGACGACGAGAAGACGGCCGCCCGCGTCCTGGGCTGGCTGCGCGTACGCCGCCCTGCCGACGAGAACGACGCCATCCACCGCATCCGCTGGGTCGGCGTCAACGCCGTGGGCGCCGTCCAGGCCCGCACCGCCGCACCCGAACTCCTCGGCACCGGCACCGCCGACGCCGGGCAGGTCCAGCGGCTCACCCAGCACCCCGTCCTCGCGGGCACCGTCCGCCTGGAGGTCGAGGAGGCCGACGGCTGGCAGCCCTGGACCGAAGTCGAGGACTTCGCCGCCAGCGGCCCCCTCGACCGGCACTACACCCTCGACGCCGAGGCCGGACTGGTCCGCTTCGGCACCCGCTGCCGACTGCCCCAGATCGGCGAACGCATCCGCGCCCTCTCGTACCGGTACGGCGGCGGCTCCGCCGGAAACGTCCCGGAGGGTGCGATCGGCGCGCTCACCGGGGTCGCCGGTGTCAAGGTCGCCAACCCGCTCCCGGCCGCCGGCGGCGCCGACGCGGCGTCCCTCGCCGACGCCCTGGAGGCCCTGCCTGCCGAGGTGCACCGCCGCGACCGGGCCGTCACCTGCGACGACTTCCGCGCCCTCGCCCTCGAAGTACCCGGCGTACGGCGCGCGGAGACCCTGCCCCTGCTGCACCCCGACACGCCCACCCAGCCCGCCGCCGGCGTCGTCAGCGTGCTGGTCCTCCCCGCCGAGGACCAGCGCGACCCCGGCGCCCCGCTGCCCGACCTCGCCATGCTGCGCCAGGTGGCCGCGTACCTCACCCCCAGGCGCCTGGCCACCACCGAGCTGTACGTCATCCCGCCCACCTACGTGGACATCGCCGTGTCCGTCGGCATCCGGACCCGGGACGGCTACCAGAGCGACGCCGTGCGCCGCTGGGTCGAGCTGATCCTGCGCCAGTACCTCGCCCCGGTGCCGCCGTACGGGCCCGAAGGCGCGGGCTGGCCACTGGGCCGGGCCGTGCGGCGCGCCGAACTGGAGGCCGTCGCCGTCCAGGTGGAGGGCCTGGAGTACCTGGAGGACGAACTGCTGCTGGCCCGGCGCGCCGGCACGGGCTGGACCCCGCTGCCGCTCGTCCCGCTGAACCCGTGGGAGCTGCCCCGGCTCGCCGAGATCACCGTGGTCACCGGCAGCCCGCTGCCCGCCGGCGCCGGCCCCGGCTCCCCGCCACCGCCCCCCGGCGACCCCGTCGTCGTACCGCTCCCCCCGGAGGTGTGCTGATGTACGGCGACCGCGCGATCGGCGTACTGGCCGACCCCGACCAGTGGGTGCGCTGCCGCCACGAGTCCACCGCCCTCCTCGACGAAGGCGGCGTCTCACTCGCCTGGGAACCCGAGCCCGAGTCGGGGCCGGACCCCGGTACGGCCGCGCACGGACCCGCCGGGCTGGCCTTCGACCGCTGGGGCCGCGCCTACCGCTCGTACCCGCGCGCCGGACGCGTGGAGGTCCTCCCGCCCGGCGCCGGCGGTGACGGCGCGCCGCACCGGCCCGGCACCCTCTGCGTCCCGCGCGGCCTCGCCGTGGACGCCGCACAGCGGCTCCACATCGCCGAATCCGGAGCCGGCGCCGTCCAGGTCGTCGACCTGTGGGGCGAGCGGCTGCTGCGCCGGGTCCCCGTCCGCAGCGCGGACCGGCCGCACCGCCGGCCCCTCGACGTCACCGCCCACTGCGGGGCCGTCGCCGTCCTCGTCACCCGGCCCGCCGGCATCGTGCTGCTCCAAGGCCGCCGCGGCCCGCTGCGCGGGCCCGTGCTGCGCCGCCCGCCCGGAAGCGACGGCCTGCGTCCCACCCGGATCGCCGACCACGCCGGGCAGCTCCACGTGCTGTGGACCGGCGCGGCCGGCGGGCCGGCCGTCATCGCCCGTGCCGACGGCACCCGGCCCCTCGTCGTGCCGGACGCCACCGACCTCGACCTGGCGGCCGACGGGGCGCTGGTGGTGGCCCGGGCCCCCGGACAGCCGTTCCGCCGCTTCCGGTACGCCGCGGCGGCGGAGCCGGCGGCGGAGGAGGCGGCCTGGGCGGAGATCGAACCCCTGCGCGCCCCCGGCTACGACGGCGGCGCCATGACCGTCGGCCCCGACGGCCGCGTCGCGTTCACCACCGCCGACGGCCTCGCCCGTACCGCCGGGCCCGCCGCCCGCTACACCTCCGCCGGGAGCGTCATCGGCTACCGTCTCGACGCCGGGGAGTACCGCACCCGCTGGGGCAGGCTGTTCCTCGACGCCTGCATCCCGCCCGGCACCGAGGTCCGCGTCACCTTCCTGACCACCGACGAGGACACGGTCCCCGACCCGATGCCGTGGGCGCCGCCCGTCCGGGGACCGCGCTCCGTACGCCATCCCGACAGCACCCCGCCGCTGCCCTCCCGCGCCCTGTACGCCGACCGGCTGCCGCCCTCCGCACCCCTGTTCCGGCGCCCGACCGGCCGTGAACTGCCCTGGGAGCAGATCGACCCCGACGACGGGTTCGAGACGTACGAGGCCCCCGTCCACGCCCCGCCCGGCCGCTACCTGTGGATCGTGCTCCGGCTCGCCGGCACCCCGCGCCTGACCCCCCGCGTCCGGGGCCTGCGCGTGGAGCGGCCCGGACACCGGCTGCCCGCGGCGCTCCCCGCGCCCTGGAGCCGGGACGAGGCCGACGCCGCGTTCCTCCAGCGCTTCCTCGCCCCTGCCGAAGGCCTGCTGCACGAGCTGGACTGCCGCGCCGCGCTGCGCACCCTGCTGCTCGACCCCCGGGCCACCCCGCAGGAGGCCCTCGGCTGGCTGGCCGGGCTGCTCGGCCTGGCCCTTGACCGGCGCTGGCCGGTGGCCGCGCGGCGCCGGCTGATCGCCCAGGCGTACGACCTGTTCCGCATCCGCGGCACCGTGGCCTGCCTCGAACGCATCCTGCGGCTCTACCTCCCGCTGCCCGTCAGCGTGGTCGAGCACTGGCGGCTGCGCGGACTCGGCGGAGCGGTGCTCGGCGCCGGGCCCGGCGGGGCCCCCGCACCGGCCGTGGGCGGCGCCGCGGGCACGTCCGGGGCGCTCGGCCGGTTCACGGTGGGCGGCACCCGGCCCGGAGAGGACGGATACACCGCCACCGCGCACCGGTTCAGCGTGCTCATCCCCGCCGATCCGAGCACAGTCCAGCTCGATGTCGTCCGCGCCATCGTGGACGCCCACAAACCGGCCCACACCCTCGTCGACATCTGCCCGCTCGGCGCGGGCATGCGGATCGGGCGGACCCTGCACCTCGGGCTCACCTCCGTCGTCGGCCCCGGCGCGGCCTGGGGTCCCGCGGTCGTCGGCCGGGTCCGGGTCGGCGAGGACGGCATCGTGGGCGTGCCCGCCGCCGGATCCCGCGTCGGCGAGAGCACCATCGCCGGGGCGGTGCGCGTCGGATGAGCGGCCCCACCGTGGTCATCGACCGGCTCTCGGCGACCCTGCGCCACGGCCCCGGCGAGCCGCCGCCCCCGGCGGACCGGCTGCGCGGACCGCTGCGGCACGCGGTCGCCGGCCCCCTCGAAACGGCCCTGAACCGACTGGCCCTGCCGCCCGGCCGCTGGTGCCTGGCCCGGCTCGACCTCACCCTGGACCTCGACCTGGCCCGCCCCGACCCGGCGCTCGCGCACGACTGGTCCGAGGCGGTCGCCGCCGCGATCGAACGGACCGTACGCGCGGGCCGCCCCGCCGCACCGGGCGGGCTCGTGCACTACCGGCACGACGTGGAACTGCTCGCCGACGCGGTCGCCGGCCTCGCCGCCGGCCGCCGCGAACGGCTGTGGGCCTGGCGGCAGACCGGCGTCCTGCGGCCCGGCGACCCCGCCCCGGACGCATCGCCCGGCCCCGCGCTGCTGGCCGCCCTGGAACGCCACCCGCGCCTCGCAGCGGCCGCCGTGCTCCGCGCGGCCGAACACTGCGGGCTCGCCGCGCTGGAGCGGGCCTGGGGGTGCCCCGGCTGGCAGCGCCTGGCCGCACTCGTGACCGGTGAGGACCGTCCGGCGCCCGAGGAGTGCGCCGGACCGCCGCCCGGCCCCGCCACCCGCGCACTCGCCCGCGACCTGCTCGCCGGATCGCGGCTCGCCGCGCTGGTCCGCGACTCCCGGCTGCGCCCCGCCGAGCCGACGCCGGCCGCATGGGCCGTACTGGTCCTCGCGGAGGCCGACCCGGCCGCGCTGCACCGGATCCCGGCCCGCCCCGGGCTGCGCGGGCTGCTGGCCGACGGCCTGCGGGCACTCGGCGGCGTCCCCGTACGGCCCGGACCCGGACGGGCCGCGCAGCCGCGGGAGTTGCCGGAGCCGCCGGACACCGCGCGGCCCGCCGGGCCCCCCGCCGGCCCCCCGCCCCCGGCCGATGCTCCCCGCGCCGATGCGGCCCGTCCCGGTGCGCCCGATCCCGATGCGCCCTGCGCCGATGCGGCCGGCCCCGGCCCGGCCCCGCACGCCCCCGCGGCGGGCGATCCCGCCGAGCCCGCCGTACGGGCGCCCCGGCACGACGGCGCGCAGGCCGGGGAACAGGCCCGGGAACAAGCCGGGGAACAGACCCGGGAACAGACCGGGGAACAGGCCGGGGAACGGCCCGCCGATGCGGCGGACGGCGCGGACACCGGCTGGGCCGGGCTGGTGTTCCTGCTCGCCACGGCGGCCGTGACCGGACTCCCGGACCGGGCCCTGGACGAACCCGCCCTCGCCGCACGGCCGTTGCCCTGGGTGCTGCACACCGCCGCCCGCGCCCTCGCCCCCGGCATCGCGCCCGGGGACCCCGCCGCCCTCGCCCTCGCCGGGCTCGGCCCCGACCGCGCCGCCGCGCTCCTGCGCGCCCGCCCGGCGACCCCGCGCGAGCAGGACGCCGTGAGCGCGCTCGCCGCGGACTGGGCACGGGCCACCGCCGCCCGCCTCGGCGACGAGCGGTACGCACACGACCCGTCGGGCGCCGTCCTGGCGGTCGCCCGCCGCCCCGGGCGGATCACCGCCGAGACCGGCTGGATCGAGGTCCGCCTCGCCGTCGCCGACACCGACCTGGCGGTCCGCCGCGCCGGGCTGGACCTCGACCCCGGCTGGGTGGGCTGGCTCGGCGCGGTCGTGAGGTACCGCTATGTCTGAGCGCATCAGCCGCGACCTCTCCGGACGGGCGGCCGCCGTCGCCGTCCGGGTGGCCGAACTGCTGGAGACCCTGTGCAGCGAGGAGGCGGGCGGCGAGTCCGCCGCGTTCCTGCGCGACTGGGCTGCGAGCGCCGCGCACCGTGCCGCGGCCGTCCCCGGCGGCCGGCCCCCGGCCGCCACGCCGCTCGACCGGCTGGTGCACCGGTTCGGGCTCGGCGCCCCGGAGACCGAGCTCGTCCTGTTCGCAGGGCTCCCCGAGGAACACGAGGGCCTGGCCCGGACGTTCCGCACCATGAACCCGGGCGGCGCCCCGCACCCCAGCGTGGGCCTCGCGGGCCTCCTCGCCGACGGCGCGGCCGGGGGCGGCGTACGGGGGCACGCGCCGGACCGGGTCGCGCTGCGCCGGCTGCTCCACGAAGGCCCGGCCGTACGGGCGGGCGTGCTCGCGCTCACCGGCGACGGCCCCTTCCACGAACGCTCCCTGACCCTCGCCGACGGGCTGTGGGAGGCCCTCCACGGGTACCCCGTCTGGCCGGACGCGCTGGAGGAGGCCGACCCCGGCCCGCCGGTCGCCGGGCTCGACGGCTGGCTCGAACTCCCAGAAAGCGTCCGGGCCGTCGCCGCCCTGCGCTCCCGCGAGCCCCGCATCCTGCTGGTCGGCGCCCGGGACGAGACCGTCGCCCTCAGCCGCTGCGCGGCGCTCGCCCGCGCCGCCGGACTCGGCCTGGTCGCCGCCCGGACCAGCCCCGAAGACCCCCGCGCCATGGGGCTGCTGGGCCTGCACGCCGCCGTACGGGACGCGGTGCCGCTGCTGGTGGTGCCGGCCCCGGCGGGCGGTGCGGGCCCGGTCACCCCCGCCGTCGCCCGGATCCCCGGCCCGCTGCTGGTCTGCGCGCCGCCGGGCGCCGTACGCCCCGGGCCGCAGCGGCCCGTACTCACCGTGCCGGTCGGGCCGATCGGCACGGCGGACCGGCGCACCGCCTGGCGAGCGGCGCTGCCCGGAGCACCGGAGCACGCCCCCGAACTGGCGGCGCGCCACCCGCTCGACCCGGCGCTCACCGCACAGGTGGCCCTGGACGTGCACAGCCGCGCCGGGTTGGCCCCCGACGCCGGCGGGGACGGCGCCGGCCCGGACGTCTCCGGCGCCATCCGGGCCCGCGCCGGGGCGCTGCTGCCCCCGGGCGTCGACCTGGTCGGCCCGGACGCATGCTGGTCCCGGCTCGTCCTGGGCGGGGAGGCGGACGGCCAGCTGCGGGACGCCGTGGCCCGACTGCGCCACCAGGCGCTGGTCCTGGACGACTGGCGGCTGCGGGAGGCCGCCCGGGCCGCCCGCGGCGTACGGCTGCTGCTCACCGGCCCGCCGGGGACCGGGAAATCGCTGGCCGCGGAGGTACTGGCGGCCGAGGCCGGCCGGGACCTGCTGGTCGTCGACGGGTCCGAGCTGGTCTCGAAGTACATCGGCGAGACGGAGAAGAACCTCGCCGCCTGCTTCGAAGTGGCCGAGCGCACGCAGGCGGTGTTCCTCCTCGACGAGGCCGACGCCCTGTTCGCCACCCGTACGGAGGTCTCCGAGGCCAACGACCGGTTCGCGAACATGGAAACCGCCTACCTGCTCCAGCGGCTCGACCGGTTCGACGGGCTGGCCGTGCTCACCACCAACCTGCGGCAGAACATCGATGCCGCCTTCATCCGCCGCATGGACTTCGTCGTGGAGTTCCCGCTCCCCGACGAGGCGGGCCGGCACCGGATGTGGGAGCTGCACCTGCCCCGCGCCCTGCTGCACGCCGACGCGGACCTCGCGGCGCTCGCGCAGCACTACCCGGTGCCCGGCGGCTGGATCCGCAACGCCGCGATCGGCGCGGCCTTCCGGGCGGCAGACGACGGGGGAGCGGTCCGTCAGGGCCACCTCGTCGACGCCATGCGGCGCGAGTACGGGAAGGCGGGCCGCCCCTTCCCCGGGGAGCCGGCCGGAGCCGGCGCCGCCGGAGCGGACCGGCGTGCCGCCCGCGCCCTCGAACCGGCACCCGACCCGGCTTCCGACCCGGCTTCCGACTCCCCGTTCCCCTGCGGCCCTTTCGCGATCGACAGGCGTACCCAGAAGGAGAGCTCATGACGGCGCTCGGCACCGGCGGCACCCCGTGCGGCTGCGGCGGCGGGTCCGCCCCGGACCTGCCCACCAGTCCCTCGCAGGGGTGCGGGCCGTGCGATCCCGGCCCGTGCGGCGGGGACGAGCTGCCCGTCAACCCGTTCCTCGCACTGCGCGTGGCCTTCGGGATGCTGCTCGGCGAGGACGACTTCCGGGTCCTGATGGGCAATCCGCGCGGCAAGCTCATGCTGCACAACGCCTGGCTGCACGGCCCCGGCGTCGTCTGGGGGCTCGGGGCGGCCCGGGACGGCGACGAGCTCAGGGTGCTCCCGGGGCTCGCCGTCGACGGGCTCGGCCGTGAACTCACCCTGGAGGCGGCCTGGTGCGTCTCCCTGACCGCCTGGGCGCGGGCCTGGATCGACGCGCATCCGTCCGGGGAGGGCGCACGGCCGGCGGCCGGCGACCTCGGCCCGGAGCCCGGACCGCTGCAGCGGCGTACCGTCGAGGCCTGGGTCCTGGCGGAGTTCGCGTCCTGCCCGGACCGGCCGGTGCCGGCCCTGGCCGACCCGTGCGACGTGACGCGCCGCCACGACGACTTCTCCCGGATCGTGGAGACGGCGCGGATCACGATCCGCTCCACCGCCCCCGAACCCTGGCGCCCGTACCACCGCGTACGGGTCCTCCTCGGCCTCGACGAAGCCGCCCCGGGGGACGCCGCCGGGCAGGAGGCGCTGCGGGAGGCCGCCGAGGTGGCCCGGGTCCCGGAGCACCTGCGGGCTCCGGCGCTGCTCGCCGCGTTCCGCAGGCTGGCCGCCGCGGACGCCACGGCACTGGCGCCCGAGCGGGAGGAGGGCGACATGTGCCCGCCGTGGGCGCCGGTGACGGAGGACCACGCCCCCGTGGTCCTCGCCCGCCTCACCGTCGAACTCACCGAGGACGACGGGTGCGTACGGATCGAGGAGGTGCGCGCCGACCCGTCCGTGCGGACCGCGGTCCTGCCCGCCACCACCGTCCAGGAGCTGGTGTGCGCACTGGCGCCCGGGATCATCGGCGCCGCCGCCGAGGCGGACGCCGGCGGCCCGCGCCTGATCCGCGGGTCCCTCGCCTGGAGCCGCGAGCACACCGTGCTGGGCTTCGAGGTCACCGCCCCGCTCACGCCGGGCTGCGCCGAACCGGATGGCATCGAGATCACCTCGCTCTCCGACTCCGGCCGGGGCTGGGCGACCGACGAGGTCGCCGGGATCCGGGTGTCGGCCGACGGCCGCCGGGTGAAGGTGGACCTCGACCAGCGGCCTGCGTACGAGACGGTCCGCATCCGCGTCCGCGGCACCGGGCCCAAGCCCCTGTACGGCAAGGACCCGCGGGTGCCCTTCGCGGGTCTGGAAGGCGGCCCGCCGGGCACCGCGGACGAGGGGAACGACGCCGTGGTCACCGTCCATCTGCCGCGCCAGACGGCCCCCGGGAGGACCGAGGAATGACGATCAGCGAATCCACCGCAGAGGCCGCCGGGGCTGCACCGACCGCCGACCCGCCGCCCACCCCGTCCGCGACCGCCGACGGCGGGATCGACCGGCTGAACGCCTTCGACGGGCTGTTCCTGCGCGCCGAACACCTCAACCGCATCCAGGACTACGCACGCGAACTCGCCCTGGCCGTCGGCGCGGCGGGCGGCCCCGGCGTGGTCGAGGGATACGAGGTCAGCGTGAAGGACGCCACCCTCCGCGTCGGCGGCGGTCTCGCCGTCTCCGCGGAGGGGCGCCCGCTGCGCTCGGAGCGGCTGGTGACGCTCCCGCTCTCCGGACTGAACCCCGGGCTCGACGGGTTCTGGTGGGTCGAAGTGGCGCCCGACTCCCGGCCCTACGGCGACGCCCCGGTGCAGGGCAGCTACTGCGACGACCCGTGCGCGGGCACGGGCACCACCCGGCACCCGTACGTCGCGGAAGGGGTGCGGATCCGGCTGGCGGAGGGCGCCGAGCGGGGCCTCGACAACCAACTCCCCGCCTCCCGGCGCAACTTCCTCGCCTCGCGGATCTTCGCAGCTGAGCGCACCGAGCACTCCCCGTGGCCGTACGGGACCGGCGCCGCGCACCTGCCGCCGTCCTGGGCCCCGCCGGCCGCGACCCCGGGGAAGCCCGGGACCGTCCGGCTGGCGGTGCTCCTGCGCGACCCGGGCAGGCCCGACGGATGGGAGGTCGACACCTGGGCCGCCCGCCGCGACCGGGCCGCCGCCCCGCCGCAGCGGTACTGGCAGTCACGGCTCGGCATGCGGCCCTGGGACGCGTACACGGCCCAGATCCTCCAGTTCCAGGAGCAGTTGGGGCAGGTGCTGGGCGCCGGGCCGGCGCCCGCGGCCGATCTGGGGCCGCTGCTGGAGCAGCTGGCCCTCATCGGCGAGCAGCAGTTCCTCAAGAGCCACACCAAGGACCAGCTGGGCCGGGAGGTGGCCCGGCTCGTCACGGGCATCGGCGCGGGCACCCTGATCAGGCCGGCGGCCGCCGACGCCGGCCCGCAGACGCTGGAGCAGCTGGGCATCGTGGAGCTGCCGCCCGCCGGGTACCTGCCGTTCGCACCCGAGGACGAGCGTTCCGCCGCCCTCGACGGGATCCGGGCGCTGCTGGGGCAGCAGGTGGACCTGAGGTACTGCTCGTGCGCGCTCGCGGATGTCGCGCGGGCCGTTGAGGAGGCCCGGCACCGGGACCGCATCCGGCTGGACGAACCGGCCTGCGTGGACGTCCTGCTGCCCCTCGACGGCCAGGGCCGGCCGGTCGGCGACTGGGTCGCGTTCGTCAGGAGGGAGCAGCGCCACTGCTACGACCCCGGGGACGGCAGTGACCGGCTGAGCAGCACGACGGGATGAGAACATAGCGCTCGGTGACTGATCGGTGACGGTGTGCGCATAGCATATGCGGTCGGACTTCTATGCAGGAGGACCGCCTATGAACCAGCAGTTCCTCGAGTCACCGGTCCGTGTTCCCGGGCAGGGGGAGGCGCCGGCGCTCCATCTCCTCGGCGGCCCGCGCGTCGTCCATCAGGGGAGATGGCTGGACGTGCCGGAAGGGGGCAAGCGCCTGCTGGCGTTCGTCGCGCTCAACGGCGGCCGGGTCGAACGCCGGCACGCTGCGGGGACTCTGTGGCCGTCCGGCGACGACCTGCGGGCGGCGGGGAACCTCCGCTCCGCGCTGTGGCGCCTCAAGGCCGCCGGCATCGACCTGCTCGACTCCGACAAGTGCTCGCTCGCCGTGCGCGAGCACACCGTGGTCGACCTGTACGTCCTGTACGGCTGGGCCGGGCGGCTCATCGGCGGCACCGCCACCCCCCAGGACCTGTCGTCGCTGAAATGGCGTACCGACGCGCTCGATCTGCTGCCCGGCTGGTACGACGACTGGGTGCTGCTGGAGCGCGAACGGGTCCGCCAGCGGCTGCTGCACGCACTGGAGGCGCTGAGCCGCGAGCTGGCCCGCGTCGGCCGGCACGCCGAGGCGGTGGAGTCGGCCCTGGTCGCGGTCAGTGCCGAACCGCTGCGCGAAAGCGCCCAGCGGGCGCTGATCGAGGCCCACTTGGCGGAGGCCAACCTCATCGAGGCCATGCGCGCCTACGACACGTACCGCGACCTCGTCACACGTGAACTCGGCGTCGAACCGGGGTGTGAACTGTCCGGCCTGATACGGAACTTCTGCCGCTCCGCGCCCCGCCCCCGCGAGGTGGTGGCCGCCCGGGTGCGCCACTGCTGATCCGGGGCCAAGCTGGAGGCATGAGCGACGACCGGCCGGGTCGGCGCAGTACGGAACTGCGCCTGGCCCTCGCGATGCGCGGCGGGGTCAGTCTCGCCGTATGGATGGGCGGGGCCTGTTGCGAGACGGCGGCGCTCCGGGCGGCGGCCGGGCAGCAGCCCGCCCCCGAAGCGGGCCTCTACACGGGGCTGCTGGACGCGTGCGGATACGAGGACGTCGACATCGACGTCCTCGTCGGGACCAGTGCCGGGGGGCTCAACGGCGTACTGCTCGCCTGCCACCTCGTGTACGGGATGCCCTTCGGCCGGGGCGTACGGGACGTGTGGCTGCGCCTGGGCGACCTCGAAGGGCTGCTGCGCCACTCCACCCCCTTCCACGTGCCCGCGTCGCTGATGCGCGGGGACGAGGTCTTCTACACGGAGCTGCGCGGCTCCCTGGGCCGGCTCATCGACGAGGCCCCGCCGGACTGGCGGCCCCCCGGCCCGCTGCGGCTGATCCTGACGGCCACCCGGCTGCGGCCCCGCCGGGACCGGCTGCGGCCCACCCTCGGACGGCCGCTTCCGGTCGGACGTTCGAACGCCTACTTCCGCTTCCGTCACCGCAGCGCCCTGACGGACTTCCCCGACGACGTCACCGGCGCGGCCCGGGAGGCGGCGCTGAACCGGCTGGCCTACGCGGCGCGGAGCTCCTCCTCGTACCCGGGGGCCTTCGAACCGGGCCGGGTGTACGTCGGCAACGGTGCGCAGCCCGTCGAGGACCCGCCCCGGGTGGACATGAGGGGCGTCAGCAGCGAGACCGGGTACCCCGACGAGAACCTGAACGGCTGCGCCGAACTCATGGACGGCGGGCTGCTGGACAACATCCCCGTCGCCTGGGCCGTACGGGCGGTCGCCGGGTCCCCGGTGGCCCGCAAGGCCGACCGCTGGCTGCTGTACCTCCAGCCCGTGCCCCCGTTCCCGCCGCCCTCCGAGCCGGGTACCAGCCGGCGCGTCACCCGGCTGGTGCGGATGGCCGTGAAGTCCCTGGCCGTGAAGACCGGCGCCGAGTCCCTGCGCGACGACGCCCTCGAACTGCGCGCCGCCGAGGCCGCCGCCCAGCAGAAGCGGGCCGCCGCCGGGGTGCTGCCCCTGACCCTCGCCGAGCTGTACGACGCGGCGATGGCCCGGCTGGGCGCGTACGCCCGCACGGCCGGCGGCGCCGAGGCGCTGCGGCTCATCCGGCTGCTGGAGGACCCGGCGGACGTCACCGGCCCGGACGCGCTGCCGCTGCCCGCGGGCCCGGGGCCGCTGGAGACGCTGGACGAGAGCGCCGCGGACGGCTCGGTGGCCCTCTTCACCCGGCTGCACCGGGCGTCGCAGGGCCTGGCGGTGGGGCCCGGCATGCTGCCCGGACCGGGGTACTCGCCGCTGGTCCTGGCCCGGACGGTACGGCTGCTCATGGACTGGCTGCGCGCGTACGAGTCCGGCGACGGGCCGGTGGACACGGAGCTGGTGGAGGAGTACAGGACACGGCTGTTCGCGTGCCGCTCCGCCGTTGCCGCCCTGAACGCCGCCCGCGACCGGCTGCTGCTCGGCCGCTACCGGGCCGCCCTGTCCCTGGGAATGGTCCCCACCGATGCCCTCGCCCCCTTCGGCGAGGCGACCCGCCTGCTGGGCGCCCTCATGCCGCCGGCGCCCCCGCCCGAGGCCGCTCCGGCCCAGTGGGACACCTGGTCGGCGAACCTCGCGACGGCGGTCACGGGCGGGTCCCTGCCCCAGGTGCCCGAGCCCGGCCCGGCCGCAGTGCCGGAGGGCTTCGGGCACCTGTGGGAGCGGCTTGCGGAACTGGGCCGGGAGATCGGCACGGACCTGAGCCCCGACGTCGACGGCTACGAGGCGCTCCACGCCGCCGCGCGCGGAGCCGGCCCGCCGATGGCCGAGGCGCTGGCGTACGCCGAGGTGCTCCTCGGCCCGCTGCGCCCGGACCCGCTGGCCGAGGCCCCGGACATCGACTTCCGCACCGTCTCGGCGGCCGACACCAGCTGGGCCACCCGCACCGTGCTGCCCGGGGTGGCCCAGAACTCCCCGAAGGACATGGTCAGGGCCAAGCTCAGCGGCAACCAGCTCAACAACTTCGCCGCCTTCCTCAGCGCCCGCTGGCGGATGAGCGACTGGACCTGGGGACGGCTCGACGGGGCCGCCTCCCTCGTGTCGGTCGTCGCCAGCGACGAGCGCCTGCACGACGCGTTCGGGGACACCGCCGACCTCACGGAGCTCGGCGAGGAGATCGCCGCGGAGACGGCACTCGGCCCGCTGTTCACGGAGCTCTGGGCGCAGGACGTCACCTCGCGGCCGGGCGTGGCGCGCTGGGACCGGGTACGGGACGTGCTCACCGCCGTGCGCCAGCACGAAATCCTCCACGAGGAGCTGCCCTTCCTCGCCGAGCTGCACCGCAAGGGCTCCAAGGGCGGCAACAGACCACCCGCGTCCCCGCCGAACCCGCCCGGCCTGGCCACCCGGGCCGAGTTCGACGCCGCGCTGGCCGCCTTCCGCGAGGTGGGCGCCGAGGAGGTCGGCCTGCTGCTGCGGGCACGGGACCCGCGCCGGGCGGCCTTGCGGACCGGGCTCCTCGCGTGGCCGGCGCTCCAGCCCACCGGCAAGGCCAAGGCCCGCCTGGTGCAGGGCTTCCTCGGAGTGCTGAAACCGCTGGTCTGCCTCCCGTTCCTGGTCGCGGTGGTGGCGCCGCTTCCGACCCTGTGCGCGGCCGTGCTGATGTGGACGGGCATCGCCTTCTCCACCGGCCGGTGGTCCTCGCTCCCCGGCCACGTCCCGGTCTGCCTGTACGCCATGGCCGCCCTGGTGGCGCTCGTCCGGCAGCGGGTGCGGCCGGGCGGGCTGCGCGTCCCCGCCTACCTGATCGCGGCCGGGCCGCCCGTCGCCCTCTGGCAGCTGCGCGGCCTGTCCACCCCGGACGTCGGCGACGGCGCCCGCACGCTGATCGTCGGGGCCTGCTTCGCCCTCGCCGCCGCGGCCGTGCTGTACGTCGGCACGGACCGGTGGTGGCTGCTGCCCGGCGCGGCCGCGGCCGGCGGAGCGATCGCCGCCCTCGTCCAGTTCGGCCGCCCCCCGCTCGGCGGATGGTGGGGCGTCCTCATCCTCTACGCCGTCCTCTTCTGGATCACCTTCGCCCTGCCCTGGCTGTACCCGAGGCCGCGGGCCGCACCGACCGACGCGGCGCCCGCCGACGCAGCGCCCCGTGCCGATGGCTCGGATAGGGTGAATCGGTAAGAATCAGACCCTCCGGGGTGAGGTCGGTGCGGTGGACACATACCAGTCGACGAGCGATGTCCCGGATCAGCCGGCCGCGGCTGTCGGGTACGCCGGTGTGCTCCGCGAGCTGCTCCCGATCGCCCTGTGGCGGGAGGACGCCGACGGGAAGATCGTCGAATGGTCGCTCGCCGCCCAGGACCTGCTCGGCCACCGCCCCGAGGACATCATCGGCCTGCCCGGCGCCGCCGTACTCGTCCCCGAGGCCAACCAGGCCCTCGCCGACGACCTCACCCGGCGCGTCCAGGCGGGTGAGACGGTGGTCGGCACCCTGCCGGTCCGCCACCGCGACGGGCACCGCGTCACCATGGAGATGTGGATCGTCCCCGCCGTCGACTCGCAGGGCCGCATGGGGGCCATGCTGATCGCGGTGGAGACCTCCGAGGTCCTGCGGATGCGGGACTCGCTCGCCGCCCTCCAGAGCCTCTTCACCCAGTCGCCCATCGGACTCGCCACCCTCGGCCCTGACCTGCGCTTCCTTCGGGTCAACGACGCGCTGGCCCGGATGAACGGGGTCCCGGCCGCCGAGCACCTCGGAAAAACGCTCACCGAGGTCGTGCCCGGCGTCAACGCCGCCGCTCTCGAAGCGACGATGCGGCAGGTCATGGACCGGGGAACCGCCGTCGTCGACGTCCGCCGCACCGGCCGGACCCCCGCCGACCCCGAGCACGACCGGACCTGGTCCTGCTCGTACGCCCCGCTCCTCGACGGCTCCGGCCGCCCGCTCGGCGTGATCGCCTCCCTCATCGACATCACCGAGAGCCAGCGGGCCCAGGCCGAGGCCGAACTGGCCCGCCGGCGCTTCGCCGTCCTCGCCGAAGCCGGGACCAGCATCGGCACCACCCTCGACCTGAGCCAGACCGCCCGGGAGATCGTGCAGGTCCTCGTACCCCGACTGGCCGACTCGGCCGACGTACAGCTGCTGGAGTCCGTCCTCGCGCCCGACGACGCGGCGGCCTCCCACCACGGCGTGCTCCGCCGCCTCGCGGTCCGGTTCCCCGACCCGGACGCGCCCACCGCCCGTCTGGCACCCGGCCAGACCTTCCAGATCCCGGCGGACTCGGTCTACGAGCGGGTCATCGCCGACGGGCGGCCCATGAACCTGTACGTGTCCGACGTCCACGCCCTGATCACCGACCCGCGCGCCGCGGAGCTGCGCGACTACCTCGCCACCCTCGGCTGCGCCCGGCTGATCCCGCTCGTCGCCCGCGGCACGGTGCTGGGCGCGGTCACCGTGACACGGCTGCGCAGCCGCGAGCCCTTCGACGACCAGGACTGCGTACTCCTCGACGAGGTGGTCGCCCGCGGGGCGCTCAACATCGACAACGCCCGGATGTACACCAACCAGCGGCGGGCCGCCCTGACCCTCCAGCGCAGCCTCAGCAACAGCGCCCTGCCCGAGGTCACCGGCCTCGAACTCACCGGCCGCTACCTGCCCGCCAGCGACCACGACGTCGGCGGCGACTGGTACGACGTCATCCAGCTGCCGGGCGGGCGCACCGGCCTGGTCATCGGGGACGTCATGGGCCACGGGATCCACGCCGCGGCCGTCATGGGACAGCTGCGCACGGCCGTACGCACCCTCGCCCGCCACGACGTCTCCCCGGCCCGGCTGCTCCGTTCGCTCGACGCCACGGTCGCCGACCTGGGCGAGGACGAGATGGCGACCTGCGTCTACGCCGTCCACGACCCGGCCACCGGCGGCTGCGTCATCGCCCGCGCCGGCCATCCGCCGCCGGCCGTGGCCACGGGCCGCGGGGAGGTCACCTTCCTCGACGGCCCGCCCGGCACCCCGCTGGGCACGGGCGGGCAGGAGTTCCGCACCGAAGAGGTCGCCCTGCCGCCCGGGAGCCTGCTCGTGCTGTACACCGACGGCCTCATCGAGGCCCGTGACCGCGACCTCGACCAGGGCATGGCCCAGCTCGGGTGGGCGCTGCGCGATCCCGGGCGGCCCCTGGACCGGTTGTGCGACGACATCCTGGCGCGCCTGCTGCCGGCGGCCCCACAGGACGACGTGGCGGTCCTGCTGGCCCGTAGGGCGGCCTCCCGGCCCGGCTGACCCTCCCCGGCCCCGCCCGCGCCCCGCGTACCCCTTCCGCCCCTCCCATGGCCCTGTGCCACGGTCGGACCGCCTCCCCGCGCCGGCGGCCCGGTCACCAGGCCAGGTCCTCCAGCGCCTCCAGGTCCAGCACCGGCTCCGGCCCCGGCTCCCCGGTCAGCGGCAGCTCGGCCCAGATGACCTTGCCGCGCTCGGCGTACCGGGTGCCCCAGCGCTCGGCGTACTGCGCGACCAGGAACAGCCCGCGGCCGCCCTCGTCGGTGGTGGCCGCGTACCGCAGGTGCGGCGACGTGCCGCTGGCGTCGGAGACCTCGCAGATCAGGGTGCGGTCGCGCAGCAGCCGCACCCGGATGGGCGCGGTCCCGTACCGGATGGCGTTGGTGATCAGCTCGCTGAGGATGAGCTCGGCCGTGAACGCGAGGTCCCCCAGGCCCCAGGCGGCGAGCTGCGCGGAGCCCGCGTTGCGCACCCGGGAGACGGCGGCCGGGTCGGGGGGCACGTCCCACTGCGCGATGCGGTCCGCCTCCAGCCGCCGGGTGTCGGCGACCAGCAGGGCGATGTCGTCGCTCGGCGCCGGGAACAGCAGCGCGGCCAGTACGTCCGAACAGGCCTGGTCGGGGCTGCGGCCGGGACGGGCGAGCGTCTGGGCCAGCAGGCCGAGCCCGGTGTCGAAGTCCCGGTCGCGGTCCTCCAGCAGGCCGTCCGTGAAGAGCACGAGCCGGCTCGACTCCGGCAGCGTCAGCTCGGCGGCCTCGAACGGCATGCCGCCCACGCCGAGCGGCAGACCGGCGGGCAGCTCCGGGAACTCCACGCCCCCGTCCGGCCGGACCAGGGCCGGTCCGGGGTGCCCGGCACTCGCCATCGTGCAGCGCCCGGAGACCGGGTCGTAGACCGCGTACAGGCAGGTGGCGCCGGTGATGCCGGCCGCCTCGCCCGGCCCCTGCCCGGCGTCCGCGGCTTCCCCGGCCTCCCCGGCGTCCCTCGACTCGTTCTGGTCGATCCGGTGGATCAGTTCGTCCAGGTGCCCCAGCAGCTCGTCGGGCGGCATGTCCAGGGACGAGAAGTTGTGCACGGCGGTCCGCAGCCGGCCCATCGTGGCCGCCGCGTGCACCCCGTGCCCCACGACGTCGCCGACGACCAGTGCCACGCGGGCGCCGGCGAGGGGGATCACGTCGAACCAGTCGCCGCTCACCCCGGCCTTCGCGGGCAGGTAACGGAAGGCCACGTCCACGGCGTTCTGGTCCGGCAGCACCCGGGGCAGCAGGCTCCGCTGCAGGGCCACGGCGGTGGCGTGCTCCCGGGTGAAGCGGCGGGCGTTGTCGATGGAGACGGCCGCCCGCGCCCCCAGCTCCTCCGCGAACGACAGGTCCTCATCGTCGAAGGCCTCCGGGGTGTCGGCGGCCCGCCAGAAGTTGGCCATGCCGAGGACCACGCCGCGGGCCTGGAGCGGCACCGAGATCAGCGAGTGCAGCCCGTACCCCAGGGCCTGGCGGGTGCCGGCCTCGTCCTGGGCCCGCCAGCCCATCGCCTTCTTCAGGTCCGGCGCGAGCACGGCGTGCCCGGCGTCCAGGGCCGCCGCCATCGGCGCCGTCGGCACCTCGAACCGGATGACGTCGCCAACCGGCTGCAGCGGCTGGTCGGTGCGCACCCCGCTCATCGCAGCCCGGCGCATCCGCGTGTACACGCCGCTGGCCGGCGTGGGCTCCTCGCCCTTCAGCACCGGTTCCAGCAGCTCCACCGTGACGAAGTCGGCGAACCGCGGGACGGCCACCTCCGACAGCTCCTCCGCCGTCCGCACCACGTCCAGCGTGGTCCCGATCCGCACCCCCGCGTCGTACAACTGCTGGAGCCGCTCCCGGGCCACCTCTGCGCGGCCCGAGAGCGCGGCGAGCTCGGTGGTGTCGCGCAGGGTCATCACACACCCGGACGGGTGTCCTCCGTACGGTTTGGTGGGGCGGACGTTGACGGCCAGGAGCCGGTCGCCCGCCAGGTGCACCTCGTCCGTCGCCACCCGCCCGGACAGCAGCAGCGCCGTGGTGCGCGGGTCGAGGCCGAGCTCGCTCACATGGCGCTGCTCGGCGTCGGGCGGCAGGTTCAGCAGGCGCCGGGCCTCGTCGTTGGCCAGCAGCAGCCGCTGATCGGGACTGATGATCATGACACCCTCGCGCACCGCGTGCAGGACCGCCTCGTGGTGCTCGTTGATCCGGGCCATCTCGGCCTCGCCCAGGCCCCGCGTCTGCCGCCGCAGCCGCCGGCTGACCAGTGCGGCGCCGCCCGTGCCGAGCAGCAGCGCAGCGGCCGTGGCGCCCAGCAGGAGGGGGAGCTGGCCCTCGACCACGTCGGCGACGTTGGTGATCTCGATGCCGGTGCCGACCAGGCCGACGACCTTCCCGTCCGCGTCCCGTACGGGGACCACGGCGCGCACCGCGTCGCTCGGGGCGCCCTTGAACACCTCGGTGAAGGGCTGTCCGGCGACGGCGCGCGAGAGGTCGCCGGTGGCCCGTTTGCCGATCAGGTCCGGCCGCGAGTCCGTGTAGCGGATCCCGTCGGTGGTCATCACGGCGATGAAGTCGACGCCAGAGGCCTGGCGGGCGCCGTCGGCCAGGGGTTGCAGCCGGGCGGTGGGGTCCGGCGATCTCAGGGCCTCCGGGAGGCCGGGGGCGTGCGCGAAGGCCTCGGCGGCCGCGAGGGAGCGGTCGCGCGCATCGCGCTCGGTGTTGTAGCGCTCCTGGAACACGAGGGCCAGCGAGGCGGCGGCGATCAGCAGCACCACGATCACCGCCTGGAGCGCGAAGACCTGACCGGCGACGCTGCCCGTACGCAGGGAGAGGCGCGGGTGCAGGCCCGGGTGCAGGCCCGGGCCCGGCCCGGGCTGCTGCCGGGCCGGCGATCCCCTGGGTCGACCCAGACGTCCGGCCATGAGCCATTTCTAACACTGTCACCGGGATTTGGGCGGGCCTGCGGGCGCGACGGAGGCCGCAGCGCGGTACGCGCGGGGGCTGAGGCCGACGTACGAGGCGAAGTGCTGGCGGAAGGTGACCTCGCTGGCGAAGCCCGCGCGCCGGGCCACCTCCGGAACCGGGTGGTCGGTCCGTTCCAGGAGCTTGCGGGCCTCGTCGAGGCGGTGGCCGAGGAGCCAGCGGTGCGGGGTGGTGCCGGTCGCGGCGACGAAATGGCGGGCGAACGAGCGCGGCGACATCCCTGCCCAGCGGGCCAGCGTGGCCACGGACAGCGGCTCGTGCAGATGGCGCAGGGCCCGCTCCCGTACGGCCGCCAGGGCCTCGGCGGTCCGGTCGGCCGCCGGGGTCGGCCGGTCCAGGTACTGCGCGTGGTCGCCGGTACGGAACGGGCCCGTCACCATGGACCGGGCGATGGCGGCGGCGGCCTCCGCGCCGTGGGCCTCCCGTACGAGGTGCAGGCAGAGGTCGATCCCGGAAGCAACCCCGGCGGAGGTCCACAGACCACCGTCCTCCACGTAGAGCGGGGCGTCCTCGACCAGCACGGAAGGGTGGCGCGCGGCGAGCTGCGGAGCCAGCCACCAGTGGGTCACGGCCCGGCGGCCCGCCAGCAGGCCGGCCTCCGCGAGGATGAACGCGCCCGCGCACAGCGCGGCGACCGGCACGCCCCTGGCGTGCGCGTCCCGCAGGGCGGCGAGGACCGGCTCGGGCGTGGGGTCGGCGGGCTCGGCCAGCGCGGGCACGACGACGAGATCGGCCCCGGCGAGCCAGTCGAGCCGCCGGTCGGGGGCCAGGGTGAGCCCGCCGGGCAGCGCGATCGGATCCGTGCCGAGGGCGCACCGGCGGAGCTCGAAGCGGGGGACGCCCATACGGCTGCGGTCGGGGCCCCAGACCTCGGTGATGACGGCGAGGTCGAAGCTGCGGATGCCGGGCTGGACGACGACGGCGACACGATGCATGCTGCCATTCTGGCAGGATCTCATCGGTTCGGGTCCCCGCTGCCGCTGTCGGCCGGGCGGCCGCGGCGGAGAGCATGAGGACATGACGACGAACGAGAACACGAACGAGAACACGAACGGGATCGAGCTCGCCCCGAACGCCGCCCTCCTGGTCATCGACGTGCAGAAGGGCTTCGACGACGCTTCCTACTGGGGCCCGCGCAACAACCCGGCCGCCGAGGCCAACATCTCCGCCCTCATGGACGCCTGGCAGGAGTCGGGCCGCCCGGTGGTGCTCGTCCAGCACGCATCGCGACCCGGCTCGGTCCTGGCGGCCGACCAGCCCGGGTACGCCTTCAAGGACTTCGTGGCGGACCGGGTGGGACAGGAGTCCCTGCTGGTCACCAAGACCGTGAACTCCTCCTTCTACGGCACCCCGGACCTGGCCGCATGGCTCACCGCCCAGGGCATCGGCCAGCTGGTGGTGTCCGGGATCCAGACCAACATGTGCGTCGAGACCACCGCGCGGATGGCCGGGAACCTGGGATACGACGTCCTCGTCCCGCTCGACGCCACCCACACCTTCGACCTCGCGGGCCCGGACGGACTCGGCCTGACGGCCGACCAGCTCGCCGCCGCGACCGCAGTCAACCTCCATGGCGGCCACTTCGCCCGCGTGGTGACCACGGCTCGGCTGCTCGCCGCCTCGGGGGCGCCGGCCCGGGTCACGGCGTAGGACCGCAGCCACCGCAGACGTGTCTCCCGCCGCCGGCCGCAAACGCGGCGGGCCCGGTACCCCGAATCGGGTTACCGGGCCCGCCGGACAAGCGGCAGCGCAGCGTCAGAGCACGTCGGCGGCAATGGCGGCCGCCACCCGCTCCAGCAGCGGTCCTGCGTTCGGGATGGACTTGGCGGGGTCGGGCTCCAGGTCCGTCAGCGGGTACGCCTTGCGGATCCCCGCGGCCTCCAGGGCCTCCTGGGTCAGCAGCAGCCGCCCGCAGACCGCCACCACCGGCTTGCCCGCCGCGCGGGCCGCCGCCGCGACACCGGCCGGAGCCTTGCCGTGCAGGGTCTGCTCGTCCAGGGAGCCCTCACCGGTGATCACCAGCGTCGCCCGCTCCAGCGCGGGGGCGAAGCCCAGCACCTCCAGCATCAGCTCGATGCCGGGCCGGAAGCTCGCGCCGAGCAGCAGTGCCCCGTACCCGATGCCGCCCGCGCCGCCCGCACCCGGGGCGGCCGCCAGGCGGCCGGCCTTCTCGCCGATCGACTTCTCCAGCACCACCGCGAAGTGCGCCAGCGCCGCGTCCAGCGTCGCCACGTCCTGCGGCGACGCCCCCTTCTGCGGGCCGTACACCGCAGCGCAGCCCTTCGGGCCCGTCAGCGGGTTGTCCACGTCGCTCGCCAGGACGAAGTCGACCTCCGCGAAGCGCGGGTCGATCCCGGACAGGTCGGCGGAGGCCAGCTCCGCGAGCGCGCCGCCGCCCGGACCGACCGGTTCGCCGTTCGCGTCCAGGAACACGGCGCCCAGCGCGGCCAGCATTCCCGCACCGCCGTCGGTGGTGGCGCTGCCGCCCACACCGAAGACGATCGAGCGCGCCCCCGCGTCCAAAGCGGCTTTCAGCACCTCGCCCGAGCCGTACGTGGTCGCCGTCAGCGGGGCGAACACACCCGCCGGCAGCAGCTGGAGCCCGGAGGCCTCCGCCATCTCGACCACGGCGGTACCGCCGCGCAGCGCGAAAGCGGCCGTGACCTGCTCGCCGAGCGGTCCGGTGACCCGTACCTCCCGGCGTTCGAACCCGGCCGCCACGGCGGCCGCGACCGTGCCGTCGCCGCCGTCCGCGACGGGGAGGGTCTCGACCTCCACGCCGGGTACGGCCGTGCGAAGGCCCGCCGTCACCCGCTCCGCGACCTGCACGGCCGTGAGCGAGCCCTTGAATTTGTCCGCGGCGATGAGCACGCGCGCGGTCTCAGTTACTGCTCCGTCCGTCACCTTGCTAATCCCTTGCTATCGAACAGTGCAGTCGCGCCCCCATGAGCGTATCCGGAGGATCCTCCTATGCCCATGGGTGGCCTGGGTCACACCTGGCGTGCCATGCCCGTGAATGCGGGCATACGCCTGCATAGTGTGGCCGCATAAGAGCGGATTCCCTGGAAGACGCACGTCGGGATTCCCCGGGTGGGGGCCCACCGGAGGGCTGATCCCGGGCGCGTGGGGCGGCTGGGTAGGGTTGCGGCGTGACCACCACGGATGACTACGCCACGTACATCGCGAGCCTGCCCCGGGTGCTGGCCGGCGCCGCCGCGCTCTACCGGGACGCCGGGGGCCGGGTGCTGCTCGTCGAGCCCAACTACCGTGAGGGCTGGGCCCTGCCGGGCGGCACCATCGAGTCGGACCGGGGCGAGTCCCCGCGGGCGGCCGCCCGTCGCGAGAGCGCCGAGGAGATCGGCCTCGACCTGCCGCTCGGCCGCCTGCTCGCCGTCGACTGGACGCTCGGCGAGGGCCGCCCGCCGCTGGTCGGCTACCTCTTCGACGGCGGCGTGCTCGACGAGGCCCAGCTGGCCTCGATCAAGCTCCAGGAGGAGGAGCTGCTCTCCTGGCGGCTGGTCGAGCCGGCCGAACTCGCCACGTACCTCCCCGGATCGCTCGGCCGGCGCACCCAAGAGGCGTACCGGGTCCTGGAGTCCGGCGAGGGCGCCGCGGAACTGGAGAACGGCAGCCGCCCGGTCTCCCCGTGACACCGGGCTTACTCGAAGCAGGACAGAATCATCTGATGATCACGATGTACGCCTGGCCCAGCACCGCCGACGGGCCCGATGCCCTGCCCATGGTCCACTTCACCACCGAGCAGCAGGAGGGCGGCGAGGTCACCCCCGAGGGGACGCCGGTGTGGCTGTTCGACACCGCGATACGCGAGGGCGGCTGGGCCCAGTTCACCGATTTCGAGGGCTGGTCCGTCCCGGCCGCCGACTGGCAGGCGTTCTACCGCCGTGAGGACGACCTCCTCGCCGTCACCGGCCCCGGCGCCTGCGAGGGCTGGTACCAGGGCAACCTCGGCGCCGACGCCGACTGGGTGGCGGCGGCCACCGCGCAGCAGAGCGTGGTCCTGCTCGCCGCCCCCGTCCCGCACCCCTCGCTCTACGGCTACGCGGTGGAGGCGGGAGCCGCGTTCGCCCTGCTCGTGCCGCTCGCGATCGTCTGACTCAGGAGGTGAGCCCGCCGGCCTCGAACGCCAGCAGGCGCACCTTGCGCTCGACGCCGCCGCCGTAGCCGGTCATGCTGCCCGAGGCGCTGATCACGCGGTGGCACGGCACGATGATGCTGACCGGGTTCTTCCCGTTGGCCAGCCCCACCGCACGCGAGGCGTTCGGCTTGCCGAGCCGGGCCGCGAGCTCCCCGTACGACCAGGTCTCGCCGTACGGGATCCGGACGAGCTGGTCCCACACGCTGCGCTGGAACGCGGTGCCCTCCAGCCGGACGGGCACCTCGAACTCGGTGAGCTCCCCGGCGAAGTACGCGGTCAGCTGGCGGGCCACCTCGTCGAACGGCTCCTCGGTCGCGGCGACCCGCTCCCCGAAGGACTCCTCGGCCGGCCGGTGCCGCTGCCCGGCCATGTACAGGCCGCTGAGGACGCCGTCCGTGGCGACCAGGGTGAGCGGGCCGTAGGGGCTGTCGACGACGGTGTGCTGCTTGGTGCTCATGACGGGATGCACTCCTCAGACGGGCAGGTGGTTGACGGGGTGGGCGTCCGTGGCCCACAGGTACTGCACGGCGTACGCGCGCCAGGGCCGCCAGCGGGCCGCCCGGGCGGTGAGCGCCGCGGGCGTGGACGGCAGCCCGAGCCCCTTCGCGGCCCGCCGGACCCCGAGGTCGGACGGCAGGAAGGCGTCGGGATCGCCCAGCGCCCGCATCGCGATCACCTCGGTGGTCCACGGGCCGAACCCGGGCAGCGCGCTCAGCTGCGCGCGGGCCGCCGCCCAGTCGCTGTCGATGCCGAGGGGGAGGGAGCCGTCGGCCAGCGCGCCGACGAGGGTGGTGAGGGTGGCGCGACGGCCGGCGGGGAGGGCCAGGGACTGCGGGTCCAGGCCGGCCAGCGCCTGCGGCGAGGGGAACAGGTGCGTCAGCCCGCCCTCGGGATCGGGGTCGGCCACCGGTTCCCCGTACGCGGTGACCAGCCGGGCGGCGTGCGTCCGGGCCGCCGCCGTGGACACCTGCTGGCCGAGCACCGCCCGTACGGCGAACTCCGCCGCATCGACCGTGCGCGGCACCCGGCGCCCCGGGGCCTTGTCCACGAGCGGGGCCAGCAGCGGGTCGGAGCGCAGCTGCTCGTCGACGGCCTCGGGGTCGGCGTCGAGGTCGAGCATCCAGCGGCAGCGGCTGATGGCGATGGTGAGGTCGCGCAGGTCGGTCAGGGCGAGCCGGCAGCCGATGTGGTCGGGCTGCGGGCTGAGGGCGACGACCCCGGTGCCGTACGGGAGCCGCAGCGTCCGGCGGTAGGCGCCGGACCGCCACTCCTCGACGCCGGGGACGGCGGTCGCCGCGAGGTGGCCGAAGAGGTTGTCCGGGTTGAGCGGGGCCCGGTAGGGCAGGCGCAGACTGATGGTCCCGGGCACCCTGGGCTCCCGCCGGCCGGCCTTCTCCGCCCGCAGGCGCAGCTCACCGGGCGCGAGGGCGAAGACCGCCCGGACGGTTTCGTTGAAGGTCCGGATGGAGGAGAACCCGGCGGCGAAGGCGACATCGCCCATGGGCAGCCCGGAGGTCTCGATGAGCAGCCGGGCGGTCTGGGCGCGCTGCGCCCGCGCGAGGGCGAGGGGCCCGGCGCCGAGCTCGGCGTTCAGCTGCCGCTCGACCTGGCGGGTGGAGTACCCCAGCCGGGCGGCCAGGCCGGGCACGCCCTCGCGGTCCACGACCCCGTCCTGGATGAGCCGCATGGCCCGGGCGACGGCATCGGCGCGGGCGTTCCACTCGGGGGAACCGGGGGAGGTGTCGGGCCGGCACCGCTTGCAGGCCCGGAAACCCGCCTGCTGGCAGGCGGCGGCGCTGGGCAGGAAGGTCATGTTCTCGACCTTGGGGGGCACCGCGGGGCAGCTGGGGCGGCAGTAGATCCGCGTGGTCAGGACGGCTGTGAAGAACCAGCCGTCGAAGCGGGCGTCCTTCGACTGCACGGCCCTGACGCAGCGGTCGGTGTCGGTGTACATGGCTCCAGCATCCCGGGGCGGGAGCGGTCGGGCTGGCGGTTTTCCGACATCAAGCGTAGCCCTGGCAGGGCCGTCAGGGGTGGCGCGGGATCGTCTCAGGAGCCCGCCCCCTCCGCAGCCCCCGGGCACGCGAAAGGGCCCCCGGTGCCACATCGGCACCGGGGGCCCTTCGCAAAGCAGCGGCGTTACGGGAGCTGCGCCGCACGCGCCTCGCGGCGGTTGTGGCGGATCGTGTTCGCCCGACGGGTCGTCGCGAACAGCGGGATGGTGGCCGCCAGGGCGATCTGGAGCGCGCAGCCGGTCTGGAGCAGCAGCTGACCGCCCGGGGCGTCGAACGCCCAGGCCGCCAGCAGGCCCATCGCACCGACGATCCAGCTCAGCATCGCCACCGCGAGGACTCCCCGCGGCTTCGGGTATTCGACCCGGCTCACCATCAGCCAGGCCACCCCGATGATCGCCAGCAGCGTCGGGACGAACGGCAGCTCCAGCAGCACGATCGAGACGACCGTCAGCGCGCCGAAGGGGCTCGGCATGCCCTGGAACATGCCGTCCTTCATCGTCACGCAGCTGAATCTCGCCAGGCGCAGCACCACGGCGAGCAGCACGACGATCGCCGCCAGTGCCGACATCTTCTGGTGCGCGTCGTCGGCGACCATGCCGTAGACCAGCACGAAGTACGCCGGCGCCAGCCCGAAGCTGATCAGGTCGGACAGGTTGTCCAGCTCGGCGCCCATCGGCGAGCTGCGCAGCTTGCGGGCCACGATGCCGTCGAAGAGGTCGAAGACCGCTGCGAGCAGCATCAGTATCACCGCGGTCGCCGCGCTGTGCCGGGCCATGCCCGACTCGCCGCTGCCGGTGAGGTGCGGGATGAGGATACCGGTGGTGGTGAAGTACACCGCCATGAATCCGCACGTGGCGTTGCCGAGGGTGAGGGTGTCCGCTATCGACAGCCGCAGCGAGAGCGGCATGTCGTCCTCTGCGGACTCCTCCTCGGCGCCCTCGGGGACCCACCCACCCGACGGTGTGGTGGGAGTCTCAGGGTCAGTCACGGTCAATTCGGGTCACCCCCGCGGTGGTGGCCTGACCGACCTCGACCGCGACCTCGACACCCTCGGGGAGGTAGATGTCGACGCGGGACCCGAAGCGGATCAGACCGATGCGTTCGCCCTGCTCCACCTTGGTGCCGGCCGGCAGGTAGGGGACGATGCGGCGTGCGACGGCACCGGCGATCTGCACCATCTCGATGTCGCCGAGCTCGGTGTCGAAGTGCCAGACAACGCGCTCGTTGTTCTCGCTCTCCTTGTTGAACGCCGGGACGAACCCGCCGGGGATGTGCTCCACGGACGTCACTGTGCCCGCGAGGGGCGCGCGGTTGACGTGGACGTTCAGCGGGCTCATGAAGATCGCGACGCGGGTCCGTCCGTCCTTCCACGGCATGATGCTCTGCACCACACCGTCGGCGGGCGAGATGACCCGGCCCTGCGTGATCTCACGCTCGGGGTCGCGGAAGAACCACAGCATGCCCGCCGCGAGCGCGGTGGTGGGCACGGCCACTGCCGCCCAGCGTCCGGACTTGCGGGCCCGGGTGAGGCTGAGCGCAGCGGTGGCGACGGTCGGCAGGAGCCACGGCGATGCTCCGCGTGCGAGACGTCCACCGAGGATGCCGACGCGAGGTGCAGAGGTTTGGCTGTGGGGCATGGATGACCTTCGTAGCGGGTGATTGCCGCGCCGCAAACAGGGGGACGGGACGGCGGCTTTACTGGAATGCTATCGGTTGCACGCAACAACTGGGCAAGCCAGAAGCCGAGTCGATGGCCGCCAGCCAGTGACTGCGAGTGATTCTTTTGCGACGGACCCCCGGAGGATCCGCCGCAAAAGGTACTTTCAGCCCTGGAGTCGGTACTCCTCAAGCAGGCGCCGACCGATGATCATCTTCTGGATCTCGGCCGTTCCTTCACCGATCAGCAGCATCGGTGCCTCCCGGTAGAGACGCTCGATCTCGTACTCCTTCGAGAACCCGTAGCCGCCATGGATACGGAAGGCGTCCTCCACCACCTCCTTGCAGTATTCGGAGGCGAGGTACTTCGCCATCCCTGCTTCGAGGTCGTTTCGTTCCCCGGAGTCCTTTTTGCGTGCTGCGTTCACCATCATGGCATGGGCGGCCTCGACCTTGGTAGCCATCTCGGCCAGCTTGAACTGAATGGCCTGGTGTTCGGCGATCGCCTTGCCGAAAGTGTGACGTTGCTGGGCATAAGAGACGCCCAGTTCGAATGCACGCTGAGCGACGCCGCAGCCACGTGCCGCCACGTTGACGCGGCCGACCTCGACCCCGTCCATCATTTGGTAAAACCCTCGGCCGGTCTGGCCGCCGAGGACGCGATTGGCCGGAATGCGAAGTCCGTCCATGATGAGCTCGGTCGTGTCGACGCCCTTGTAGCCCATCTTGTCGATCTTGCCCGGGATGGTCAGGCCCGGACGGACCTCTCCGAAGCCCGGCTCCTTCTCGACCAGGAAGGTCGTCATCGACTTGTGCGGCGCGGTGCCCTCGGGGTGGCCTTCGTCACTTCGCACGAGGACCGCCACCAGGGTGGAGCTGCCGCCGTTCGTCAGCCACATCTTCTGGCCGTTCAGGACGTACTCGTCGCCGTCCTTGACCGCCTTGGACGTGATGGCCGACACATCGGAGCCCAGGCCCGGCTCGGACATCGAGAAGGCGCCGCGCACCTCGCCCAGCGCCATACGGGGGAGGAAGTGGTCCTTCTGCTCCTGCGTGCCGTGCTGCTTGAGCATGTACGCCACGATGAAGTGGGTGTTGATGATGCCCGAGACGGACATCCAGCCCCGCGCTATCTCCTCCACGCACAGCGCGTAGGTGAGCAGCGACTCACCCAGGCCGCCGTACTCCTCGGGGATCATCAGCCCGAAGAGGCCGAGCTCCTTGAGGCCGTCGACGATCTGCTGGGGGTACTCGTCACGGTGTTCGAGCTCGGTCGCGACCGGGATGATCTCCTTGTCGACGAACTCCCGGACGGTCTTCAGGATCTCCCGCTGGACGTCGGTCAGCCCGGCGGTCTGGGCGAGTCGGGCCATGGCTACTTCCCCTGTTCCTTCAGCTGCGGGCGGCCGGGCTGCTCGCCGCCGCGCTCCTTGATGTACGTCTCGGTCGGGACCATCACCTTGCGCCGGAAGACGCAGACGAGGGTGCCGTCCTGCTTGTAGCCCTTGGTCTCCACGTAGACGATCCCGCGGTCGTTCTTCGACTTGGACGGGGTCTTGTCGAGGACCGTGGTCTCGCCGTAGATGGTGTCGCCGTGGAAGGTCGGCGCCACGTGCCGCAGGGACTCGATCTCCAGGTTGGCGATGGCCTTCCCGGAGACGTCCGGCACGGACATGCCGAGCAGCAGCGAGTAGATGTAGTTGCCCACGACCACGTTCTTGCCGAAGTCGGTCGTGTTCTCGGCGTAATTGCTGTCCATGTGGAGCGGGTGGTGATTCATGGTCAGCAGACAGAAGAGGTGGTCGTCGTACTCGGTGACCGTCTTTCCGGGCCAGTGCTTGTAGACCGCGCCGACCTCGAACTCTTCGTAAGTGCGTCCGAACTGCATAGTGCTCTGTCCTTGTCAGCTGGCGGGGATCTCGAACTTGGTGGTGCGCTGCATCCCGGCCGCGCGGCCCTTGCCCGCGATGACCAGGGCCATCTTGCGGCTCGCCTCGTCGATCATCTCGTCGCCGAGCATGGCCGAGCCCTTTTTGCCGCCGGCCTCGGAGGTGCACCAGTCGTACGCGTCGAGGATCAGCTCGGAGTGGTCGTAGTCCTCCTGGGAGGGGGAGAAGACCTCGTTGGCCGCGTCGACCTGGCCCGGGTGCAGCACCCACTTGCCGTCGAAGCCCAGCGCCGCCGCCCGGCCCGCCACCTCGCGGTAGGCGTCCACGTCGCGGATCTGGAGGAAGGGGCCGTCGATCGCCTGGAGGTTGTGCATGCGGGCCGCCATCAGGATCCGCATCAGGATGTAGTGGTAGGCGTCCGCGGGGTAGCCGGGCGGCTGCATGCCCACGACCAGGGACTTCATGTTGATCGAGGCCATGAAGTCGGCCGGGCCGAAGATGATGGTCTCCAGCCGCGGCGAGGCGGCCGCGATCTCGTCGACGTTGACCAGGCCCTTGGCGTTCTCGATCTGCGCCTCGATGCCGATCTTGCCGACCTCGAAGCCCATGGTCTTCTCGATCTGGGTCAGCAGGAGGTCGAGCGCCACGACCTGCTGGGCGTCCTGGACCTTCGGCAGCATGATGCAGTCGAGGTTCTGGCCCGCGCCCTCCACGACCGTGATGACGTCGCGGTACGTCCAGTGCGTCGTCCAGTCGTTGACGCGCACGACCCGGGTCTTGCCGGTCCAGTCGCCGTTGTTCAGCGCGTCCACGATCGTGTGGCGGGCGCCTTCCTTGGCGAGCGGGGCGCAGGCGTCCTCAAGGTCGAGGAAGACCTGGTCGGCCGGCAGGCCCTGGGCCTTCTCCAGGAAGCGCGGGTTCGAGCCCGGGACCGCGAGGCAGGAGCGGCGCGGCCGCAGCCGGTTGACCGGGGACGTGGGCGTGGTCATGCGGGGACCTCCAGAGGGTCGAGCTTGTTCGCTTTCCGGATCTCGTCGACGATACGTCCGATGATCTCCGTGATACCGAAGTCCTTGGGTGTGAATACGGCGGCGACTCCGGCCGCCTTGAGCGCGATGGCATCGGCGTTCGGAATGATGCCGCCGAGGACGACGGGGATGTCACCCGCCCCCGCGGTCCGGAGGCGTTCCAGCACGTCCGGCACGAGCGCGCTGTGCGAACCGGACAGGATGGACAGTCCCACGCAGTGCACGTCCTCGGCCAGCGCCGCCGTGGAGATCTCCTCGGGCGTCAGTCGGATGCCCTGGTAGACCACCTCGAAACCGGCGTCGCGGGCCCGTACGGCGATCTGCTCGGCGCCGTTGGAGTGCCCGTCCAGGCCGGGCTTGCCGACCAGCAGGCGCAGCCGGCCGGAGCCCAGGTCCTCGGCGGTACGGGAGACCTTCTCGCGGACGAGGGCCATCGGCGTGCCCTCCTCGGCGGTGACGGCCACCGGGGCCGAGGAGACCCCGGTCGGGGCGCGGAACTCGCCGAACACCTCGCGCAGGGCGTTCGCCCACTCGCCGGTGGTGACACCGGCCCGGGCGCACTCCAGGGTGGCCTCCATCAGGTTCTCGGTCCCGGCCGCGGCCTCCTTCAGCCGGTCCAGGGCCTGCATCACCGTCGGGAAGACGAACGGGTCGCCGCCCCCCTGCCGGTCCGAGGACTCCTGCCGCTCGGCCCGCCAGCGGCCGATCCGCTCCACGGTCAGCGCCTCCACGGCCCCGTCCACCGTCATGATCGCGCCGTCGAGATCGGCGGTGAGCGGGTTCGGCTCGGTCTGCTCGAAGCAGTTGACGCCGACGATCTTGTCCTCGCCGGCCTCGATCCGGGCGCGCCTCTCGGCGTGCGAGGAGACCAGCTGGGACTTCAGGTATCCGGACTCGACGGCGGCCATCGCGCCGCCCATCTCCTGGATCCGGTCGATCTCGGCCAGGCAGTCGGCGACCAGGGAGTCGACTTTGGCCTCGATGACGTGGGATCCGGCGAAGATGTCCTCGTACTCCAGCAGGTCGCTCTCGTGCGCCAGGACCTGCTGGATGCGCAGCGACCACTGCTGGTCCCAGGGCCGGGGCAGGCCCAGTGCCTCGTTCCAGGCGGGCAGCTGCACGGCGCGGGCGCGGGCGTCCTTGGAGAGGGTGACCGCGAGCATCTCCAGCACGATGCGCTGGACGTTGTTCTCCGGCTGCGCCTCGGTCAGGCCGAGGGAGTTGACCTGGACGCCGTACCGGAAGCGGCGCTGCTTGGCGTTCTCGATGCCGTAGCGCTCGCGGGTGACCTGGTCCCAGATGCGGCCGAAGGCGCGCATCTTGCACATCTCCTCGATGAAGCGGACGCCCGCGTTCACGAAGAACGAGATACGGGCGACCACTTCGCCGAAACGATCCTCCGGGACCTGGCCCGAGTCGCGCACGGAGTCGAGCACGGCGATCGCGGTCGACATCGCGTACGAGATCTCCTGGACCGGGGTGGCCCCGGCCTCCTGGAGGTGGTACGAGCAGATGTTGATCGGGTTCCACTTCGGGATGTGGTTGACCGTGTACGCGATCATGTCCGTCGTCAGGCGGAGCGAGGGCCCGGGCGGGAAGACGTGCGTCCCGCGCGAGAGGTACTCCTTGACGATGTCGTTCTGAGTGGTGCCCTGGAGCTGCGAGATGTCCGCACCCTGCTCCTCGGCGGCCACCTGGTAGAGCGCCAGCAGCCACATCGCGGTGGCGTTGATCGTCATCGAGGTGTTCATCTGCTCCAGGGGGATGTCCTGGAACAGCCGCCGCATGTCGCCCAGATGGGAGACCGGGACCCCGACCCGGCCCACCTCGCCGCGGGCGAGGATGTGGTCGGGGTCGTAGCCGGTCTGCGTCGGAAGGTCGAACGCGACCGACAGGCCGGTCTGGCCCTTGGCGAGGTTCCGGCGGTACAGCTCGTTGGACGCCTCGGCCGTGGAGTGGCCGGCGTACGTCCGCATGAGCCACGGACGGTCTTTCTGGCGCTCTGTCATCTCAGGCTGTCCCTTTGGCCCTTGAAGGATCTCAGACGTTGCGGAAGCGGTTGATGGCCTCGAGGTGCGTCGCGCGCATCTCGTGGTCGCGCACGCCCAGGCCCTCCTCGGGGGCCAGCGCGAGGACGCCGACCTTGCCCTGGTGGAGGTTGCGGTGGACGTCGTACGCGGCCTGGCCGGTCTCCTCCAGGGAGTAGACCTTCGAGAGGGTGGGGTGGATCTTGCCCTTGGCGACCAGGCGGTTGGCCTCCCAGGCCTCGCGGTAGTTGGCGAAGTGCGAGCCCACGATCCGCTTGAGCGACATCCACAGGTAGCGGTTGTCGTACTCGTGGTTGTAGCCGGAGGTCGAGGCGCAGGTGACGATCGTGCCGCCCTTGCGGGTGACGTAGACGCTCGCGCCGAAGGTCTCGCGGCCCGGGTGCTCGAAGACGATGTCCACGTCCTCGCCGCCGGTCAGCTCGCGGATGCGCTTGCCGAAGCGCTTCCACTCCTTCGGGTCCTGGGTGTGCTCGTCCTTCCAGAACTTGTAGCCCTCGGCGTTGCGGTCGATGACCGCCTCGGCACCCATGGCCCGGCAGATGTCCGCCTTCTCCGGAGAGGAGACGACACAGATCGGGTTGGCGCCGCCGGCCAGCGCGAACTGGGTGGCGTACGAGCCGAGGCCGCCGCTGGCGCCCCAGATCAGGACGTTGTCGCCCTGCTTCATGCCGGCGCCGTTGCGGGAGACCAGCTGGCGGTAGGCGGTGGAGTTGACCAGACCGGGGGAGGCGGCCTCCTCCCAGCTCAGGTGGCCGGGCTTCGGCATCAGCTGGTTGGACTTGACGAGTGCGATCTCCGCCAGGCCGCCGAAGTTGGTCTCGAAGCCCCAGATGCGCTGCTCGGGGTCGAGCATCGTGTCGTTGTGGCCGTCCGAGGACTCCAGCTCGACCGAGAGGCAGTGCGCGACGACCTCGTCGCCCGGCTTCCAGGCATTGACGCCGGGGCCGGTGCGCAGCACGACGCCCGCGAGGTCGGAGCCGATGATGTGGTACGGGAGGTCGTGGCGCTTGGTGAGCTCCGACAGGCGCCCGTAGCGCTCAAGGAAGTTGAAGGTGGACACGGGCTCGAAGATCGAGGTCCACACGGAGTTGTAGTTGACCGACGAGGCCATGACGGCCACGAGGGCCTCGCCCGGGCCGAGCTCCGGCACCGGGACCTGGTCGAGGTGCAGGGACTTGCGCGGGTCCTTCTCACGGGTGCTGAGCCCCGCGAACATCTCCGCCTCGTCCTTGTGCACGGTGATCGCGCGGTACGAGTCGGGGAGCGGCAGGGCCGCGAAGTCGGCGGCCGTTGCGGCCTGCGACTGGATCGCGTCCAGGATGTCCTTCACGGTGTTGCCTCCGGCGAAGCGCTGATGAGGGTGCGCTGAGGGGTACGCGGGTACGCGGGTGCGTGGAACGGGTGTGGCGTGGTGCTGCGGGTGCTGCGAGATGCCGTCGGTCTGGCGAAGCTGTTTGCGGCGCCCGTGGTGGGGCGTGCGGTGCCTGGTGACGCAGGCATCCGGGGCGCGGTTCGTGCCGTGTGGGCGAGGACCGCGGGGACATCCGGATGAGATTCAACGTATGGCACCCCGTGTCACTCGGCAAGGCACTGCGTGCCAAAACTTTCTCTCATTTGCCTATTGACCTGCACAGATGAGCGATGATCGATCAGAGTTACCCGCGAGTAGGGGCAAGTCGGACAAACAAAAGCGGCCGCCCCCGGAACGGGAGCGGCCGCTGTGATGCGTGCGACTACTGCTTGTTTCTCAGTGCTTCCTCGATGGTCCGCATGACCTCGTCGAGCGGGGCGTCGGTACGGGCCACCGCGACCAGCACCTCGCCCTGTGCCCGGACCTCCGCCGGCGCGGCGTGGGCCGGTGCGGTGCTCACGGTCCGGCCCGCGCCGATGCCCGTGCCGAAGGTCTTGCGCACGATCGCGAAGGCGTGGTCGAGCTGCGCCTCCACGTCCCCCTGGCCGCCCGCCCGCAGCCACCGCCGCAGCACGTGGTTGTGGGCCGTGACCACGGCCGACGCGGCCACCTCGGCCAGCAGCGGATCGTCGTTGCCGTCGTGGTGGTCGGTCTCGTCGAAGTGGGCCAGCAGATAGCGGGTGAACAGCCGCTCGTACCGGGCCACGGAGGCGATCTCCCGCTCCCGCAGCGCCGGCACCTCGCGGGTCAGCCGGTAGCGCTCCACCGACACCGCCGGCGAGGCGGCGTACATCTTCATGACTTCCTTGATCCCGCGGCACACCGTGTCGAGCGGGTGCTCGTGCGCCGGGGCCACGTCCAGCACCGCTTCGGCCCTGGTCAGGGTGTCGTCGTGGTCCGGGAAGATCGCCTCTTCCTTGGACCGGAAGTGCCGGAAGAAGGTCCGGCGCGCCACCCCCGCCGTCGCGGCGATCTCGTCGACCGTCGTCGCCTCGTACCCCTTGGTGGCGAACAGCTCCATGGCGGCGGCGGCGAGCTCGCGGCGCATCTTGAGCCGCTGCGCGGCCGCCTTGGTGCCGGCCGTGCTCTCCGGACTGTCGGAGGCCGTGGCGGCGCGGGGCGAGGTCTTGGCGGGCTGGGACATAGACCGAAAGTACTTCATTTGCGCCGGGGAGCGCGCCTGAGGGGGGTGGGACAGGGGTGGATGCGGGGGAGAGCCCGCACTGGGCTCGGAGGGAACGGCCTGCCGTGAGGGTGCGGCAGACCCGAGCAGCCCTCCCCACGCATCCGGCTCTGGGGGCCCTTGGCCAGGGCGCTGCTTACCGGCGGGCGTACTCACGGAATCCGCGGCCGGTCTTCCGGCCCAGGCAGCCCGCCGCCACCAGGTGCTCCAGCAGCGGGGACGGAGCCAGACCGGGGTCGCGGAACTCCTTGTGGAGGACCTTCTCGATCGCCAGCGAGACGTCCAGGCCGACGACGTCGAGGAGCTCGAACGGGCCCATCGGGTAGCCGCCGCCCAGCCGCATCGCGGCGTCGATGTCGTCGAGGCTCGCGTAGTGCTGCTCGACCATCTTCACGGCGTTGTTCAAATACGGGAACAACAGCGCGTTCACGATGAAGCCGGCCCGGTCCCCGCAGTCCACGGGGTGCTTGCGCACCTTCGTGCAGATCTCGCGGACCGTTGCGTGCACGTCGTCCGAGGTGAGGACGGTCCGGACCACCTCGACCAGCTTCATCGCCGGCGCCGGGTTGAAGAAGTGCATGCCGATCACGTCCTGCGGACGCGTGGTGGCGCGGGCGCAGGCGATCACCGGGAGCGAGGAGGTCGTGGTGGCCAGCACCGCGCCCGGCTTGCAGATCTTGTCGAAGGCCGCGAACAGCTCCTGCTTGACGGCCAGGTCCTCCGCGACGGCCTCCACGGCCAGGTCCACGTCCGCGAAGGCGTCCAGCGAGCCGGCCGGGGTGATCCGGTCCAGCGTCTGCGCCGCGTTCTCCTCGGTCAGCCGGCCCTTGGACACCGCACGGCCCAAGGACTTGCCGATCGCGGCCTTCGCGGCGTCCGCCTTCTCCTGGCTGCGGGCGGCGAGCACCACCGCGAAGCCGGCCTGCGCGAAGACCTGCGCGATACCGCTCGCCATGGTGCCGGAGCCGGCCACGCCGACGGAGGTGACCGGGCGGCCCTCGCCGAGCCGGGCCCCGTCCAGCGGGGTCTGCGCGTCGCGGACGATCGTGGAGCTGCCCGGCTCCTCGTACGTGTAGAAGCCGCGCCCGGACTTCTGCCCGGTCAGGCCGGCCTCGGCGAGCTGGCCCAGGATCGGGGCCGGGGCGTGCAGCCGGTCGCCGGAGGAGGCGTACATGGCCTCCAGGACGGTCCGGGCGGTGTCCACGCCGATCAGGTCGAGCAGGGCCAGCGGGCCCATGGGCAGGCCGCAGCCGAGCCGCATCGCCGCGTCGATGTCCTCGCGGGAGGCGTACTTCGACTCGTACATCGCGGCGGCCTGGTTGAGGTAGCCGAAGAGCAGGCCGTCCGCGACGAAGCCGGGGCGGTCGCCGACCGAGACGGGCTCCTTGCCGAGCTCGCGGGCCAGCGCCGTGACCGCCTCGACGGCCGGCGGGGCGGTCAGGACACAGGAGACCACCTCGACCAGCTTCATCGCCGGGGCCGGGTTGAAGAAGTGCAGGCCGAGGACGCGCTCGGGGCGCTGCGACTCGGCGGCGAGCCGGGTCACCGACAGGGCGTTGGTGCCGGTGGCCAGGATCGTGTCGGGCCGGACGATCGCGTCGAGCTCGCGGAAGAGGCGCTGCTTGAGCTCGTAGTCCTCCGGGACGACCTCGATGACGAGATCGGCATCGGCGGCGGCGCTCAGCTCGGTGAAGGTGCGGAAGCGGGCGAGCACGCCCTCCCGCTCCTGCTCGGTGAGGCGCTCGCGGGTCACCGAACGGGCCGTGGCGGCCGCGAGGGCGGCGGTGGCCCGGCGGGTGGCGGTGTCGCTGATGTCGATGCCGATGACCTCGCGGCCGGCCTGGGCGAGGACCTCGGCGATGCCGGTGCCCATCGTGCCGAGGCCGACGACGGCGATGGTCTGGAGGGTGGACTGACTGGACGTGGACGGAAGGTCCATCGCGGGACTCCAGTGGAAGAGGGTGACGACTGAGGGCGGCGCGCGGTGCACGACTCGCGGCCGGAGAACGGAGCATCGGCAGCCCCGGAGCCCGGGGATCCGAGGATCCGGAGATGCCGCACGAGAAGCCCGGAGGGCGGGCGGTGCGGCGGGCGGCGGACCCTGTCCCGGGGCCGCGCCGTACACGAGAGATACCTGAGGTACCGGACCGACTGATACGGGGCGGCTGCGTCACCAGGCCTGCCTCGTACGTTGAAGGGAGCGTAACCCGCCGGTAACTGGCGCGCCAGAGCGCGGAGATGTGAGCTGTACCGCCCAAATGTACCGATCATCGATCATCGATCACCCATCTGTGGAAACCCCCCGCGGCCACGGCCCCGCCCGCCTAGGGTGGCCGGGTGAACGACGTGCTGGAGCGCCTGCGGGCGGAAGCCGCCGGCTCGGCGGAGTACCCGGAGTACGAGGCGCTGCTCGCGGCCGGCCCGGACGCCCTGGCCGCCTCCCTCACCTCGGCAGGGCTGCCCCTGTGGGCCCGTGAACTGGCCGCGTACCGCCTCGGCCTGGCCGGCGACCGGCGCGCCTTCGAGCCGCTGGTGCTGCTCCTCAACCACCGCGACCCGCCGCGCTGCGCGGCCGCCGCCGAGGCCCTCGCCGTACTGGGGGACCCGCGCACCGCCCGGGCGGCGGCCGCCCTCGCCACCAACACCCTGCGCACGGCCTACGCCCTCCAGCCCGTCCGGCTCCTCACGGCGCTGCGCGCCCCCGAGTCGGCGCCCGTCCTGATGGCCACCCTGTCCCGGCTGCTGTCCCCGCACGACCCCTACTGGCGGGTGGCCCTGGCCTGCGTCGAGGGACTCGGCGCCCTCGCCGACGCCCGGTCCCGCGAGGTACTGACCCGCGCCCAGTCCCACCCGCGCCTCGCCGTCGCGGCGACGGCGGCGCTGCGCGCGCTCGGCTGACATGATCGCCCGCATGAGCGAACACGGCGAACACGGCGGACACGACGACGGCCACATCACCCGCATACCGGCACCGGACGGCGTCCACCCCGGTACGGGCTACAGCCATGTCGCCTGGGGCACCGGGCGGTTCATCGCGGTCTCCGGCCAGTGCGCCTTCGACGAGCAGGGCCGGATCGTCGGCGCGGGCGACGCCTCCGCGCAGGCCCGCCAGGTGTTCGAGAACCTCCGGCGCTGCCTGGCCGCGGCCGGGGCGACCTTCGACGACGTGGTGAAGCTGACCTATTTCGTCACGGACGTCGCCCACCTCCCGGCGGTACGGGAGGCGCGCGACGCCGTCATTCCCGCCGACCGGCTGCCGGCCTCCTCGGCCGTCCAGGTCGCCGCCCTCTTCCGGCCCGAGCTCCTGCTGGAGGTGGAGGCCTTCGCGGTGCTGCCGGTGCCCGCGACGCAACCGGTCCGCCCGGCCTGACCTGTTCGGTCAGCTCCGGGACGCCGCCGTCCCGCCCGGTGCGCGGGCGGGCTCGCGGTCCGCGCCCCCCGGCTGCCGGGGCACGAGACCACCGGGTACGAGCGCACCGGGCCCGGCCGCGGCCGCCCCGGCCGAGGCGGCCGGCCGGCGCCGGTCCGCAGCCTGCTGGACCCGCCGGCCGAGACGCTGCGCCGGCAGCTCGACCAGGCGGTACATCAGGTGGCTCGCCGCCAGCAGCACGGTGAGGAAGACAGCCGTCCAGGCGATCTTCCCGGGTGTCGACGAGGGCATCGGCGGAACTCCCACCAGCGGTCCGACGGCGCGCATCAGCGGGAAGTGCAGCAGGTACAGCGAGAAGCTGATCGTGCCGAGCCAGGTCAGCACCTTCGGGAAGCGCCGGCCCCGCAGCAGGAAGCCGAGGCCGAACAGGGCCCAGGCGGCGAGGTAGGAAGCCGACCACGCCTTCCAGCCGGAGGTCCAGGTGTGCACCTGGACCCCGTCCCGGTTGTACAGCCAGCCCACGAGCACGCCCGCCACGATCACGAAGGCGCAGCCGAGCAGGGCCGGGACCCGGCGGATCCCGCCGTGCTGGGCCCGGTACACCGCGGTTCCGGCGAACATGGTCGCGAAGATCGTCAAGGTCTCGAACGGGACGGCCCGGCCGTTCAGCGCGATCAGGACCAGGCCGAGCCCGCCGAGCAGCAGGGCCCCCGCCCCGGTCGCCTTGCGGTTGCCGCTGAGCACCCCCCAGAAGCCGATGAGGACGACCGGGGTGACGATCAGCAGGAGCAGCCGGACCGAGCCGAGTTCCGCGACCAGCAGCCCGGAGCCGACGGACGTGCCGACCGCAACCGCGGCGCCGGCGAAGACCACCGCGATCGTGGTGCTGTGCCGGTGCAGGCCCCGGGTGAACAGGGCGGTGACGAAGAAGTAGAAGACCATCTCGTAGCAGAGCGTCCAGGTGACGTTCATGCCGTTGACGACGCCGAGCAGGTCCTGGAGCAGCAGGCCGTTCGCGACCAGCGAGGCGAGGTCGTCGCCGGTCTGCAGCAGCGAGACCGAGAAGTCCCCGGCCGGCACCATCATGACCGAGACGGCCAGGGCGACGACGAGGGCCGGGTGGATCCGGAAGATCCGGCCGATCCAGAAGGCCCGGACGTCCCCCCGGCGCTCCAGCGAGGCCGGGACGATGTAGCCGCTGACGATGAAGAAGAGCATGACCCCGAACAGACCGAGGTCGAAGTTCTGCCGCACCGCAGCGCCGAAGGGCAGCATCCGCAGCACGTTGAAGTGGTGCAGGGCCACGACCAGGGCGGCGATGCCGCGCAGCGCGTCCAGCCAGCCGAGCCGGGCAGGGGCGCCGGCCGGTGCCCCTGCGGACTTCGGCAGGGCGGGAAGGGGTGTCGGCGTCTTCACCGCAGGGACCCTAGCCGATGACCCGGCCGCCCCGTCCCGTTCACCGGGGCGTAGGGGACGGGACGGGCCGATTGGGATCTAATCAGTGCAAACCAGGGCGTTCCGGCTGCCTGGCCCGGCCCCCGTGTCTCAGCCGCGGAAGCCGAGCAGGCCGTGCAGGGCCGCGCCGCCCGCCGAGGCGGGGACGGCGCGGGTGGACGCGGCCGGCGTCGGGTCCGCCGGGGCGGGGCAGGTCGCGTCCGAGGCCTGGCCCGTCCGCAGGTACGCCGCCACCTTCTCGTCCAGGCATTTGTTGCCGCTGAGGGCGACCCCGTGGTTGCCGCCGCCCTCCTCGACCACCAGGGCCGCGCCCTTCAGCTTCCCCTTCATGCTCAGGGCCCCGTCGAACGGGGTCGCGGCGTCGTCCGTCGCCTGGAGGAGCAGGGCCGGCGGGAGGCCGGCGTTGGTCACGTCCGGCGCCGCGAGCGGTTCCGTCTGCCAGAACGCGCACGGGGCGTTGTACCAGGCGTTGTTCCAGGTCATGAAGGGCGCCTTGGCGTGGGTGCGCCACATGTCCGCGCGCCAGCGGTTCCAGTCCTTCGGCCAGGCCGAGTCACGGCACTGCACCGCCGTGTACACGCTGTAGCTGTTGCCCGCCGACGGCTCCACCGCCCCGAACCGCTCGTACGCCGCCACCAGCGGCTTCGGGTCCGCGGACACCTCGTACGCCGAGAAGGCCTCGGCGAGGATCGGCCAGTAGCCGTTGTAGTACCCGCCCGGCATGTACGTGTCCTCCAGCTCCGCCGGGCCCACCTTGCCTCCCGCCGGGGTCGTGCGCAGGGCGTCCCGCATCGCGTACCAGCGCTCCTCGACGCCCGCAGGGTCGGTGCCGAGCCCGTACTTCTCGTCGTAGCGGGCCACCCAGGCCAGGAACGCCTTGTGCCGGGTGTCGAAGGCCTGGTCCTGCGCGAGGTTGTCCTCGTACCAGACCCCGCCCGGGTCGACCACGGAGTCCAGGACCAGGCGGTGCACCCGGTCCGGGTGGAGTTTGGCGTACACCGCGCCCAGGTAGGTCCCGTACGAGTAGCCGAAGTAGCTGACCTTCGCCGCGCCGAGGGCGCCGCGCAGCACCTCGATGTCGCGGGCGGCCGAGACGGTGCCGATGTACGGGAGCACGTCCGCGTGCCTGGCCTGGCAGGACTCGGCGAAGGACTTCACCCGGTCCAGGTTGGCCTGCTCGGTCTGCGCGTCGAGCGGTACGGAGTCCGGGCGCACGGGGGTGAAATGGCCGGACCCGCAGTCGAGTGCGGGTTCGCTCTTGCCGACGCCGCGCGGGTCGAAGCCGATCACGTCGTACTGGGCGGCCACGTCCTTGGGCAGCGCGGAGGCGATGAACCCGGCCAGGGTCCGGCCGCTGCCGCCGGGTCCGCCGGGGTTGACCAGCAGCGGGCCCTGGGAGGTGGCGGCGGTGTGCGGGACCCGGGTCAGCGCCAGGGTGATCTGGCGGCCGGCCGGGTGGTCGTGGTCGAGCGGGACCTTGAGGGAGGCGCACTGCAGCGTCGGGTAGCGCGGGGTCGCGCAGCCGGTCCAGCCCAGATCGGCGGGCGCGGCGGCCGGGGCCGCAGCCGCCGGGGCTGCGCCGACCGGGCTCGTGACGGCGGCGGCCACGGTCGCGGTCGCGATCGACAGCAGGACGGCGGCGCGCTTGGTGAAGGGGCCGCGCTTCTTCGCGGGGTGCAGCATGGGGCCTCCCAGCCGAGGGTTCTGGGCGGAATCGTCCCGGAAACCGTGTCCGGAAGACGGGATTGGAGTGCTGATTGGCCCGATGTGATGAGCTTTCAGGGGCCGTACGAGGTCACAGGGGGCCGAGCCGGACGGGGCCGGCCGGCGCGGCCTCGGCCGGGCGTTCGGGGACGGGGGTCCTGCGGGCCGCGGACCGCCGGGTGGGGCCGATGCCGAATTCCGCCGCGAGTTCGTGGACTTGGCGGGCGATCCGGCGCCGGTACCGGGCGGGCGCGTACGAGCCGCCCTCGTACAGCCGCTCGTACCGTTCGGCCGGCCGGGGGCGGTGGGCCCCCGGCCAGGCCGTCAACCACTCGCGGGCGCCCGGCCGCAGATGGAGTACGAGGGGTGTCACGGAGGTCGCCCCGGCCTCGGCGACGGCCCGGAATACCCGGTTGATCGGCGCGGCGGCCATGTGCCAATTTCCGGCCATGGCGAAAATGCGGATCGTGGTGTGCCTGCCGGGCGAGGCCCGGAGCCGGCTGGAAGAGGCCGTGGGCGAGGCCATGGCCCCGTTCGAGCTCGACTACAGCCGGGGCGAGGAGCTCGACATCTGGGACGGCTGGTCCGTGTACGGCGGCGCCGACGGGGGCGGCTTCCACCTCGCGGCCGGTTACGAGGCCGACCCGCGGATCGTGCACGACGGCCCGGACCTGGAAGGCGTCCGCCGGCCGGGCCGGCCCGGGATGTGCGCCGGAGGCCCCCGCGAGGCGCTGGCCTTCGCCGAGGTCCGGGCCGAGGCGGCCGCCTTCGCCGGCTCGGCCTGGGACCTGTGGCGGGAGCTGTCCCGCAGCCACCCGCCGGCCGAACCGCGGGCCGGTGCGCGGACCCGGCCCTGGAACACCGAGGCCGAGCGCGACGAGGGCGCCGCCGAGGACGTCATGTCCCAGGGCCGGGCGGATTTCGCCGCCAGGCAGGCCTCGCACGTGCTCGTCGCGAGCAGTGTCCTCACTCTGGACGGCTGGTGGTGCGAGAGCGGCGACGAGCCCGTCCACGGGGCCTGCGACGGCCCCGCCGCCTGCCCGCACACCCACCCGCTCACGGAGCCGAGCTGGAACGCCGCGCACCGGTACCTGGAGGCCTCCCCGGGGACACGCTCCTCGTCTGCGTCCGCTGTCACGTCCGACCCGGATTTGGGCGGTCGCCCCGGAGGTGGTTGGCTTGCCGCGACGAGCGAACACAACTGCTGGAGGAACAGCTATGGCGCAGGTCGAGGCCACCACGGAGCGGATCATCGCGGCCGACGCGGAGACCGTGTTCGACGCGCTGGCGGACTACACCGGGACCCGGGCGAAGCTGCTCCCCGAGCACTTCAGCGAGTACGAGGTGCGCGAGGGCGGCGACGGCGAGGGCACCCTCGTCCACTGGAAGCTCCAGGCCACCAGCAAGCGCGTGCGCGACTGCCTGCTGGAGGTCACCGAGCCCACCGACGGCCAGCTCGTGGAGAAGGACCGCAACTCCAGCATGGTCACCACCTGGGTCGTCACCCCGGCCGGCGAGGGGAAGTCCAAGGCCGTGGTCACCACCGTCTGGAACGGCGCCGGCGGCATCGGCGGCTTCTTCGAGCGGACCTTCGCCCCCAAGGGCCTCGGCCGGATCTACGACACCCTGCTGGCCAACCTGGCCGCCGAAGTCGAGGGCTGAGCAAGGCCGTTGCCCGACCGGGCGCCGGGCGGCTCACCGGATCGGGTGGAATTCCCGGCGGAGGCGGGCCGCCGGCCCCGGGCGCGGCCCCGGGCGCGGCCCCGGGCGCGGCCCCGGGCGCGGCCCCGGGCGCGGCCCCGGGCCCGGGCGGGCCCGGACGGCTAGGCTGTACGCCTGCGTGGACGACGCCGTCCGTGTCGGCCGCGCCCATGCGCAGCCGACCGCCTGGAGGCCCGATGAAGATCCTCGTCTCCGCCGACATGGAAGGCGCCACGGGCGTCACCTGGCCCGCCGACGTACTGCCCGGCACACCCCAGTGGGAGCGTTGCCGCCCCCTGTTCACCTCCGACGTGAACGCGGCCGTGGTCGGCTTCCTCGACGGCGGCGCCGACCGGGTCCTCGTCAACGAGGCGCACTGGACCATGCGCAATCTGCTGCTCGAACAGCTCGACGAGCGGGCCGAGATGCTCACCGGCCGCCACAAGTCCCTCAGCATGGTCGAGGGGGTCCAGCACGGGGACGTCGACGGCGTCGCCTTCGTCGGCTACCACACGGGCGCCGGCGCGCAGGGCGTCCTCGCGCACACGTACCTCGCCAACTCCATCACCGGGGTCTGGCTGAACGGGGTCCGCGCGAGCGAGGGGCTGCTCAACGCGCACGTCGTCGCCGAGTTCGGCGTGCCCGTCGTCCTCGTCACCGGCGACGACCTGACCTGCGCCGACGCCGATGGATACGCGCCGGACGCCGTGAAGGTCGCCGTCAAGGACCACGTGTCACGCTACGCCGCCGTCTGCCGCACACCGGCGCGCACCGCCGCCGACATCCGGGCCGCCGCCAAGGAGGCCGCGGCGCTCGCCGTGCGCCGGGATCCCGTGCGCGGCGGGCCGTACACGGTCGAGCTGGAGTTCGACGCCGAGCACCTGGCGATGGCCGCCACCGTCGTCCCGGGCGCCGAACGCTCCGGGGAACGCAGGGTCGCGTACACCAGCGAGACGATGTACGAGGGGATCCGGACGTTCAAGGCGGTCACGACGGTCGTCTCGGCGGCCGTGGAGGAGCAGTATGGCTGACATGCCCGCAGTCACCCAGGAGAGCCCCGCCGAGGAGTCCCCGGTGGACCAGGCGGCGCTCGACGAAGCCGTCGAGTTCACCTCCGACCTGATCCGCATCGACACCACCAACCGGGGCGGCGGCGACTGCCGCGAGCGCCCCGCCGCCGAGTACGTCGCCGAGCGGCTGGCCGCGGCGGGCCTGGAGCCGGTCCTGCTGGAACGCACGCCGGGCCGCACCAACGTGGTGGCCCGGATCGAGGGCACCGACCCCGCGGCCGAGGCCCTCCTCGTCCACGGCCACCTCGACGTGGTCCCCGCGGAAGCCGCCGACTGGAGCGTGGACCCCTTCTCGGGGGAGGTCCGCGACGGGGTGGTCTGGGGCCGCGGAGCCGTCGACATGAAGAACATGGACGCGATGGTGCTGGCCGTCGTACGGGCCTGGGCGCGCGCCGCCGAGAGAGGGCAGCACTGCAAGCCGCGCCGGGACATCGTGATCGCCTACACCGCGGACGAGGAGGACAGCGCGCTCGACGGTTCGGGTTTCCTCGCCGACCGGCACGCGCACCTCTTCGAGGGCTGCACGGAGGGCCTGAGCGAGTCCGGCGCGTTCACCGTGCACAACGGCCCCGGCCAGGCCCTCTACCCGATCGCGGCGGGTGAGCGAGGCACCGCCTGGCTGAAGCTGACCGCCCACGGCACGGCCGGCCACGGCTCCAAACCCAACCGCGCCAATGCCGTCAGCCGGCTCGCCGCGGCCGTGGCCCGGATCGGCGAGTACCGGTGGCCCGTCCGGCTCACCGCCACGGTCGCCGCGTGCATCACCGAACTCGCCGCCCTCCAGGGCCTGTCGGTCGACCCCCGAGCCCGCAGCTTCGACCTCGACGCGGTCCTCGGCAAGCTCGGCCCGGCCGGTCTCCTCGTCGAGGCGACCGTGCGCAACAGCGCCAACCCGACCATGCTCAGCGCCGGATACAAGCTGAACGTGATCCCCGGACAGGCCACCGCGTACGTGGACGGCCGGACGCTGCCCGGTGGCGAGGCCGAGTTCATCGCCACCCTGGACGAGCTGACCGGCCCGGACGTCACCTGGGAGTTCCACCATCGCGAGGTGGCCCTCGAAGCCCCCGTGGACGGGCGCACGTTCGGGATCCTGCAGAGGTCCGTGGAACGCTTCGACCCCGAAGGCCGCGTGGTGCCGTTCTGCATGGCGGGCGGCACCGACGCCAAGCAGTTCTCCCGCCTCGGGATCACCGGCTACGGCTTCTCCCCGCTGAAGCTGCCGCCGGGCTTCGACTACTGGTCCCTCTTCCACGGCGTGGACGAGCGGGTTCCGGTGGACGCCCTGCACTTCGGGGTGCACGTCCTCGACCACGCCCTGCGGACCTTGTGAGGGGGAGCCGGCGATGACGGTTCCGACCGGGCCCTACGGAAGCTGGCCCTCGCCCATCGACGCCGCGGTCGCCGCCTCGCTCGACGGGCGGCCCGAGTACGTCGGCACGGTCGGCCCCGAGGTGTGGTGGACCGAACCCCGGCCGGCCGAGGGCGGCCGCCGCACCCTGGTGCGCCGGACGGCGGACGGCGGTCCCGAGGCCTCGGTGCTGCCCGCCCCGTGGAACGTCCGCAGCCGCGTCACCGAGTACGGCGGCCGGCCGTGGGCCGGCACCGAACGGCCCGCGGGCGGTCCCTTGGTGGTGTTCGTCCACTTCGCCGACCAGCGGATGTACGCGTACGAGCCCGATGCGCCCGGCGGCCCCGCCCCTCGGCCCCTGACCCCCGTCTCCGCGGTCGGCGGCGGACTGCGCTGGGCCGACCCCGTCCTGCGGGACGGCGAAGTCTGGTGCGTGCTGGAGGAGTTCACCGGCCCGGCCCCGACGGACGTGCACCGGATGCTGGCCGCCGTACCGCTGGACGGCTCGGCCGCCGAGGACCGGTCCCGCGTACGCGAACTCACCGACGACCGGCACCGGTTCACCACCGGACCCCGGCTGTCCCCCGACGGGCGCCGCGCGGCCTGGCTGGTCTGGGACCACCCCCGGATGCCGTGGGACGGCACCGAGGTGCGGCTCGCCGAGGTCGCCGCCGACGGGACGCTGACCGGGGCCCGTACCGTACTGGGCGGCCCCGAGGAGGCCGTGGCCCAGGTGGAGTGGACCCCGGGCGGGGCCCTCCTCGCCGTGAGCGACCGCAGCGGCTGGTGGAACCCGTACCGGGTCGACCCGGACACCGGCGAGGCGGTCAACCTGTGCCCGCGCGAAGAGGAGTTCGGCGGCCCCCTCTGGAAACCGGGGCTCAGCTGGCTGGCCCCGCTGCCCGGCGGGCTGCTCGCCGTCCTGCACGGCCAGGGCTCCTCCGCGCTCGGCGTCCTCGACCCGGAGAGCGGCGACCTGGTGGACGCCGCCGGTCCGTGGACGGCCTGGCAGCCCACGCTCGCCACGCACGGGACCCGCGTCTACGGGGTCGCGGCCAGCCCGCGCAGCGCCTACGAGGTGGTGGAGCTCGACACCGCGGACGGGCACGCCCGCGTGGTCGGCTCGGCCGGTGTGGACCCGGTGGACCCCTCCTACTACCCGGAACCGCAGAGCCGGACCTTCCTCGGCCCGGGCGGCCGGGAGATCCACGCCCACGTCTACCCGCCGCACCACCCCGCGCGCCGGGCCCCTGCCGACGAACTGCCCCCGTACGTGGTGTGGGCGCACGGCGGCCCCACCGACCACGTGCCGCCCGTACTCGACCTGCACATCGCGTACTTCACCTCGCGCGGCATCGGCGTGGCCGAGGTGAACTACGGCGGCTCCAGCGGCTACGGGCGCGCCTACCGGGAGCGGCTGCGCGAGCAGTGGGGCGTCGTCGACGTGGAGGACTGCGCGGCGGTGGCCCGGTCGCTGGCCGCCGAGGGCACCGCGGACCCGGACCGGCTCGCCATCCGGGGCGCCAGCGCGGGCGGCTGGACGGCGGCGGCCTCGCTGGCCGCCACCGATCTGTACGCCTGCGCCGCGATCATCTACCCCGTGCTGGACCTGCGGGGCTTCGCCGAGGAGACCCACGACCTGGAGTCCCGGTACGTCGACGGCCTGGCCGGACCCCCGCAGACCCTGGCCGTACGCTGCCGCGAGCGCTCCCCGGTGGCCCGCGCCGACCGGATCACCGCGCCCTTCGTGCTGCTCCAGGGCCTGGACGACCCGGTGTGCCCGCCGTCACAGGCCGAGCGCTTCCTGGCCGCCCTCCGGGGACGGCCGGTCCCGCACGCGTACGTCGCCTTCGAGGGCGAGGGCCACGGATTCCGGCGGGCGGACACCATGATCCGCGCACTGGAGGCGGAACTCTCCCTGTACGTCCAGGTGTTCGGCGTCGAACGGACGGACGTCCCCCGCCTGGCCCTGGAACCGGCCGGACCCTAGGCGAGGGCGGCCGCGAGGGCGGATCGGGGCGCGCGCCCCAGCAGTCGACGCAGGTCACCGCCGGTGCGGGACATGAATCCGGCAGCGATGGCGGAGTAGGTGCCCACCACCATCGGCACCTGGAACGGTTCGGCGCCGGAAGCGGCGATGCGTGCACGGGCCGCGGCGAGTGTCTCCGGCTCGTAGGCGACGTGCGGCCCGTGCGCGCGGGCCAGGTCGGCGCCGCCTATGGCGTGCTCGCCGACGAGTTCATGGATGCGCCCCGCATGAACGGATGCCTCCACCGCCACGCGCGCCGCTGCGTCGGCCAGATCCGCGCGGGCCACGGCTGCCAGGCGGCCCTCCCCGAGCGGGGCCGTGATCCGGCCGTCCGCCGACGGCGCCGCGAGTCCGGCCAGCAGTTCCGCATAGAGGCCGTTGCGCAGGATCGTCCAGTCCATGGTGCTCTCCCGGAGCCGGCGCTCGGTCCAGCGGTGCGGCAGGGCGTAGGGGAGGTGATCGCCGTCGGCGGTCAGGCTCGTGTAGACGACGTGCCCGACACCGGCCTTCTCGGCGGCGTCGAGGGCGGCGCCGTGCCGGGCGATGACGGTGTCGTCCTCGCCGTAGCCTGCCGAGACCAGCAGCAGCACCTCAACGCCCTCGAAGCCCGTGACGAGAGTGCCGGGGTCGTCGAAATCGACACGGCGGACCGGTAGTTCGGCCCGGAGCCGCCGCGGGTCGCGTGTTCCGATGACGGTGTCGTCATGCCCGGACAGCCGTTCGGCGATCAGTGAGCCCAGGGAGCCGGAGGCTCCGGTAACCAGGATCATCAGGGTCTTCCCGTTCCGGTAGGTTCTCTTCGGTAACCGGGCTCATCCTGCGGGTTCGCGCCGGGAGGCGTAAGGAGGCACTTCCATGTCAGCCAGGCACACAGCGGTAACCACCCCACCCGTCGTCGGTTGCGGCGACGAGCACGAGGACTGCGGGATCCGCGACGTGCTCGACCGGATCGGCGACAAATGGTCGGTCCTGGTCGTCGTCGAACTGGCCGGGGGCGTCCGCCGCTTCCGCCAACTCCAACGCGCCGTACCCGGCATCTCGCAGCGCATGCTCACGCTCACCGTGCGCCGCCTGGAACGCGACGGGCTGGTCAGCCGGACCGTCCACCCGACGGTGCCACCGCAGGTCGACTACGAACTCACCACGACGGGCCACAGCCTCACCCACCTGGTGAGGGCCCTCGCCGACTGGTCGGCGGAACACCGCGATGCCATCGCGCGAGCACGCCGGGAATGGGATGCCGTGCACCCCGAGGCAGGAATCCGCTGACCGGACGGCCGATCGGGCACGCCTGGACGGTGGGGAGGTCGAGCCCGGTGTGGATCTGGTTGAGCAGGGTGGGCAGCAGGGCCTGGGCCGTGGTCCGGCCGTCCGGGGACACGGTCAGGTTCGTCCGCGGAAGTGGTCGCCCGTGTCCGGCGGCCGCGCCGTTCCCGGCTGCGTCGTGCCGGCCGACGCCCGGAAGGTCCCCTGCGGGGTGCGGAGCAGGACCATCGCGCCGGGGACCAGGAGCTTCCTCGCGGTGCGGTCCACGGCGGCCTGGAGGACGGCCGGCCGGATCGGCTTCAGCGGCGACGGTATGCGGCTGGGGGCGGGGGAGGGCATCGTCGGCGCCGGCGTGGGCCTGGGCGACGGGGCCGCGAGCGCCGCGGCGTCGGCCGGGCCTGGAAGAGCGGCGCCGGCCGCGATCAGGAAGGCCACACAGGGTGCCAGCAGAGCCGTGCGCCGGCGGGCGGTGAGTGCGGGGTGGGCGGTGCCGGGACCCCGGCCTCTCCCGCGCGGGCCGTCCGGGGTGGTCTCAACCGCTCGACAAGGTCCCATGCGCGCGTCACAGCCGTTGCGTCCTGCTGCCCGGTACCGCCGCACGGCGCGCCGCGTACCGGCCTGTCCACTCCGGCCTGGGCAGAATCACCCAATTTTATCAGTTTCGGGCAGAGCGGGCAGGGTTTCGGGTGGCGGGCAGGCTTAGGCCGTGTGCAGCCAGACCCGGAGCGGGCCGAGCGGGCCGAAGCCGTGACGGACGGCCGTGTCGAGGTCGTCCCCTGCCTCGTAGCCGACGACCGGAAGGCCGGGCCAGAGGTCCAGGACCGCCGTGAGGGCGCCCGCCCAGGCCTCGTCGTCGGAGGTGCCGTCTGCGGTGAACACGTTGGAGAGGCCGACGACCCCGCCCGCCCGGTTGGCGGCGGCCCCGGCGACGATGCGCCCGTCGGCCGACCGTCCTGCGAAGAAGGCGATCTCCGGCGTGAGCAGGGCCGGGTGGAACAGGCCCGTGCTCTCCTCGCCGTCCCAGGCCGCCTCCCAGGCGGCCAGCTCCCCGGCATCGGCGACACGGCTCCAGGCCAGGGCGGACGCGGCCGGAGCCGGGGCCTCTGCCGGGCGGTGGATCCACTCCGCTCCGAACAGGACCTCGAAGCCCGCCGGGGCCAGGTCGAGCGCGGCGAAGCTGTCCTTGACCGAGCAGCCCGGGGAGGCGGTGTCCATCCCGGCGAGCAGAGCCTCCGCCGGGGCGTCCCGGGTCAGGGTCACGCCGTCGGGGTAGTACGGCGGGGTGCGGCGCGCGCTGGTCCAGGCGCCGGCCGCGAACGAGCCGCCGCCGCTGACCGCCGCACACCACTCGGCGTTGTTGAGCGCCGCCGCGCGCAGCAGTTCTTCGGTGTCCGGGGTGATCATCACGCGGGGAATCCTGCCACAGCTCGTAGCCTGGGCGGATGTCATATTCCACGTACGTCGCGGAGGGCGAGCACGTCGGGCTGCGGCCCTTCCGGCTCGCCGACGGCCCCGAGTTCACCGCTCGCGTGAACGAGAGCCGGGACCTCCATCACCCGTGGCTCTCCCCGCCGGCGACGGTCGAGGAGTACGAGCCGTACGCGGCGCGCCTGATCGAGGGCGCGAGCCGGGCGGGATTCCTCGTCTGCGAGCGCGGCACCGGGGCCATCGCCGGCTTCGTCAACATCAACAACATCGTCCTCGGCGCCTTCGAATGCGGGGCGCTCGGCTACGGCGCCTTCGCGCACGCCGCCGGGCAGGGGCACATGCGGGAGGCGCTCGGGCTCGTCGTGGCCCACGCCCTCGCCCCCGAGCGCGAGGGCGGCCTGGGGCTGCACCGGCTGGAGGCCAACATCCAGCCGGGCAACACGGCGTCCCTCGCCCTGGTCCGCGGGGCCGGGTTCCGGCTGGAGGGGTTCTCGCCGGACTTCCTCTTCGTCGACGGGGCCTGGCGCGACCACGAACGCTGGGCGATCACCGCCGAAATGGCTGGTCCCGGCGCCGCCGATCGCGCACGATGAGGACATGCGAAGCCTGGTGCTGCTCGACGCCCCGTCCAACCTGGGCCTGCGCCCGCCCGCGCCCGGCGCCGTCCCCGGTGTCTGCAAACTGGCGGGCGCCCTGCGCGACCAGGGCCTGCTGAGCCGGCTCGGAGCCCGCGAGGGCGGGGTCGTGGTGCCGCCGCGCTACGACCGCGGCAACTGGAAGGAGGGCGACGGAGTCTTCCACGCCGGCCCCCTCGCTGCGTACACGCTCGCCCTCGCCGACCGGATCGAGATGCACCTGCAGGCCGGGGAGTTCCCCGTCGTCCTCGGCGGGGACTGCTCGATCCAGCTCGGCGCCTCCCTGGCCATGCGCCGCCTCGGGCGGTACGGACTGGCCGCGATCGACGGCTCCGCCGATTTCCGCCACCCGGGCAACGAGGCGGTCAACGGGCCCGTCGGAGCCGCCGCCGGGGAGGAGCTCGCCCTCGCCACCGGCCGCGGCCAGGCCGACCTCGCCGATCTGGAGGGGCTCGGGCCCTACCTCCGGGACGAGGACGTACGCCTCTTCGGCCTCCGCGACGGCGACGGGGACCTGCCGGAGCTGCGCGCGGCGGGGATCTCCGCGGCCACCGTCGGGGACATCCGCGCCCGCGGCGCCGCCCCGGTGGCGCGCGCCGCGCTGGAGGGGCTGCACCCGCCGGACACCGACGGGTTCTGGGTCCATCTGGACGCCGACGTGCTCGACCCGGACGTGATGCCCGCCGTCGACAGCCCCGACCCCGGCGGACTGCTCCCCGCCGAACTCGCCGAGCTGCTCGCGGTGTTGATCGGCTCCCCGCGGTGCGTCGGCCTCAACGTCACGATCTACGACCCGGACCTGGACCCGGGCCTGCGGGCCGGGGCGCTGCTCGCCGACCTGATCGCAGGGGCGTTCGCGTAGGGCTTCGGCCAGGGCTTTGCGTAATCCTGACCGGTGGTGATCCGCGGAACCCCTGTGCACCGGCCGCCGCGGCGTGTTCCATTTCCAGCATGGCCACCACCGTCCGCCGTGCCGTACTGACCCTGCCCGCAGCCCCCTTGGGGCCCGAGAACCCGCTGCCCGTCCTGCGCGCCCCCGCCGACGTGCACACGCTGGACGAGCGCTCGCGCGACGGACTGCCGCGCGACATGGCCCGGCAGATCGGGTACGAGCCGCTGCGCTCGCTGCTTCCCGTACGGCTCCTGGACGGGTACCGGCGGAGCAGACGGGAGGCCGGGTTCGAGGCGGTCGTCATGGAGAACGCGCACCTGCGCGTCACCGTGCTGCCCGGTCTCGGCGGCCGGGTCCACTCGCTCGTGCACGTGCCCACCGGACGTGAACTGCTGTACCGCAACCCGGTGTTCCAGCCCGCCAACTTCGCCCTCAACGGCGCCTGGTTCTCGGGCGGCATCGAGTGGAACATCGGCGCCACCGGCCACACCACCCTCTCCTGCGCCCCGCTGCACGCAGCGCTCGTACCGGCGCCCGACGGGGGCGAGATGGTCCGGCTGTGGGAATGGGAGCGGCTGCGCGACCTCCCGTTCCAGGTGGACCTGTGGCTGCCCGGGGACTCCGAGTTCCTCTACGTCGGCGTCCGCGTCCGCAACCCGCACGAGCGGCCCGCCCCCGTGTACTGGTGGTCCAACATCGCCGTCCCGGAGGGCCCCGGCACCCGAGTGCTCGCCCCCGCCGACGAGGCCTGGCACTTCGGGTACGAGCGCGCGCTGCGGCGGATCCCCGTACCGCAGTGGGAGGGCGAGGACCGCACGTACCCGCTGCGCAGCACGTACCCGGCCGACTTCTTCTACGAGGTCCCGGACGGGGCCCGGCCCTGGATCGCCTCGCTGGACGCCGAGGGGCACGGGCTCGTCCAGACGTCCACGGCCCGGCTGCGCGGGCGCAAGCTGTTCGTGTGGGGCGCGGGGGAGGGCGGCCGGCGCTGGCAGGAGTGGCTGACCGAGACCGGGACCGGCGGCTACGCCGAGATCCAGGCCGGGCTCGCCCGGACCCAGCTGGAGCACGTACGGCTGGAGGCCGGCGCGGAGTTCAGCTGGCTGGAGGCGTACGGGCCCCTCTCCGCGGATCCGGGGCCGGTGCACGGTCCCGACTGGGCGGCGGCCCGGTCCTGCGCGGAGGCGTCCCTGGCGGCCGCCCTCCCCCGGGAGCGGGTCGAGGAGGCGTACGGGGCGTGGCGCGTGGCCGCCGACACCGAACCGGGGGAGCGGCTGGCCGCCGGCTCGGGGTGGGGCGCGCTGGAAGTGCTGTGCGGCGGGCACGAGCTGCCCGGCACTCCCTTCCCGGAGTCGGGGCTCGGCGAGGCCCAGGCGCCCTGGACGGAGCTGTGGCGCACCGGGGTCTTCCCCTCCCCGCGGCGGGTGGCGCCGCCCGGGCCCAGCCTCGTTGCCCCTCACTGGCGGGACATGCTGGAGACGGCCCCGGCGGATCCGCTGACCGAGTACCACCTGGGCGTGGCCCAGTGGCATGCGGGCGACGTGGCCCAGGCGGTGCGCAGCTGGGAGCGCGGCCTGGCGCTGGCGCCCTCGCGGTGGCCGCTGCTGCGCTGCCTGGCCGTGGCGGACGCGCTGGCCGGCGACCGGGCGCGGGCGGCGCAGCGATTCTTCGAGGCCTTCGAGGACCTGGCCGAGGAGAGCCGGGGCGGTGAGCCGTGGACGGCCGCGGAGTCCGCGCTGGGGCGGGAGGCGATGACGGCGCTGCTGGCGGCCGGCCGCCTGCCCGCGGCGCGGGCGGTGTGGGACCGGCTGCGGCCGGCGCTCCGCGAGGAGGGCCGGTTCCGCCTGCTGGCCGCCCGCCTGCTGGCGGCGGAGGGCCATGTGGGCGCGGCCCGCCGGGTGTTCGAGGAGGGCTTCGAACTTCCCGACCTCCGCGAGGGCGACGAGATCCTCTCGGAGGTCTGGTCGTCCCTCGCCGACCGCCCGCTGCCGCAGGCTTACAACTTCCGGATGCGGCCGCCGGGCTAGGCCCTGTCGTCAAAGTGGCGCCCGTCAGGCCCGCGGCATCCGGTGCCGTGCATCGCCGCCCCGGCTTCACCGGCGCCGCATGGGACTGCCCGCAGGACCCGGCATCAGGCGCGGCACAGGATTTCGCCGTTCAGGACCGAGAACCAGGCGTCCGGAGCCGCGCTCCAGCGGTGCCAGGACTCGGCGACGGCGGCCAGCCCGGTCTCGGTCGCGTGGCCGCCGCCGATGGCGAGGGACGCGTACGACGAGGCCGTCGTACGGTCCGCCCACAGGGCGGACCACCATGCGGTCTCCTCCGCGGTGGCGAAGCACCAGGCCGTCGCGGAGGACGCCACCTCCGTGAAGCCCGCCGCCCTCGCCCAGGACAGCAGGCGGCGCCCGGCATCGGGTTCGCCCCCGTTCGTGCGGGCCACCCGGCGGTACAGGTCCAGCCACTCGTCCAGGCCCGGCTGTGCCGGATACCAGGTCATCGCCGCGTAGTCGGCGTCCCGGGCGGCCACGATCCCGCCGGGCCGGCAGACCCGCCGCATCTCGCGCAGCGCCCGCACCGGGTCGCCGACGTGCTGCAGCACCTGGTGGGCGTGGACCACGTCGAAGGAGTCGTCCGGGAAGTCCAGCGCGTGCACGTCCGCCGTGGCGAAGGTGACCGCCCCGTCCAGGCCGCGCTCCTCCACGTACGCGGCGGCCTGCTCCAGGACGCCCTGTGCCGCATCGACCGCCGTCACCCGACCGTCCGGAGCGACCAGTTCCGCCAGGTCCGCCGTGATCGTGCCCGGGCCGCAGCCCACGTCCAGGACCGTCATCCCCGGCCGCAGCTCGCCGATCAGGTATGCCGCCGAGTTCGCGGCGGTGCGCCAGCGGTGCGAGCGCAGTACGGATTCGTGGTGCCCGTGCGTGTAGACGGCCGTTTCCCTCGCGGTCATGACCCGACTCCTCCTGGTGGTTGAAGCGTTGTGATCACGGTAGAGGATGGATTCGGCATATGAGATATGCATTTTGACATGTGGACACAGGTCCTGTGCGGCAAGGAGATCGGGAAGGTCGGTGGCAGGGTAAAGCCGCTGCGAGGACAGTGGGCTCCAGAGGCCGGCCCCCTGGCAGAGGACGGTGAGAGCCATGCCGGACACGCTGCTCGAACGGCACGCCGAGGCCCTGCGGCTCTTCGGAGACCGGGTGCGCGCCGTCGAGGACGGCCAATGGGGCGCGCCGACCCCGTGCACCGAATGGACCGTGCGCGACCTGGTCAACCACGTCACCGGGGAACAGCTCTGGATCCCGCCGATGGTCACCGACGGGCGCACCGTGGAGGAGATCGGCGACGCGTTCTCAGGCGACGTGCTCGGCGACGACCCGGCCGGCGCCTGGGAGCAGGCGGCGGCCGACGCGCACGCCGCGTTTACCGCGCCCGGGGCGCTGGACCGCACGGTCAGGCTCTCGTACGGGCCCGCGCTGGGCCGGGCCTACTGCGCGGAGCTGACCGCCGACTGCGTGGTGCACGCCTGGGACCTCTCGCGGGCCATCGGCGCCGACGACCGGCTCCCGGACGGCCTGGTCGCGTTCGCCCTCGACGAGGTCACCCCGTACGCCGACGGGCTCGCGGCCGGCGGGATGTTCGCCGAGCCGCTGGAGGTGCCGGCGGACGCGAACGCCCAGACCCGGCTGCTGGCCCTGGTGGGCCGGCGGGGCTGAGCTCCGCCGCCGGACCGCGACAACGGGCGTATCCCTGCAAACAATCGTATAAAGGGCATGGTTGGTCGGCGGCACACACGGAACGGGGAAGGCGGGGCGAGGTGTCGGGGATGCAGCGCACGGCGGAGGGCCGCGGCCCGGTCCGCTACGGGCCGCTCGCGCCCCAGCCCGGCCTGCCCGTGCTCCCCGAGCTCACCGCCGTGATCGCCGCGGCCGCCGAGCGGTCCGCCCCCGAGCCCCCGGGCGGCGGTGACCCCGTACGCGAGGCCGCCTGCCGGCACTGGGGGCGGCGCGGGCTCCCCACCGTGCCGGAGAACGTGGCCGCCGGGCCCGGCGCCCCCGCCCTGCTGCTGGCGCTGCTCGGCGCGTACGGCGGCGACGCGATGCTGCCCCGGCCCTGTCCCGCCTGGTGGACCCCTCAGGTCCGGCTGCTGGGACGGCGGGCGTACCACGTGCCGACCCCGGCCGAGTGCGGCGGCATCCCGGACCCGTACGCCCTCCTGGAGACCGTACGGCGGGTGCGCGCCGAGGGCGGCGACCCGCGCGTGCTGCTGCTGTCGGTGGCCGACGACCCGACGGCGACCGTGCCGCCGCCCGAACTGCTGCGCGAGGCCTGCGAGGCCGCCGCGGACGCCGGGCTGTTCGTCATCAGCGACGAGAGCTGGCGCGACACCGTCCACCGGCCGCACGAGACCCTCGTCCTCAGCCCGGCCGAGATGCTGCCCGACCAGGCCGCCGTGCTCCTCGACCTGTCCGGTGCGCTGCTGCCCGCCGGGTGGCCCGCCGCGGTGGTCCGCTTCCCCGGCACCCCGCGCGGCACGTGGCTGCGGGCGCGCACCCTCGACATCCTCACCGCGACCGGCGCCATGGTCGCGGGCCCGGTCGCCGGGGCCGCCGCGCACGCTCTCGACGAACCCGACGCCGTCGCCGGGCGCGCCCGCGCCGCGGCCGCGCTGCACGGGGCGGTGGCCGCAGCCGCGCACCGGGAGCTGCTGGCCGCCGGCGCCCTCGCCCGGCCACCGCAGGCCGGGCGCCACCTGTACGCCGACCTGACCCCGCTGCGCGCCGGGCTGGCCCGGCAGGGGGTCCGCGACGCGATGGAACTGGAGGACCACCTCGGCGGCCGGCTCGGCGCGCCCACCCCCGGCGGGCAGCGCTTCGCGGACGACCTGGGTGCGCTGCGCGTCCGCCTGTCGACGGGGCCGCTGCTCGGCGCCACCCCGGACGAGAGGCTCGCCGCACTCACGGCGCGCGATCCCCTGGAGCTCCCGCACGTACGGCGCTCCCTGGACCTCCTCGGATCGGTCCTGGCCGGGCTGGCCTCCTGACCGGATCTTTCGCCGACCGACGCGACGAGCCCGCTGTGCGGTGAACGGAGAGTTCTTGATGAGGGATCAGACGGACGCCCCCGGGGCCACAGACCTCGCGGGCGCGCCACGACCCGGTACCGCCCCGTACCCGGCGCCGCGACCCATCTCCCCGGCACGCCCGGCCCCCACCCCCGGCCGCCCCGCCCCCGCCCGCCCCGGGCCCGCCCCCGCTCCCGCCGCGCCCCGCCCGCTGGGCGAACTGCGCAGCTGGCCCCGCTCCTTCGCCGGACGGCTCACCACCCCGCTGCCCGGCGTGCGCGCCTACGCCCGGCTCGCCCGCGAGGGAGCCTTCCGGCCCGGCCCCGACGGACTGCGCGGCATCCCCGACCTCCCGTACGCCCCGGCCCCGCTCCCCGCGGCCGGCCCCGGCACCGTGTGCGCCACCTGGGCGGGCCACGCCAGCTGGGTGCTGCGCCTCGGCGGGCTGACCGTGCTGACCGACCCCGTCTGGTCCCGGCGCATCCTCGGCACCCCGGCGCGGATGACCCCGGTGGGCGTGCGCTGGGAGGAGCTGCCGCCCGTGGACGCCGTCGTGATCAGCCACAACCACTACGACCACCTCGACGCCCCCACTCTCCGGCGGCTGCCCCGGCACACCCCGCTCTTCGTCCCGGCCGGCCTGGCCCGCTGGTGCCGGCGCCGCGGTTTCAGCCGGGTCACCGAGCTGGACTGGTGGGAGTGCGCGGAACTGGGCGGCGTACGGTTCGACTTCGTCCCGGCGCACCACTGGTCGAAGCGGTCGCTCGTCGACACCTGCCGGACCCTGTGGGGCGGCTGGGTGCTCACCGACACGCGGGCCGCGACGCCGAGGCGGGTCTACTTCGCGGGCGACACCGGGTACGGGCACTGGTTCGGCGAGATCGGCCGCCGCCATCCGGGGATCGACCTGGCCCTGCTGCCGATCGGGGCGTACGCGCCGAGGTGGTGGCTCAGCGACGTCCACGCCGATCCGGAGGAGGCGGTCCGGGCCTGTCTCGACGTCGGCGCGCGCCGGATGGCCCCCATGCACTGGGGCACCTTCGTCCTGTCGGCGGAGCCGGTGACGGAGCCGCTGCACCGGGTCCGGGCGGCCTGGTCCCGGGCCGGCCTCGCCCGCACGGACCTGTGGGACCTCCCCATCGGCGCCTCCCGCTCCCTGTGACCCCCGGCCCTGCGCGGGTCACGGCGCCGGCGGGGGGCGCAGGCGCCGCCAGAGCGCGGGGGCCGCGCTGACCAGGAGGGCCAGGGCCACCGCCGCGGCCACGCCCTTCCACGGCTCCGAGAACAGCGAGCCGCCCAGAATGCCGATCAGGCAGTACGTCGCCGCCCAGGCGAGACAGGCCGGGGCGTCGCCGCGGGCGAACCGGCGCAGCGGGAGCCGGGCCAGCAGGCAGGCCAGCATCACCGGGATGCGGCCCGCCGGCACGAGCCGGGAGACCACCAGGACCAGCACCCCGTGTTCGTCCAGCCTGCCCTGTGCCTGGGCGAGGCGCTCCGGCGTGGCCCGCCCGCGCAGGGCCTCCAGCCACCGCGAGCCGTTGCGGGACCGCACCCCGCGCTGCCCCAGCCAGTACAGCGCCAGGTCCCCGGTGAAGGCGGCCACCGCCGCCACCGCGAACACGAACAACAGCCCGAAGGGCAGCGACTGCTGGTGGAACGCCACCACCGCCGCCGTGCTCACCAGCGCCCCCGTCGGGATCACCGGCACCAGCGCCCCCAGTGCCACCAGCAGGAACAGCGCCGGGTAGCCCACGGCCTGCCGGGTCGTCTCCGGCGGGACCTGCCCGGCCGCCGCCGCCAGCCCGTGCCACGTCACGGCAGCCGCACCCGTTCACCGTGCCCGGGCACCCGTACCGTCACCTTCGGCGCCAGCTGCCCGGCCCGCCGTACGAACTCCTCGCCCGGCGCGTGGAACTCGTGCGGCCGCACCGCGTCCAGCCCGATCGGCCAGTACGTCCCGTAGTGCACCGGCACCGCCGCCGCCGGTGCCAGCGCGGCCAGCGCCTGCGCCGCCCGGCCCGCGTCCAGATGCCCCGGCCCCAGGTACGGGCCCCAGCCACCGACCGGCAGCAGCGCCACGTCCACCGGCCCGACCTCCGCGGCCATCGCGTCGAACAGCCCGGTGTCCCCGGCGAAGTACGTCCGCGCCGCGCCCCGGACCACGTACCCGAGGGCCGGCGCGAAACGCGGCCCGAACGGCAGCCGCCGCCCGTCGTGCCGCGCACTGACCGCCCGTACCCGCACGCCGGCCCGTACGCCGACCTCGTCGCCCGGGGCCACCTCCGTGACCGCCAGCCCGCGCACCCCCGCGACCCGCGCGAGCCCCGGCACGGCCCTGCGCGCACCGCGCGGCACCAGCAGTCGGGTCCCGGGCGCCAGCCGGGCCAGCGACGGCAGATGCAGATGGTCGGCATGCAGGTGCGACACCAGGACCACGTCCGCCTCGGCCGCCTCGGGCGGGGGCAGCGCACCGCGCCGCCGCCGCAGGTGCGCGAGCCGCCGGGCGAACAGCGGATCCGTCAGCAGCCGCACCCCGGAGTCCTCGACCGTGCACGTGGCATGCCCCCACCACGTGATCTCCACCGGCACCCGGCCTCCCCGTCGCTCATGCGTCCCGGGACATCCCGGACATCCCGTATCTCCCGGTCCTCCGCAGCCTAGAGTCTGCCCGGCCGCTGCGCCCCGAACCGAAGCCCGCCGACCCCTCCTCGCCGACGGCGGATCGGAGTAGGGTCGGGCGGCATGGATGAGCTGCGCGTGGCCGCGATCGCCAGCCTGGCCCCGCTCGAAGATCTGGACACCGACCCCTTCGTCGTCGACACCAGCAGCCAGCACGCCATGTGCGCCCGCTGGGCCGCCGAGCGGGGCTACGTCGTGACGACGGAACTGCTGTTCTACGGGCTGCGTGCCGACCACTGCGGGCTCTGGCGCGACGTCGACGCCGGACAGGTCGACCTGTTCGTCGCCCCCAACCACCGGGTGCTCGCCCGCGCGCTGCGCTCCGTCGAGGAGTTCACCGCCGAGTGCGAGCGGCGCGGCGTACGGCTGGAGACCGCCGGGCTCGTCGAACCGCAGTACACCCCCGCCATGAAGGCCGAGGTGCACCGCCGGCTGTCCATGCCGACCGCCGGCTACGACGGCACGTAGGCTCTCGCCTCCGCCCCGCGCCCCGGCCGGCGCGTCCCGTACGCCCGTGCGCCACCCGTGTCACCCCGCCGTGTCCGCCGCCCTGTGCGACGCTGGAAGGTGCGGCGGGGACCGCCGGCGGGGCGCGGGTCCGGGGGAGACACGAGGCGGTACGGCGTGTGGCGAGGACGGTGGCGGACCACGGGCGGCGCCCTGGTACGGGTGATCCTCGTCTGGGCGGTGTCCACCCTCACCATGCTCGCGCTGGCCGGCATCCTCCCCGACTTCCGGCTCCAGTCCGGCGACGGCGACAGCATCACGCAGATCGGGCTGACCGCGGCCTGGGGCGCCGGAGCCTTCGGCCTGCTGAGCGCACTGGTGTGGCCGGTGCTGGTCCGGGCGCTGCTGCTGGTGCCCGCCCTGGTGCTCGGCCTGCTGGTCTTCTTCCTCAACGGCTCGCTGCTGCTGCTCGCACTCAGCCTCATCCCGTCCGGCCGCGGCCAAGTGGCCCCGGAGACCGCCGTGGTGGTGGCCGCGGTGATGTCCGCCGTCGCCTCGGCGACCTCGACCGCCCTCGCCGTGCGCGACGACGAGGCGTACCGGCGCAGGCTCTACCGGCTCGCAGACCGGCGCCGCCGCCGTCGGCCGCAGCGGGGTGCGTCCGGCGCCGGCGAGAGCCCCCCGGGCATGCTCTTCCTCCAGCTCGACGGGGTCGGGTACGAGGCGCTGCGGCATGCGGCCGGCCGCGGCCTGATGCCGACGGTGGCCGGCTGGCTGGACGGCAGCCACCGCATCGCCTCCTGGCGCACCGACTGGTCCAGCCAGACCGGCGCAAGCCAGCTCGGCATCCTGCACGGCTCCAACTTCGACGTGCCCGCCTTCCGCTGGTACGAGAAGGACACCGGCGAGGTGGTGGTCTGCAACCGGCCCACCAGCGCGGCCGAACTCCAGCGCCGGGCCGTCGCGCGCACCAGGGACGGCGGGCTGCTCACCCTCGACGGAGCGAGCCGGGGCAACCTCTTCAGCGGCGGCGCCGACCAGCTGGCCCTCGTCCTGTCGGTCTCGGCACGGCGGGGCCGGGCGAACCGCTCCCGCGCGGGCTACTTCGCGTACTTCAGCGACCCGGCCAACGCCGTCCGCACCGCGCTGTCCTTCGTCGCCGAGGCCGCCCGGGAGATCGGCCAGTCGCTGCGGGCCCGGCTGGCCCGGGAACGGCCGCGGGTGTCCCGGGGCGGGATGTACCCGCTGATCCGGGCCTTTGCGACGGTGGTCGAACGGGATGTCGTGGTGGCGGCGGTGATCGGCGACATGCTCGCGGGCCGCGCCGCGGTCTACGCCGACCTGGTCGCCTACGACGAGGTCGCCCACCATTCGGGGCCGCACGGCCGGGACACCGACCGGGTGCTGGCCCGGCTCGACCGGAGCCTCGCGCTGCTCGCCCGGGTCGCCGAGCACGCGCCCCGGGAGTACCGGATCGTGCTGCTGTCGGACCACGGCCAGAGCCCGGGCGAGACCTTCCTGGGCCGGTACGGGCTGACCCTGAAGGACCTGGTCCGCGCGGGCTGCGGGCTGCCGGTCTCCCGCCGGGCCGGCCGCACCCGCAGCGGCGCCGAGGCCCGCACGGCGGTGCTCGCGGCGCTGCACCGGCCGGTGGAGGAGGACGCGGAGGCCCACCCCGAGCGGGGCCCGGACCCGGTGGTGCTGGCCTCCGGCAACCTCGGGCTGATCTCCTTCCCGGACGTGCCGGGCCGGGCCTCGCGGGAGCGGATCGAGCGTGCGCACCCGGCCCTGCTGGCGACCCTGGCCAACCACCCGGGCATCGGGTTCCTGCTGGTGGACGGGGAGGTGCTGGGCCCGGACGGGACGGTGGCCCGCCTCGACGACCCCGGTGCGGCGGAGGAGCTGCTGGCACGGTACGGACCGGGCGCTGCACAGGCGGTCCGCCGGACCGACGCCTTCCCGCACGTGGCCGACGTCATGGTGAACTCGGCGTACGACCCGCGGACCGGGTCGGTGCACGCCTTCGAGGAGCAGATCGGCTCGCACGGAGGCCTGGGCGGTGAGCAGGGCCACCCGTTTCTGATGTGGCCGGTCCTGCTGTCGGAGCCGGGCCAGGATCTGGTGGGCGCGGAGGCGGTGCACGAGGTGCTGCGGCGCTGGCTGCGCGAGGCGGACGGCCCGCAGCTGCCGCTGACGGCCCCGGCGGAGGATCCGCGGCCGGAGGCCCGTTCGAGCGGAGCCTTTCCGTCCGCAGGGGTGCCCGTACAGGACGAAAGCACGTGATTTGGCGCGGCTTTTCGTGTGTCCGACGATATGTCGTCCTGTCCGGCATATGAAACACCCGAGGCGTACCACCCGTGAGCTCCACCCTGCCCGCCCCTGCCCCGACACCGCCTTCGACGACGCCGGGACCGGCGCCGCAGCCGCCGCCGGCCGTCGAGGAGGCGGCGGGCCCGCACGCCCGGCGTTTCGGCCTCCCGATTGCGACCTGCCTGGTCATGGGCAACATCATCGGCGGCGGGATCTTCCTGCTGCCCGCCTCGGTGGCGCCGTTCGGCACGATCAGCCTGGTCGCCTTCGGCGTGCTCACCGCCGGCGCGATCGCCCTGGCCCTCGTCTTCGGCCGGCTCGCCGAGCGGCTCCCGCAGACCGGCGGCCCGTACGTCTACGCCCGCGCCGCGTTCGGTGACTTCGCCGGCTTCCTCGCGGCCTGGAGCTACTGGATCACCACCTGGGTCTCGAACGCGGCCCTCGCGGTGGCGGCGGTCGGCTACCTCAGGGTGCTCTTCCCTGCCATCGGGGAGCACAAGGCGGCGATGTGCCTGGCCGCCCTCGCCGTCCAGTGGCTCCCGGCGCTCGCCAACCTGGCCGGCACCCGCTATGTCGGTACCGTCCAACTGGTGTCCACCGTACTGAAGTTCACCCCGTTGCTGCTGGTCGCCGTGGGCGGGCTGTTCTTCTTCGACCCGGCGAACCTCGGCCCCTTCCGGGCCACCGGTCAGAGCCCCGTCGGAGCGGTCTCCGCCGCCGCGGCGATCCTGCTCTTCAGCTACCTCGGCGTGGAGTCGGCCGCCGTCAGCGCGGGCGAGGTCCGCGATCCGGCCCGCAACGTCGGCAGGGCCACGATCCTGGGCACCGTCGGCGCTGCCGCCGTCTACCTCCTGGGCACGCTCTCCGTCTTCGGCCTGGTCCCCCACGACAAGCTGATCTCCTCCCAGGCCCCCTTCACCGACGCCGTCAACGCCATGTTTTCCGCGGACGGAGGGGCCGGCGGCACCTGGGGTGGCGTTCTCGTCGCCTGCGCGGCCGTGATCTCGATGGTCGGCGCCCTCAACGGCTGGACCCTGCTCAGCGCGCAGACCCCGTACGCCGCCGCCCGCGACGGGCTCTTCCCGAAGGTCTTCGAGACGAAGAAGCGGGGCGTCCCGGTGGCCGGCGTGCTCGTCACCGCCGTGCTGGCGTCCGGGCTGACCGTCTACAACTACACGGCGGGCTCGGCCGGCGTCTTCGAGATCCTGGTCCTGGTCACCACCTTCACGGCCACCGTGCCCTACCTGCTCTCTACCGCCGCGCAGATCTTCTTCCTGCTCTCCGGCCGGTCCGATCGGGTCCACCGCGGCCGCCTGGTCCGCGACGGCGTCCTCGCCGCCTCGGCCTTCGCCTTCTCGATGTGGCTGGTCGCCGGATCCGGCTACGCGGCCGTCTACCAGGGGACCCTGTTCCTCTTCGCGGGCGTCCTCGTCCACGCCGCGATGTCCGCGCGCAAGGCCCGCGTCACCGCCTGACCTGCGCGGTAACGTGGAAGGAGGAGGGAAATCAGGGGGCAGTAAGGGGTCGCCATGTCCGCGATCAGACAAAGCATCGACATTTCCCGCAGTCCCGAAGACGTCTTCGAATACGTGACGGACCCCACGCATCTGCCGGAGTGGCAGGACAGCGCCGTCTCCGCCCGGCCGCTCGACGGCGCACCCCTCCACGTCGGCTCCAAGGTCGCCGTCACCCGGCGCATGGGCAAGCGGGAGTTCCCGATGACCATGGAGGTCACGGAGCTCGACCCGCCGCGCAGCTGGCACATCCAGGGCGTCGACGGGCCCGTACGCGGCGATGTGCGAGGGACCATCGAACCCCTCGACGGCGGAAAGCGCTCGCGCGTGACCCTGGACCTCGACTTCGAGGGCCACGGCATCGGCAAGGTCGTCGCGCCGCTCGTGGTCAAGCCGTACGCCCGCAGGGAGATGCCGCGCAACGAGGAGAAGCTGAAGCACCTGCTGGAGAACTGACTCCCCCGGGGCGCCGCCCTCGGGCCGGTCTCGCGACCGGCCCGGGGGCGTGGCCGGGATCAGTCCAGGTAGTCGCGCAGCACCTGCGAACGCGACGGGTGGCGCAGCTTCGACATCGTCTTGGACTCGATCTGGCGGATGCGCTCACGGGTGACCCCGTACACGCGGCCGATCTCGTCCAGGGTCTTCGGCTGGCCGTCGTTCAGGCCGTACCGCATGGAGACCACGCCCGCCTCACGCTCGGAGAGCGTGCCCAGGATCGACTGGAGCTGCTCCTGGAGGAACGTGAAGGAGACCGCGTCGGCCGGGACGACCGCCTCGGAGTCCTCGATGAGGTCACCGAACTCGCTGTCGCCCTCCTCACCCAGGGGGGTGTGCAGGGAGATCGGCTCGCGGCCGTACTTCTGGACCTCGATGACCTTCTCAGGGGTCATGTCGAGCTCCTTGCCCAGCTCCTCCGGAGTGGGCTCCCGGCCGAGGTCCTGGAGCATCTGGCGCTGGACGCGGGCCAGCTTGTTGATGATCTCGACCATGTGGACGGGGATGCGGATGGTGCGCGACTGGTCGGCCATGGCACGCGTGATCGCCTGCCGGATCCACCAGGTCGCGTACGTGGAGAACTTGAAGCCCTTGGTGTAGTCGAACTTCTCCACGGCGCGGATCAGGCCGACGTTGCCCTCCTGGATCAGGTCCAGGAAGAGCATGCCACGGCCGGTGTAGCGCTTGGCCAGCGAGACCACGAGACGGAGGTTGGCCTCCAGCAGGTGGTTCTTGGCACGACGGCCGTCCTCGACCAGGATCTCCAGCTCGCGCTTGAACGCGGGCTTGTGGTCCTTCTCCTCTTCGAGCTTGTACTCGGAGAAGAGACCCGCCTCGATGCGCTTGGCGAGCTCGACCTCCTGCTCGGCGTTGAGGAGCGGCACCTTGCCGATCAGCTTGAGGTAGTCCTTGACCGGGTCGGCGGTGGCGCCGGCCACCATGACCGTCTGCGCCGGAGCGTCGTCCTCGTCGTCGTCGGACAGGACGAAGCCCTGGGTGCCGCCGGCCTTGGGGGCCTCCTCCTCGACGTCGTCGACGAGGTCCTCGGCGGCCCAGTCCTCACCCTCGGCGACCGGGTTCTCACCCTCGTCGGCGTCCTTGGCGCTGGTCTTCTTGGCCGCGGCGGTCTTCTTCACCGCGGTCTTCTTCGCGACGGTCTTCTTGACCGTCCGCTTCTTCGGGTCGGCGGCGTCGGCCGTCACCTCGTCCGCGGCAGCGGCGGCCGGCGAAGCGGATATCGCCGCCGCGGTGGTCGGGGCCGGGCTGGTGGCCGACGCCTTGCGCGCACCGATGGGGCGCGGCGCTGCCGCCGCCTTCTTGGTCACGGTGCGGGCAGGCGCGGCGGCCGCCTTGCGGGGCTTCTTCGCGGCAGCCTTCGTGGCGGGGGCGGCGCTGACGTGCAGCGCGACACCCTCCTCGTCCAGGACCTGGTTCAGGCTGCGCAGGACCCGCTTCCACTGGTCCACCGGGATGCGGCCGGCCTCGAAGGCCTGGCGCACATCGTCACCGTTGATGTGACCCTGCTCGCGGCCGCGCTCGACGAGCGCGACGAGGGCCTCCGATTCGGCGATCTCCGGAGGGAACGTACGGGACGGGCTGAGCGACACAAGGAGCCTCTCGTTGCGAACAGATAGGGAGTGGGCGGGACATCATCGCGCGGACTCGGGAAACAGGCCCGAGGGGGGTCTGTATTCCGGGGCCGCGCGAGGACACCTGTCGGTTCATCGCATGCCCGAGTCGATTCGTTACGCGCTGAATTGAGTGACCTGCGCCACGCTGTGGGCGCGCAACCGATCGGCTGGGAAACCGTCCGCGCCTCCGCCGCCCTCCCGTCGGCCCGTTTTGCGGGCCTCGATGAGGAAACGGGCGGTGTGCGCCACGAACGGACCGTCGCGTTCGATCTGTTCGTGGAGCTCGCGCAGCCGGTCCCGGTACTGCCCGACCGTGAAGCCGGGCACCATCCAGATCACCTTCCGGAGGAAGTAGATCACGGCTCCGATGTCGTGGAACTCCGTATCCGGTCTTTCGGAGCGCAGATCGACGACTTCGAGGCCGGCCCTGGTGGCGTCGGCGACCGCGTCCTCGGGGTGCCGGCCGTCGAGCCAGGAGAAGTCCCAGCCGTCGACGGAGACCGACTCGGCTTCGGCGACGAGGGAGTCGAAAGTACGCGTCATGTCTCAATCGTCCCCGGCGGGGCGCCTGTGATCCACCGGTTTTGCCGGATTTCCGGCCCTCGGGGTCCTCGCGGGCTCCGGACGCGCCGGCCAGGTCCATTAGAGTGGGGGCGGGCCGTGACTGGCGTTCGGGTGGATCACCACCGGGGAGCGGCCCGGCGCACCTGCCGTGCGCCCGGCGTACCGCACGTACACCGACTGCCGCGCGCCTGGGCGAACCGCGATCCCGCAGCGACGCTCAGGAGACCCCCATGACGACCGCCCAGACCCTCCAGCCTGCCCGGACCGCCCGGCTCATGGACGGCACCGCCCTCGCCCGCCGCATCTCGGAGCAGACCGCCGCCCTCGCGGCGAAGATCACCGAGCGCACCGGCACCGCCCCCTGCCTCGCGACCGTGCTGGTCGGCGAGGACCCGGCGTCCGTCACGTACGTACGGATGAAGCAGAACCGCTGCGCCAAGGCCGGAATCACCTCCCGCCACGTGGAGCTGCCGGCCGAGACCACCACCGAGGAGCTCGTCGCCGCCCTCACGGCCCTCTCCGAGGACCCGGAGATCAGCGGCATCCTGCTCCAGCACCCGGTCCCGCACCACATCGACGAGCGCGCCGCCTTCGAGGCCATCGCCCCGGGCAAGGACGTCGACGGCGTCACCATGCACTCGTTCGCCGCCATGGGCTTCGGACTGCCGGGCTTCGTCTCCTGCACGCCCGGCGGCATCATGCGGCTCCTCGCCGAGTACGACGTGGACCTGACCGGCAAGCACGCCGTCGTCGTCGGCCGCAGTGCGATCCTGGGCAAGCCGGCGGGCATGCTGCTGCTGGAGCAGAACGCCACCGTCACCTACTGCCACTCCCGCACGGTGGACCTGCCCTCGATCGTGCGCCAGGCCGACGTGCTGGTCGCCGCCGTCGGCAAGGCCGAGTTCATCCGCGGCGAGGACATCAAGCCGGGCGCCGTGGTCCTGGACGCCGGCTACAACGAGGGCAACGTCGGCGACGTCCACTTCGAGTCGGCCGCCGCCCGCGCCTCGCTGATCACCCCGGTCCCCGGCGGCGTCGGCCCGATGACCATCGCCGTCCTGCTGGAGCAGACCGTCCGGGCGGCCGCCGCCCAGGCCGGGCTGGAGCTCGCGGACCTCTGACGCGACCGGCACCCACCCCCGTACGGGAACGCCCCGGGCCCTTCGGCCCGGGGCGTTCCCGCGTGTCCGGTTTCTTGCGGCCTTCTCGCGGCTCTCGTGCGGCCTGGCGGCCCTGCCGGCCGCCCGGCCTGCGACCGGAAGGCACGGCTTCCGCAGCGGGTGACGCGGCCCTCACGGCGGGTGCCGGGACGGCCTTCTGCCCCAAGCGCCCCAAGGGAATCACCAGTGCCGGCACCCGGCCGGAGCCGTCGCGAACCGGTTCCCGCAGCAGCCTGCCGGGGGCCGGGGAGGGGGCTGTATCTTTGCGCCCGGGCGCGGGGATGACACGTGCAACACGCTTCCTGGGGGAACTGCTGATGGACCTGTTCACGCCACTGGAGCTGCCGTGCGGGACGGTCCTGCCGAACCGCCTGGCGAAGGCCGCCATGGAGGAGAGCCTCGCCGGGCCCGGCCAACTGCCGGACGAGCGCATCGAACGGCTCTACCGCCGCTGGGCGCAGGGCGGCGCCGGACTCCTGATCACCGGGAACGTCATGGTCGACCGCCGCGCGCTGACCGCACCGGGGACGATCGTCCTCGACGCCCGCTCCCCGCTCGACCCCTTCCGCCGCTGGGCCGAGGCCGCAACCGGCGCCGGCGGCCGGGTCTGGATGCAGATCAACCACCCGGGCCGGCAGGTCGGCTCCGAGATGCCCGGCACGGCCTGGGCGCCCTCCGACATAGGCGTGAGCCTCGGCAAGCACACCAAGCGCTTCGCCCGCCCCACCGCGATGACCGAGGCCGACATCGAGGCCACCGTCGCCCGGTTCGCGGTCACGGCCCGCCGGGCCGAGCAGGCCGGCTTCGACGGGGTGCAGATCCACGCCGCCCACGGCTACCTCCTCAGCCAGTTCCTCTCCCCGCTGGTCAACCGGCGCACCGACCGTTGGGGCGGCAGCCTGGAGAACCGGGTCCGGCTGCTCACCGAGGTCGTCGGGGCCGTCCGCGCGCAGGTGGGCTCCGGCTTCGCCGTCGGGGTCAAGCTCAACACCGCCGACTTCCAGCGCGGCGGCTTCGACACCGAGGAGGCGGCGCAGGTCCTCGCGGTCCTCGGCGGCCTCGGCGTCGACCTGGTCGAACTGTCCGGCGGCAGCGTCGAGAGCCCGGCCACCCTCGGCCGCACCGCCGACCGGCGGACCCTGGAGCGGGAGGCGTACTTCCTCGCCTTCGCCGAGCAGTTCCTGGACTCGGCCACGGTGCCGCTGATGCTGACCGGGGGGATCGGCCGCCGGCAGACCGCGCAGCGGGTCCTGGAGCGCGGCGTGTCCGTCGTGGGACTCGCCTCGGCCCTGGCCTTCCGCCCCGACCTGCCGGCCCGCTGGCGCGTCGGGGAGGACGTACGGGTGACCGTGGAGCGGCTGCGGTGGAAGGACCGGGACCTGGCCGGCGCCGGAATGCTGGCCTTCGTACGGTTCCAGCTGCACCGGCTGGCCCGCGGTCTGGAACCGCGCCCGGAGGCCTCCCCGCGGGCCACGTTCGCCCGCGACCAGCTCCAGCACTGGCGCAGGGTGCGGGCCTACGGGGCCTGGCTCGCCCGCAACCCCGAGTCCGAGGACGCCCTCGCCGGCTGACGGCAGCCGCCGCGCGGGCCGCTCAGAGGGCGACGGGGTCCCTTCGTACGGCCGCCACGATCGGGGAGGCCCGGAACTCCCGGGCCAGCGCGGCCAGCGGCCGGGAATCCAGGCGGTACGGCTCGGGCAGCCCCTGGCCGGCCTCGCCGGGGGGTTCCCCGTCGCCGTCCGCCAGGTCCGCGGCCTCCCGGCGCAGGCAGGCCGCGGCGAGCATGGCCGCGTCGGCCACGACGGAGGCCCGCGCCTCGCACATGCCCTGGCCGAGCGCGGCCTCGTACGCGGAGCCCCGGACGGCCGGGTCGAACCAGCGGCTCAGGGCCAGGATCCCGTCGTCGATCACCGATTCCCGGTGGATCAGCCGGATCCCGATCGGCGACCACCAGGTCAGCGGCACGATGGTCACGCTCGACGCGGCGAATCCGCGCAGCGCCTTCCACAGCGGGTGCAGCCGCCGGTACTGGCTGAAGTCCCGCCAGGCCGCCGAGCCGCCGACCAGCGGCACGATGAACCCCGACCCCACCATCAGCGCCGCCGCGGAGGCGAAGGGCGGGGCCACGTACGTGGACAGGCCGTCCCAGTCGCGGCCCGCCCAGCGGGCGCCCACCGCCATCCACTTCGTCACGAGGTAGCCGAGGTCCAGCGCCCCGCCGAGCACGATCATGGCGAGTCCGGTGCGCAGCGGGCGCAGCGAGGGGCGTACGCGCAGCAGCCACTTCCAGCACAGCAGGGTGAGCGTCGAACTGCCCACGGTGTGCGCGAGCAGGTAGCAGACGATCATCTCGCGCAGCCAGGGAGTGTTCGCGTAGTAGGTGTCCAGGTCCCTGAGCCGCTCGACCGGGGCGTCGCCGATCGCGAACAGGGCGACGATGAGCAGCGTGACGGCGCCGAACACGGCGACCGTCAGCCGGGTGGCCCGCCGTACGACCGCGGGCGGTCCGCCGCCCCAGTGCAGGACGAGGACGATGCACGATCCCGAGAACGCGGTCAGCGCGCTGTACACGAGCGGAGCCGAGAAGTTGACGATCCCGGTGAGCCGGTTGACCGCGGAGATCGTCGGGGGCGCCGCCAGGAACATGACGAGGCAGCCGACGACGAGCAGGGTGCACACGGCCCGCATGAGCGGCTGGTCCCAGCCCCGGCGCAGGGTCGGTGCCTTGATCAGCAGCGCCAGGATCATCACCGACCCCGGAACGTAGAGGATGAGACCGTCGGTCATCGCGCCTGACCGACGGGACCGACGGGACCGACGGGACCGGCCGGGCCCATGGGGTCGGCGGGATCGGCCGGGTCCGCCGGCCCGACCGGCCCGGAACCCTGGTCGAGCCCCGCGACGGCCCGCTCGGCCGCCGTCAGCGGCGGCGCCTTCGGCGCACCCTGGTCCGAGGCGCGCAGCACGTGCCAGACCACCGACGGGCGCAGCCAGTACGTGGGCGGGCTGCTCATGGTGATGACCTGGAGGAACGCGGCGGTCAGCGCCTCACGGGTGGTGGCCCCGGTCATCAACCGGTTGACGTACGCGTTGAGCAGCCCGGCACCGGCCCGCGGCTTCATGCCGGTGGCTCCGGGATACAGGATGTCCTGCGAGGTGGCGAGCTCCCAGGCGGTGGCCACCTGCGGGACCAGCGCCCGCTGTGCCTCGCGCCCGAAGGCGGGATGGCCGGGTCCCTTGGCGCGCAGCAGGGTGCGTACAGCGAGCAAGCCCTGCGCGGCGACGGTCATCCCCTGCCCGTAGAGCGGGTTGAAGGTGGCGACGGAGTCGCCGACGGCGAAGAAGCCGTCGGGCAGGTCCGCCTTCTCGAAATAGACCCTGCGGTTGGCGGTCCCCTGGGTGACGGCGACGTCGGTGAGGGGCTTCCTGCCTTCGAGGAGCTCGCCGACGACGGGATCGCGTATGCCCTTGGCGAACGGGATGAACTGCTCCGGATCCCCGGTGGGCTGGCCGCCGCGGGTGCCCGAGAGGGTGGCCTGCCACTGGCCGTTCTCGATCGGGACGATCGTCGCCGTCTGGCCGGGTACGTACATCCGCGGATCGGACTGCACGTTGACGATCGGGAAACCCATCTCGTGGGCTCCGGCGGGCGCTTCGAAGATCCGGGTCGCATACACCAGGCCGGAGTCGACCTGGGCCTGTCTGATCCCGCCGACCCCGAGCTCCTGCAGCCACGCCCGGGCCCGGGAGCCGCGCCCGCTCGCGTCGACCACGAGGTCGGCGGTCAGCAGCCGGCCCTCCTCCTCGGGGGTGTCGACACGGACGCCGGTGACGCGGGCCGCCGTGCCCTCCAGGGCCCGTACGCGGCTCTGCTGGAGCGTGGTGACGCCACGCAGGCCGGTCACCCGGGCGCGGACCACCGAGTCGAGGAGGTCGCGGCTGCACGAGATGTTGAACTGCTTCTCCCCGCAGCGCGGGATCCAGCCCTGGGCGGTCATGGTGACCAGGTCGGTGGGCAGGCTGCGGCGGATCGCGCCCGCCGCCGTCCAGTCGTCGGTGATGCCCGGGAGCAGCTTCTCGATGGCGCGCGCCCCGCCCGACCACATGACGTGGACGTGCCGGGCCTGCGGGAGTCCGCGCCGCGCCGCCGGGCTGTCGGGCAGCGTGTCGGCGTCGATGATCGTGACCGTCGCGTGCTCGGCGAGCACGGCCGCCGCGAGCAGGCCGGCCATGCTGCCGCCGATGACGACGGCGTGGCGGGGCGGGGAAGACTGGGTCATCGTGGTGCTCTCTGTCAGGGCCGCGCGGGGGCAGCGGCGCGTGAGGTGCGTCGGCAGGAGGAGACGGCGTTCACCGGGGCGTCATCGGCACGCCGCGCGGGCGTGCACTCAACGGCCCCAGCCGAGCGAGGACTTGATGCGCTCGATCGCCTCCGGGAACTGTTCCTCGCGGGGCCCCGGCAGGAACGCCTTCAGGAGCTGGCCGAGGTACAGGCCGAAGGTCTCGGCCCTGACCTCCGCCGGATCCTCCCGGTCGGCGCGGGCCGCCGCCTGCCGCACCACACTGCTCAGCCCGGTCTCCGAGTGCAGCAGCTCGGCCAGACCGCCCCGGCGTCCCGTGAGCCGGGCCGCCACGGCCATGCCCGGGCCGTGGCTGTCGCAGGTGCCTTCCTCCAGGTGCCATAACTCGTGGCAGGCGATGACGAGCTGGTGCTCGGGCCGGGTGCGCTCCTCGATGACGAGCAGGTCGCGCTCCTCCATCTCCAGCCACAGCCCGCTGGCCGTGTCGGGCGGGAATCCGGCGAACCGGAACTCCACCGGCCGGCCGCCGCGCCGGCGGCCGTACGCGGCGCACAGACTCCCGATGATCCCGGCGGCGTCGGCCGGCCGCGCCAGGCGCGCCTCCGCCAGCAGATCTCCGCCGAGTTTCCGCATGGTCCGTGTGGTCCTCATGGCGCTCCCCCCTCGGCAGCCTTCCGGTCGTCCGGCACTGCCACGCGGTACGGGCGTTCGCCGCCCGCACCCGGCCGCCCCAGCTGGCCCTCGCGTGCCAGCAGGTCGTCGAGGTGGTCGGCCAGGGACTTCCAGCCCGCCGGAGAGAGCCGTCCGGCCCGCGTGACGATGCTGCGTACATCGTGCGCCCGCAGTACGGCGAGCATCGGGTTTTCCGCGTTCCGTCCGGCGGTTTCCAGCTCCCGCTCGATCCCGGCGAGGGCGGTGGCGAGCGCCTCGGTTTCGTCGGCCAGCAGGAAGCCGCCGTCGACCCCGTAGAAGCGCTGGATCCCGGCGGCCGCGGCGAGGTTGGGCAGGCCCTCGCCGCGCGCGAGGCGGGTCAGCGACTGCCCCGACGCGTCGAAGGACTGGGCGATGGCGGCGAGCGAGTGCGCCTGGCCGTCGGGGCGCGGCCGGGTGCGCCGCAGGTGCTCGAACCGCTGGTGCACCTGCTCCTTCAGCGGGAGCCGGGGCGGTGCCCCGTCCAGCGTGAGCCGGATGTCGTGCGGGGGCATGCCCGTCAGGTACGAGAGGTGGTCGAGGTCCTGGGTGCCGCCGGAGCCGGTGGCCGCGAGTGCGCGTTCCACCGCGCACTGGCTGTCGGCGAGGAGGAAGCCGGAGTAGACCCCGAAGAACCGCTGCACGCCCGCCGCGTGGCCGAGACGGGGCAGCCCGGTGCCCGCGTTGAGGGGGCCGAGGGAGGCGCCGGGCGCCTGGAAGTCCTCGGCGATGGCCGCGAGGGACCACTCCCGGCCGTGCTTGTCGCGGCGGGTGGCCCGCAGCCGCAGGAAGCGCCGGTGCACCCGCCGGCACAGGGGCACCTCGGGTGCGGTCCCGGCCAGGACGCGGGGAATGAGCGCGGGATCGACTCCGCAGAGGCGGCTCAGCCGCTCCGGGCACAACACCTCGTCCGGGTCCCGGCCGCTCCGCTCCGCCAATGCCGCGACGCGGGCCCAGGCCGGGGCCGGATCGGGTCGGGCGGAGGCTGGCACCGTGAGGTTCTCCGTATGTCGAGAGGACGTTCGAGATCTTCGGCTCCGTGAAGCGTAGCCCTCAGCCCCCCGGCGAAACAGGAGAACCCCAACGTTTCTTGCGATGTGAGTCAAAGAAGGTTGGCACGCCCACCGGCGGCGCCCTCATGACCCCGGAGGTAATCGACCCCGGCGCGGGGCGGCGGCACAGTGGAGCCATCGGGTTCCGAGACCGCGCACTCGGCCTCGGAACCCGTTCCCACCAGCGCATCCGGCCGTTCCGGCCGAGCGCCCCCGACCTTGACGGAGGCTGATCCGCCATGTCCGCAACCCTGCTCGGCAGCGTCGCCCGCACCACCGTCCCGCAGACCGCGCTGCGCCGCTTCCTCGCCCTCGACTCCGTGGTCACCACCGGGAACGGCCTCGCGTACGCGGCCTTCTCCGCCCCGCTCGGCCGGCTGCTCGGCGTCGGCCAGGCCGCCCTGCTCGAACTCGGCGTCTTCCTGGCCCTCTTCGGCGCGGGCGTGGGATGGCTGGCCTCGCGCCGCCGGCCCCCGGTCCTCCCGGTGAAGTTCGTGATCGGGGCCAACTGCGCCTGGGCCGCGCTCAGCCTGGTCTCCCTCCTCCTCTGGGACGCCCCCACCACCGCCGGCCTGGTGTGGATCCCGATGCAGGCCCTCACCGTCGCCTCCTTCGCCCTGCTCCAGCAGCTGGCGCTGCGGTCGGCCTCAGGGCCCCAGTGAGCGCAGGTACTTCACCGTCGCCGGGTCGGCCGGGAGGAAGGTCTCGATGGCCAGCTCGGCGACGGTCACGTCCATCGGCGTGTTGAAGGTCGCGATGGACGACACGAAGGAGAGCAGCTGCCCGTCGTGCTCGATGACCAGCGGCAGCGCGATGTACGGCACGGGCTCCTCGGGCGCCGCGTCCCCCGGCCGGTCGGCGACCGGATAGGCGGACACCTCCTCGTACAGTGCGCGCAGCGGCGCCGAGCGGGCCAGCGCGATCTGCCGCTCCATCTGGGCCAGCAGATGGCCGCGCCACTCCCTGAAGTTGTGGATCTTCGGGGCCAGGCCCTCGGGGTGCAGGGTGATCCGCATGGCGTTCAACGGCGGGGCCAGCAGGTGCTCCGGCAGGCCGTCGAGCAGCATCGCGATGCCGCGGTTGGCGGCGACGACGTGGTACGTGGCGTCCACGACCAGCGCGGGGTAGGGCTCGTAGCCGGTCAGCAGCCGTTCGAGGCCCTCGCGCAGCGGCCCCATCGAGGGGTCGTCCAGCGGGGTCTGCGCGTAGTGCGGGGCGTAACCCGCCGCGAGCAGCAGGTCGTTGCGCTCGCGGACCGGTACGTCGAGGCGGTCCGCGAGCCGCAGGACCATCTCCTCGCTCGGCCGGGACCGGCCGGTCTCGATGAAGCTGATGTGGCGGGAGGAGGAGTCGGCGCGGCCCGCCAGCTCCAACTGGCTGATGCCGCGCCGCTCCCGCCACGTGCGGAGCAGGGCGCCGACAGACGTCGTGGTGGTCATGCCCACGACGGTAGCCCAGGAGGGTCACCCCAGGTCGAAGATGTTTCGCAGGCCGAGGCGGTGGCGCCACAGGTCGTGCCGCCTGAGCGGCTCCAGCTCCGGGGCCCGGTACATCGGCTGCACCGCGCACCGCTCGGCCTTCGAACCGTCGCGGTCCAGCAGGGCGTTGACGGCGGCGCGGGCCGAGGCGTTGGCGCCCTCCATCGTCGCCAGGTCGATGTCGACGGCCACGTAGTCCCCGCTGAGGAAGAAGTTGGGGACACGCGTCTCCGCGCTCGGCCGGTCGGGGAAGGTGCCGGTCGGGTGGATCAGCAGCTGGTCCTGGTTGGTCGGGTCGGGGGTGCCGAGCCCGTCCACCCCCGGGTCCAGGAACCACGAGTGCAGGGTGCGGTCCGTCAGCAGGGTCTTCCCGGTGTCGTTGAGGGAGGCCTTCAGCTGTGCCCACACCTCGCGGGCGACCTCCTCGCGGGTGCACTGCTTGGCCGTCTTCCCGTACAGGATCCCCGGCTCGTCCCAGTCCGAGACGTCCACCGACAGGCAGTCCACCGCCGTTCCGTCGCCGTAGTCCGCCGGGAAGTCCCGGGAAGGCCAGTGCTCGGCCTGCTGGATCGCCGTCAACGACCAGGGGGAGTCGATGCAGTTGAGGTGCCCGTGGACGAGGGGGGCGCGCTCGGTGAGGTAGAACTGGATGCCGGTCATCCAGTCGGTCTTCAGCCGGTCGCAGCGGCCCAGCATCGGGTCGGCGGCGCGCAGCCCCGCGCTCCAGGTGCGCCGGGCGTGCTCGACCGGCAGGGCGCTGACGTAGTGGTCGGCGGTGACGGTCTGCCGGGCCCCGGCCGGGTCCAGGGCCACGACCCCGCTCACCCGGCCGGCCCCGTACTGCACCTCCTGCACCGTCCAGCCCATCCTGAACTCCACGCCGAGGGAGCGCAGATGAGCCTCCCACGGGTCGATCCAGGCCTCGTTCGTCGGCAGGCTGAGGATCCGGTCCGGCGGGCCGTCCGCGCCGCGCCCCAGCGCGTTGAAGACGAAGGCCTCGCCCAGGGTGCCGACCGTACGGGTGGAGGCCTCCTCGGCCTTCGTCGCGACGATGTTGCGGGTGATGCCGACAGCGAGGATGCGCTGGTACTCGTTCGACATCTGGGCGGCGCGTACGAACTCCCACCAGGGGGTGTGTTCCCAGACCTCGTTCCGGCGCTCGTCGCAGCTGGTGAGGAAGACCAGTACGCGGTCGGCGAAGTACGCGCTCTCGTGCGGCGGCAGGCGGACCAGCGACTGGACGATGCCGGTCAGGGCGCGGCGGATCTCGTCGGGCGTCAGGGTGGCGGGGGAGTGGCCGGGCCAGGGGATGGGTGCACGCAGGTCCTCGCGGCCGCCCGACCGGGCGAACATCATCTCGGGCGGGGCGACGAGGTTGTCCCACACGCCGCGGGCGTTGCCGGGGAACGGGATGCGCCGCATCGTGTCGGGCAGGTTGTGGTAGATGCCGGGGATGAAGCGGAAGCCGTGCTCGGCGGGCAGGGGCCGGCGGCCGCCGCGGGCGCTGCCGGGGACGTCCATGCTGCGGGCCTTGCCGCCGAGCGCGCGGCGCTCGTACACGGTGACGGCGTAGCCGCGTTCGGCGAGTTCGTGGGCCGCGGTGAGTCCGGCGACCCCGCCGCCGAGGACGGCGACCCGGCGGCCGGCCGCGGCGGCGGCCCGGGCGTGGGCGTGTGCGGGGGCGGCCGCCGCCCCGGAGGCACCCAGCGCCCCGGCGGCGGCCGCCGCACCCGCGATGAACGTGCGCCTCGAACTGCCCGTGCGCGTCATGAAGAAGCCCCTTTTGGTGTCCGGAACGGAGGTCCAGTGCGGATTACCGGCGGTAACAGTCACGTTCGGCGCAGGAGCATAGGGGCGCCGCCGCAGACCCGGAAGGCGCGGAAGCACCCGCACGCACTATGGCGCGAAACCTTCCCTCCGGCGCACGCTGTGGGAACCTTGACCCCACGTCAGAAGTCGGGCCCGAACGGTGAAGGAGCATGCCGATGGCAGACGAGCCGCTTTCGCAGAAGGAGATCGAGGACCGGCTGCGGGAACTCCCCGGCTGGGCCTTCGAGGATGACCGGATCATCCGCACCTACCGGCTGGGCACCCACTTCGCGGCCAGCGCGCTCGTCGCCCACATCGCCGCGGTCCAGGACGAGTTGAACCACCACTCCGACCTCACCCTCGGCTACAACACGGTGCGGGTGTCGGTGAACACGCACAGCGCCGGCGGCGCCGTCACCGGCACCGACTTCACCCTCGCGGAACGCGTCGAGGCCATCGCCCCCGCCCACGGCGCGAGCTGACGACGAGAGCGAAGACGCTGCTCGACCACGACGCCGAAGCCGAGGCCTACGACGCCGTCCGCGGTGGCACGCCGCGCGCCGAGGCCGCCGCCACGGCGGTCCTCGGCCGCGTGTGCGAAGACGTCCGCGCGGCGAGCTACGAGGCGGCCGTCTCCGGCCGACCCCCGCCCCGGGCCGGGAGGACCGGCTCCAGGCGCCACCACTGCGACGGTGAGTCGGTGTCCTCGCACTGGCGGGCCCGGCCCTCCTCGTCCGCCTCCAGCGGCAGCCCGCTGATACAGGCGATCAGGGACACCACACCGGGATCGTCGAGATGCTCCTCGACGATCCACTCCTGCGCGCCGAACGCGTTCGGCCGCCACACCTGGACGCGGGTGCCGCTCTCCGTCGACGCGTTCGCGACGTCCAGCCGCTTGCCGTTGTGCACGCTGACGATGTGGACGATCCCGCCGCCGCTGTGGACCGGGGAGATCCGCCACTCCCGGCCGGCCGGGGGCCCGGGCGGGCCGTCCGGGCCCACCCCCACCCCGGTCCCGCCCTCCAGCCGCAGCAGCAGACCGCCGGCGACGTTCCGGATCCGGTAGACCCCGTCGGGCAGGCTCATCCGCGGTTCAGACATCGAAGACGGCCGGGTCCGGACCGATCCGCCCGGCCGAGGGACCGGTGGCCAGCGCGTCCAGCGCGGCGAGGTCGGCGGCGTCCAGCTCGAAGCCGAAGACGTCCAGGTTCTCCCGGATCCGCGACGGGGTCACGGACTTCGGGATCACGATGTTCCCGAGCTGCAGGTGCCAGCGCAGCACCACCTGGGCGGCGGAGCGGCCGTGCTTGGCGGCTGTCTCGGCGACGGCCGGGAGCGTCAGCAGCTCCTTGCCCTGGCCGAGCGGCGACCAGGCCTCGGTCGCGATGCCGAGACGGCCGTGCAGCGCGCGCAGCCCGGCCTGCGGGAAGAGCGGGTGCAGCTCGATCTGGTTCACGGCCGGGACCAGCGCGCTCTCGCCGCCGAGCCGTTCCAGGTCGGCCGGACGGAAGTTGGACACGCCGACGGCACGGGCGCGGCCGTCCGCCGCGATCTCCTCGAAGGTTTTCCAGATGGTGAGGAAGTCGTCGCGCATCGGGCGCGGCCAGTGGATCAGGTACAGATCGATCTGTTCGAGGCCCAGCTTGGCGAGGGAGCCGTCGAACGCGCGCAGCACGTCGTCGCGGCGCCAGGTCCGCGAGCGCCCGTTCCACAGCTTCGTGGTGACGAACAGCTCCCCGCGCGGCACCCCGGCGGCTGCGATGGCCTTGCCGGTGCCCCTCTCGTTGCCGTACGCGGCCGCCGTGTCGATGCTGCGGTAACCCGCCTCCAGCGCGGTCCCGACCGCCTGCTCGGCCTCGGAGTCCGGGATCTGGAAGACGCCGAACCCGAGCCGGGGCATGAGCGTGCCGTTGTTGAGCCGGATGACGGGTACCTGGTTCACGTCTGGGCCGTTCCCTCGGATCGTCGGGCGGGTACGAGGGGCGACAACCAGCCGCCCTGGAGAGCCTATTCCCGCCAGGGCCCGGACGGGCGGACACACCGTCAGGAAACGCCCAGATAGGCCTCCCGGACGAGCGGATCGGCCCGGATCGCGGCGGGACTTCCCTCGGCGAGGACCGTTCCCAGGTCCAGGACGACCACCCGCGTGCAGAGGTCCATCACGAAGGCCACGTCGTGTTCCACCAGCAGCACCGCGCACCCCTCTTCCGCCGCCAGCCGGCGCACGACCGCCGCGAGCTGCTCCCGTTCGGGCGCCGACAGGCCGGACGCGGGCTCGTCCAGCAGCAGCACGCGCGGCGGATCGGCCACGGCGCGGGCCTTCTCCTCCACCAGCAGTAGTGCGGTCCCGGCGTCGCGGAGCTCGGTGAGCAGCGCGTACACCTCCTCGGTCACGCGGGGGGCGAGCGCCAGCGACGGCTCGTCGGCGATCAGCACCCGCGGCGGGCGCTGCAGCAGCGGAGCGAGGGCCAGCATCTGCTGCTCCCCGCCGGAGAGGGCCCCGGCGGCGACGCCCCGCCGCTCCCGCAGCCGCGGGAACCGCGCGTACACGGCGTCCCGCTCGGCGGGGTCCTCCAGGTACAGCGCCAGGTTCTCCTCGATGCCGAGGGAGGGGAAGATCCCCCGCGCCTCGGGAGCGAGCAGCACACCGCTCCGGGCCCGCCGTACGGGCCCGTCACGGGTCACGTCCCGCCCGTGGACGAGGATCCGCCCGTCCGCGGCGGCCAGGGCTCCGGCGGCCACCCGGCACGCGGTGCTCTTCCCGGCTCCGTTCGGCCCGAGCACGGCCAGGATCTCCCCCGGCCGCACCGCGAGATCCACCCCGCGCAACACCGTCCCACCGCCGTACCCGGCCCACACCCCGTCCAACTCCAACGCGGGAGCTCCAACCGGACCCGGATACACCCCGGCCGACGCTTGAGCTCCGCCGGCCCCGCCGGTGTTTGAGGCGCAGGGGTCCGGGGGCGGAGCCCCCGAGGGGGTCAGGGGCGGAGCCCCGGTTCCGGGAAGGGGCGGGGTGGGGGAGAGTCCCGCAGGGTTCGGGCCCAGGTCGGCAGCCCCTGCGGGCCCGGCAGCCACCGCTCCTCGCCCTGTCCCCACAGCGCGCACCGTAGGCGTCCCCACTGACACCCCCGCGGCCCGGCAGGCCCGTCCGGTCAGGCCTGGTAGAGGGCCGCCACTTCCATCGCGTACGCCTTCTCGATCGCCCGCCGCTTCAGCTTCAACGAGGGCGTCAGCAGGCCCCGTTCCTCCGTGAACTGCTCCGCCAGCACCCGGAAGGTGCGGATCGCCTCTGCCTGTGAGACCAGCGTGTTCGCGGCGACCACCGCCCGCCGCACCTCCGCGGTGAGATCCGGATCGTGGATCAGCTGCGCCGGTGGCAGCTGCGGGAGCCCGCGCATCGACAGCCAGTGCGCGACGCCCTCCGGGTCCAGCGTGAGCAGGGCGGCCACGTACGGCCGGTCGTTGCCCACCAGCACGCACTGTGCGACCAGCGGATGCGAACGCACCCGCTCCTCCAGGGCGGCCGGGGCGACGCTCTTGCCGTTGGAGGTCACCAGGATCTCCTTCTTGCGCCCCGTGATGGTGAGGTAGCCGTCCTCGTCCAGCCGGCCCAGGTCGCCCGTCGCCAGCCAGCCGCCCCGGAGCACCTCCTGCGTGGACCGGGGGTCGTTGAGGTAGCCGGTGAAGATGTGGCCGCCGTGCAGCCAGACCTCCCCGTCGTCGGCGATGTGCACGCTGCTGCCCGGGATCGGCCGGCCCACCGTGCCGTACTTCGTCGCGCCCGGCGGGTTCGCGGTGGCCGCCGCGCAGGACTCGGTCAGGCCGTAGCCCTCGAACACCGTGATCCCGGCCCCGTCGAAGAACAGCCCGAGGCGGCGCGACATCGCCGACCCGCCCGACATGGCGTGCCGCACCCGGCCGCCCATCGCCTCGCGGACCTTGCCGTACACCAGCTTCTCGAAGAGCTGGTGCTCCATGCGCAGCCCGGCCGAGGGTCCCGGCCCGACGCCGAACGCCTTCTGCTCGCGGGCCTCGGCGTACCGCACGGCCGTCTCGACCGCCCGGTCGAAGGGACCCGTACGCCCCTCCGTCTCCGCCTTCCGGCGGGCCGCCGCGAAGACCTTCTCGAAGACGTACGGAACCCCCAGCACGAACGTCGGCCGGAACGCGGCCAGGTCCGGCAGCAGCTCGGCCGCCGCCAGCACCGGCTGGTGCCCGAGCTTCACCCGCGCCCGCACGGCCGCCACCTCCACCATCCGGCCGAAGACGTGGGCGAGCGGCAGGAACAGCAGGGTGGAGGGCTGCTCCCCGGGCCCGGCCTGAAAAACGGACTCCCACCGGGCCACCATCGTGTCGGCCTCGTACATGAAATTGCCGTGGGTCAGGACGCAGCCCTTCGGGCGCCCGGTCGTTCCCGAGGTGTAGATGACGGTGGCGACGGCGTCGGGCGTGACCGCGGCCCGGTGCCGGTGCACCAGGTCCTCGGCGACCCCGCGGCCGTCCGCGACGAGCGCGTCGACGGCCCCGGCGTCGAGCTGCCACAGCCGCCGCAGGTGCGGCAGCCGCTCGATGACGGACCCGACGGTCATGGCCTGGTCCTCGTCCTCGACGACACAGGCGGTGCAGTCGGAGTCCTGCAGGATCCAGTGCACCTGCTCGACGGACGAGGTCGGGTAGACGGGAACGGGCTGGGCGCCGATCGCCCACAGCGCGAAGTCGAACAGGGTCCACTCGTAACGGGTCCGCGACATGACGGCGACCCGCTCCCCGAACCGGACCCCCTGGGCCAGCAGTCCCCGGGCGAGCGCGAGCACCTCGGCGGCGAGCTCCCCGGAGGTCACGTCCCGCCAGACCCCGTCCTCCTTCCGCCCGAGCACCACCCGGCCGGGATCCTCCTGGGCGTGCCGGAAGACGGCGTCGGCAAGCCCGCCGACGGGTGCCGCAGTAACGACCGGTGGGACGGTGATCTCGCGCATGCCCCGCTCCTCTCCGCGCAGCGCGGCGACGCTACCCCACACCTCTGCGCGGTCGATCACCGCGAGAAGACCTCCACAAGACCTCCCCAGGGCAGGGCGCAGGCCCCGTCGACGGATCCGGCCGGAGGTGGGGAAGCGCCGGCCGGGAAGTAACTCCCCGCAGCGCAGGACCGGAAACGCGCAACGTCGCGTCGATCCCGTACCGATCCGGGGCCGGGCCCGAGCCGGGCCCGAGCCGGGCCCGAGCCGGGATCGGTACGGGGATCGGTACGGCGGCGCGGATGCTCAGCGGGCGGCGGCCGCCGGCCCGCCCGGAACGAAGGAATCCAGCGCCGTGTCGAAGTGGCTCCGCGCCTCCGCGAGCCGGCCCACGGGCGCGGACACCCAGACGTCGTACATGCGCCCGTTCTCGTTCCAGCAGACGTCGAAGGTGTGCCGGGCGCCCTCGGCCGTACTGAAGCCGTTCCAGGTGAACTCCCAGAGGGCGGCGGGCAGTCCGTTGTGGGTGGTCGGCACGACCGCGCCGTCGCGGTAACCGGGGTTGGTGGCCGGGCCGCTTGCGTGCGAGAGCCGCATGACGCCGACCGGCCCGTCGGACGACGCGGAGGTCACCTTGACGCCGATCCGGAAGGCCCCGTCCGGCGAGATGTAGAAGACCCGCTGGTCGTCGGTGGCGCGCTCGAAGCCGTCGGGTACGGCGAGGCTGAATCCCTCGGGGTCGGCCACGGACCGGTACCCGGCGGGCGCGGGCTTGGCGGGCGCCGACACCGGCACGGACACGGTCCGGGTGGGCGCCGCCGCCGGCGCGGGGGAGGTCTGGGCGGGCGTGGCGGCGGCCGGGCTCGAACCGGAGGCGGCGCCCGCCGTCTGGTCGCCGAGGCGTGCGGTGACGGCCACGGCTGCGGTGACCGCGATGACGAAGAGCGCGGCGACCAGCCCCGCCCGGACGGCGGGCCGGATCCGCCGGGCCCGTGCCGGGGAAGGGGCGGCCGGCCGGGTGACGTGTTCGGTCGGCGAGTACCCGACCGGGGCGGCGACCGCGGCGCCCGCGCCGGACACGGCCCCGCGCGGCGGAGACGACGGCGAAGCAGGCGGCGCCGGGCCGAGGACCGGGTCGACGACGGGCATCGTCCCGGTGCTCACGTAGGCCGACAGCAGCCGCTCGGCCTCCGCCGCCCCCATCCGCCGCTCCGGGAGGCGCTCCAGCAGGCCGCGGATGACCGGGATCAGCGGCCCCGCCTGCGCCGGGGGCCGGATCTCCTCGTACACGACGGCATGCAAGACCCCGCCCAGCGAATCGCGGTGGAACGGCGACTCGCCGGTCAGCGCCGCGCACAGCAGCACGCCGAGCGACCACAGGTCGGACTCGGGTCCTGCGGCGGCTCCCTGCATGCGCTCGGGCGAGGTGTACTCGGGCGAGCCGACGAACGCGCCGGTCTCGCTGATCGTGGTGGACCCGGCGAGCCGGGCGATGCCGAAATCGGTGAGCACCACCCGCCCGGTCCCCGCCTCCATGAGGACGTTGGCCGGTTTGACGTCGCGGTGGAGCACCCCGCGGGCGTGCGCCGCGGTCAGTGCGCCGAGCAGGGCGAGCCCCGTCCGCGCGGTCTCGGCGGGGCTCAGCGGCCCGTCGGCGCCGAGCCGGTCGGCCAGCGATCCGCCGTCGACGAGTTCCATGACGATGTGGGGGCGCCCGTCGTGCTCCACGACGTCGTGCACCACGACGACGTGCGGATGCCTGACCTGCGCGACGGTGCGGGCCTCCCGCAGGGCGCCCTTCGTCTGTGTTCCCCCGTCGACGTGGAGCTCCTTGACGGCGACGGGACGCCCGAGGAGCTCGTCGGTGGCCCGCCAGACGGTCCCCATGCCGCCTCGGCCCAGCCGCTTTTCCAAGCGGTAGCGCCCGGCGATCACGCTGCTGTTGTCCGGCCCGTCGTGCGACACGTTGTTTCCCCTCCGACACCGTGGGGCCATGATGCCGCACCACCGGATCCGGCCACCGCGCACCGGGAAGGGAATGCAAAAGAACCCCACCGGAGTGGGGTTCTTCCTCTGTTCTGTCTGTGTCCGAGGGGGGACTTGAACCCTCCACTCGGGCACCAGCTTCTTACTTCACTGACCTGCATGAACACCCTCGTGGAGGGCGCCCAGGGCCAGCCATGGTTGGTCACCCTCACCTGCTGTTCCTCGGTGTTTCGGACCGCTGTTGGTCATGCGTTGGTCACGTGACCGACCCGCCCCCGCAGCGGTTCTTTACTCCGGAGGTCGGCTGTACTGCTCCAGCGCAGCCTTCGATGTGGACCGGTCTACTAGCCGCAGTTCCCACGGCCCCGTGTTCACATCGAAGTCCTTGCCGAACCCGACCCACTTTCCCGCCATGCGTCGGCCGGTCGGTTCCACAAGCATTTGAACTGCTCCGTGGTAGCGGGCGCCGTTGTAGTAGCCGTCCGAAGCGGTCTGCTCCACCCACGAGCCAGTGACCACGTTGCGATCCACGGTCAGGTCCAGGGTGAGGGGGCTGTCCGGGTTCGAGGACGCACCGGGCAGGCTCTGAGCCGTCAGCCGGTTCCCATGCTGGACGATCACTACATAGTGCTTGCCCTCATAGGTCTCATCCCGACTTGACGAGAAGAACTCGTAGCGGCTGAGCCACACCCCCGAGTAGGTCTCGGCGGCCGTCTGAGCCGCCTGAGGGGTTGCAGCAGCGGAGGTGACCCCGTCTGCTCCCGCATCCATGTCATGCCCTCCCTTGCCGTCAGCGTGGACCCTAGCCATCGGTACCGGCAGGGTGAACCCCAGGGCCTCCACCGGACGGCCCGTGACCCGCTCTAACGCCCTTGCGTACACGCCCCGGGGTGTCTTACTTGTCCCTGACTCCCAGCGCTGTACCAGTCGCTTCGATGCCTCGTTGTGCTCTCCGAGTTCTACGCCTGCCCGACGGATGGCCTTGGCAAAATCGTCTTGGCTCATGCGCAGGCCGATACGTACGGCCCGCAACACATCATTCGGCACTACGGCGGTCGTCGTCATGACGTCAAAGCTAGACCGAAGTGCCGCTCAATGACACCGGTTTGACGCCCTCTGAGGCGTCATTGACGCGCGTTTGAGGGACGCCCACCTGACGCCCGTTCCGCCGTCGCTCTGTCCTGCACTTCCGGAGCAACATCAAGGCGTCGTGAGGCAGCCGCATCAGGAGGGTGAGCGAATGGCCAAGGAGTTCAGGAACCAGGGGCTTCCCGGAGGCAGCCCCGGAGGCCCGATCACCCTCGCACTCCCGGCCTTGCAGCCGACGCCCGTCGAAGGCTGCGGGATCTGCACGACGGTTGCGCAGGAGCGGGAGGCGGCATGGAGGCGCGGAGACAAGTCCGCCGCGTCTGACGCGAACGTGAAGCTCCGCAACCACCGGTACCACGCCTCATGATCATGACTCTGCGGGTATCCCGGGACGGCGGCCAGACATACGGCGGACAAGTCGTGTATCCGACCGACCGAAGCGAGAAGCCGCTGACTCCGGCAGCGTCGGCCAGATGGCCCCCGTGTGCGTGCCCACGATGCTCCCCCACGATCACGCACCATCCGCAGGGACCGGCCCCAGGTCGTCCCATGACCAGGAAGGCACAGACGTGACGATCACACAGCAGTCGACCGAGGTCTCAGACCTCATCAGCCCCGACCTTCGGGGCAGCCTGATCCAGGACGTACGCAAGACCTGGCCGGAGCTGTCCGACGAGATGGGCGAGCGCGGCGTGAACCAGATGGTGGCCTTCCTGGTCGCCTCGACGCGCTCTGAGGAGCCGCTCACCCCGTCACTTCGGGTGGACCTCTTCTGGCACGCGTTCCTTCAGCGGAGCGTGCCTTACGTCGCGTTCTCCAAGGCGCTCGGCACCGAGTACATCCACCACGTCCCGGACGACACCGAGACCGGTTCGGACCCTGAGGCGGGCCGGGCCGCCATGGACGCGACGAAGGCCGTGATCCGCGCGGCCGGGTTCACCCTCGACCCCGAGTTCTGGCCCAACGAGGGCGCGGCGGACTGCTCGCAGTGCCACGCTGGGTGCACGGACAGCCCGGTAAGCAAGGGCAAGTAGTACCCCATGAGCCATCAGCCGCCCGGCCACCCGCCGGGCGGCTGCCCTCATTCAGCAAAAGGACGGAAAGTGCCAGACACGCGTAGTGCTGCTTGGGACGCCTACTCGAAGACCAAGCCCCAGCGGCGTACGACGAACGCCAAAGGCGAGACCACGTGGTTCAACTGGACCCAGCACCCGGACCACGGCCCCGGGGCCGAAGTACTCGCCTTGCAGCCGGGCGAGACCGTACTTGACATCGGGTGCGGGGCAGGTGGAAACCTAGCCCACTTGGCCACCCTCGGCATGAAGGCCGTAGGCGTGGACCTGTCGCGCGCACAGCTCTCCAAGGCCTGGGAGCGCTGGTCGGACGTGGACGGCATGGAGTTGCACCAGGGCGAGGCGCTTGCCTTCATGGCGACCGCGCAGGCCCCCTTCAACGCGATCTATTCCGTGTTCGGCGCTGCCTACTTCACCGATCCCGGGCTCATGCTCCCCGCAGCGCATGACGCACTCGCCCCCGGAGGGGTGTTCGCCATGTCCCAGCATCCGGCCGTAGAGGGCTGCTACGGATGCCAGGCGTCTTACATCCCACGAGATCCTGAGGAGGACCCTGCCGTGGTGAGGCGGTGGGACTATGAACCGGCAACCTGGGCCATGATGCTCAAGGAATACGGCTTCGCGGACGTGACTGCCACCGTGCTCTCAGCCCCAGCCGATGGGAAGCGCCGGATCGGCACCCTGCTTATTCATGGCAGGCGAGCGTAGGGGGGTGTGCATAACAGCGGGTGCCGCGTCAAAGAAACCCCGCCCCGTTCGGCGTTCCGGTTTGGCCTGCGCTCCTGAGCCTGCCAGTCCCCGACCGTCCCGTCCTGCCCACTCGGACAAGGGGAAGCCCCTGGGCGCCAAGAGTGTCCGGCACGTTCACAACATCCTGTCCGGCGCTCTCGGGGCAGCGGTACCCAAGCTGATCCCTGCCAATCCGGCCGCGACGGCACACCCGCCCACGGCCCGGCAGATCAAGGCGCAGGAGCAGAGCTATCCGACCGTGGACGACGGCCAGACAGCGCGGTTTCTGGGCTCTGTGTGGGAGCCGTGCGGCAACCGGGCCTGTGACGGCGGCCTGACTCACCACTGCCTTCGGGACGCTCCGCTGTGGACGGTCTACGCCGCGACCGGTGTCCGGCGCAGTGAGGCTCTGGGAATGAAGTGGTCTCTCGTGCGCTGGGATGAGGGAGCTATCGAACTGGGCTGGGTGGTGGTCGAGGAGGGCAACGCGTACCGGCTTCGGAAGCTGACCAAGGATGGTGATGCCAACGCGATCATCTATGTGGATCAGAGCGTGATGAATGTCCTCAAGTGGCAGAAGGCCCGGCAGGACGCCGACCGTGCCCGCATGGGCACCGCATGGACGGACCATGACCTTGTGTTCGCCCGGGACGGCTTCAAACTCTACCGAGGCGAGGCCGGAGGACCCCAGGACCCTGAGAAGGTGTCGGCACGCTGGCGCACGCTCCGGACCCGGCTGCACCTGCCGGAGGACTTCCGGATTCACGACTGGCGGCACAGCAAGGTCACGAACGATCTGGAGGCCGGGGAGAACCCCGTAGAGGTCTCAGCGAACGTCCGGCACCACTCGCCGGGCTACACCATGGCCCGGTACGGGCACTCACGTAAGGACGGAGCGCGGAAGCTCGCCGCCTCTGGTGCGGGCCGACTCGGCCTGTCATCCCTGGTCTGACCTGGGGATCCGCTGGGCTGTTGGTCACGTGGTTGGTCACGCCACAGCCCGGAAAAGCAGAAAACCCCACATGAAGTGGGGTCTCAGCTGGTGTCCGAGGGGGGACTTGAACCCCCACGCCCGATAAAGGGCACTAGCACCTCAAGCTAGCGCGTCTGCCATTCCGCCACCCGGACTAGGTGATCGGCCCCGGTCTCCCGCGGCGACAAGGACAACAATAGCAAAGGATCGGCGTGCTTCCGACCAGGTATTCGGCCCGGCCCGCTCGCTGACCTGCATGCATGCCCCGGAGGGCTCGGCGAGACCCTGCGTCTCGCCGGTCAGCGGGCCGCTGTGGCGCGCTCCGCCCTCAGCCAGTCGTCGTTGCGGCTTTCGCTTTCCTCGGCGGCTGACGGCGTGCCCATCCTCCGGTCGCCCCCGGGGCCGGCGCGTCCCTCCGCCGGGCGGGATCCGCGTACCTCTCAGGTCGTACGGGCCCGGAGGGCGCCCGGATGCCGATACGCGCTGGACACCGCGGGTGCCGAGGAGGTCGGATGAACGCCGCAGGTCTGCATCCGGGGGGAGCCGCGCATGGAAACACCGCACCGCGTCAGTACGTTGGAGCTTTTCTTCGACCTCGTCTTCGTCTTCACCATCACCCAGCTGACGGTGCTGCTCGCGGACGACATCGGCTTCCGGGGCGCCGGCCAGGTGCTGGTGATCTTCACTGTGCTGTTCTGGATGTACGGGGGCTACGCGCACCTGACCAACCAGGTGCCGCCCGACCGCACGGTGCGCAGGGTGCTGCTGATCCTGGCCATGGGGGCGTTCCTGGTGTGCGCGCTGGCGGTGCCGACCGCCTTCGGCGCCGGCGGGGTCGCCTTCGGCCTGGGGTACGTGTGCGTCGTCCTCGTGCACAGCGCGCTCTACACGCAGGCGCACGGGTTCGGAGTGCTCTGGTTCGCGCTGCCCAACATGCTGTGTGCACTGTCGGTGCTGGCAGCCGGGTTCTTCGACGGGCCGCCCGCCTGGGGGCTGTGGATGCTCGCCCTGCTGATCCAGTTCGCCGTGCCGCAGCTCGTGCAGCGGGTGGCGGCGAGCGGGGCGGGGTCCGCCGAGGCCGTGTCCGCGGTGACGACCGTCAGTGACCAGCTCGGCGGCATGAGTTCCGCGCACCTCGTGGAGCGGCACGGGCTGCTGCTGATCATCGTCTTCGGCGAGTCCGTCATCGCGATCGGCATCGGGACCGGCTCGCTGCCGCTGTCCGTGGGGATCGCCGGGGGCGCCTTCCTCGCGCTCGCCGTCGCGTCGGCGCTGTGGTGGATGTACTTCGTACGCGACGAGGGCCGGGCTGAGGAGGTCTTCGCCGAGACGGCGCCGGAGAACCGTTTCAAGCTGGCGATGCTCGCGTACTACTACGCCTTCCTGCCCATGCTGCTCGGGATCGCCGCCTTCGCGGCCGGCGTCAAGAAGACCATCGGGCACCTGGGCGAGCACCTGCACACCGGCCCGGCACTCGCCCTCGCGGGCGGGATCGCCGTCTACCTGGCCGGGAACCTGGCCTTCCGGGCCGTCCTCGGGATCGGCCCGGCCCGGTTCCGGGCGGCGGCGCTGGTGCTCGTCCTGCCGACGGTCCCGATCGGCATGGGCACCGCCGGGCTCTGGCAGCTGCTGGCGCTGGTCGTCGTGCTCCTGGGGACGCTGGGTGCCGAGGTCCGCTGGACCCCGGGCTGCTCGGCGGCTACGGGCAGCGGATGACCTGGCCGGCGTAGGAGAGGTTGCCGCCGAACCCGAAGAGGAGGACCGGGGCGCCGGAGGGGATCTCACCGCGCTCGACCAGCTTCGAGAGCGCCATCGGGATGCTGGCGGCGGAGGTGTTCCCGGAGTCGACGACATCGCGGGCCACCACCGCGTTCACGGCGCCGATCTTGGCCGCGAGCGGCTCGATGATCCGCAGGTTCGCCTGGTGCAGGACGACGGCGGCCAGGTCCTCGGGGGCGACCCCGGCCTTCTCGCACACCTTGCGCGCGAGCGGCGGGAGCTGGCTGGTGGTCCAGCGGTAGACGGACTGGCCCTCCTGGGCGAAGACCGGCGGGGTGCCCTCGATCCGGACCGCGTGGCCCATCTCCGGGACCGAACCCCACAGGACCGGGCCGATGCCGGGCTCCTCGCAGGCCTCGACCACGGCCGCACCCGCACCGTCGCCGGTCAGCACACAGGTGGTGCGGTCGGTCCAGTCGGTGATCTCGGTCATCTTGTCGGCGCCGATGACCAGGGCGCGGCGGGCCGAGCCGGCCCGGATCGCGTGGTCGGCGGTGGCCAGGGCGTGCGTGAAGCCCGAGCAGACGACGTTGAGGTCCATCACGGCCGGGCTGCCGCCCATGCCCAGCTTGGCGGCGACCCGGGCCGCCATGTTGGGTGACCGGTCGATCGCGGTGGAGGTGGCCACCAGGACGAGGTCGATGTCGTCGGGGGTCAGGCCGGCACCGGCCAGGGCCTTGCCGGCGGCGTGGAAGGCGAGCTCGTCCACCGGTTCGTCGGGACCCGCCACGTGCCGGGTCTTGATGCCGACACGGGAGCGGATCCACTCGTCGTTGGTGTCGACCATGGCCGCGAGGTCCTCGTTGGTGAGCACTTTCGCGGGCTGGTAGTGCCCTAGCGCCACCACGCGTGAACCGGTCATGGGCGGGGTCCCCCCTCGTACGGAAGTCAGGATCACCCAGCTTGACCTGCTACTGGTGGGTACAGGTGCACGTGACCCAACAGGATTAGTGCCCCTGAATTTGGAGATTCCGGAGGATCTTCCTGCCGGGAGCGCCGGGGAGCGCGGATCCGGGAGAATGGGCCCGGTCAGGTGCACGACGGGGTGCGCGACGAGCACAGAACGGGTGGGCTGATCACCATGGGACGGGTCACCGAGCGCCGCCGTGTCGTCCGGGTGCGGAACGGGATGACCGTGGTCCGCCCCGACACGCTGGCCGCCGAGGAGCCGCTGGAGATACGGCTGAACGGCAAGCCGCTGGCCATCACGATGCGCACCCCCGGAGACGACTTCGCGCTGGCCGTGGGCTTCCTCGTGAGCGAGGGCGTGCTCGGCTCCGCATCGGACGTACGGGCCGTGACCTACTGCGAGGGGGCGACGGAGGACGGCTCGAACACGTACAACGTCGTCAACGTGCAGCTCGCGCCCGGGGTCCCGGTGCCGGACATCACACTCGAACGCAACGTCTACACCACCTCCTCCTGCGGCCTGTGCGGAAAGGCCAGCCTGGACGCGGTGCGCACGGCGACCCGGTTCCCGCAGGCCGCCGCCGACACGCTACGGATTCCCGTGGATCTCCTCGGTGAGCTGCCGGACCGGCTCCGGGCGGCGCAGAAGGTGTTCGACCGCACGGGTGGTCTGCACGCGGCAGGGCTGTTCTCGCCGGAGGGCGAGCTGCTGGACATACGGGAGGACGTCGGCCGCCACAACGCCGTGGACAAGATCATCGGCCGGGCGTTCCAGGCCGGCCTCCTGCCGCTGGCGGGAGCGGTGCTGCTGGTGTCGAGCCGGGCCTCCTTCGAGCTCGCGCAGAAGGCCGTGATGGCGGGCATCCCGGTCCTGGCCGCCGTCTCCGCGCCGTCGTCGCTGGCCGTGGACCTGGCGGTGGAGTCGGGCCTGACCCTCGTCGGCTTCCTGCGCGGGCAGAACATGAACATCTACGCAGGCGAGGAGAGGGTCGTCCTCCGGGATGTGGAGGACTCCGGAGCGTCTCTGATCGGCTAAGCGATCCCGTGCAAGACGTAGCAGCCGGTTCCGGCCCGTTGGCGCGTGTCCCGGTGTTGCGGCCGGGACCGTCACGATGGCGATGCCTTGGCCTCGGGCACGTTGTACGCGGTGGCCGGCAGCCGGTCCGCCGGCCGTAGCCGTCGAGGCCGGCCGCTCGGGCGTGCACCAGCGGCAGCCGGCAGCTCCGTCTACCCGGCCGTTCCGGCGGCCGGGCCGCGGGCGCCGGTTGCGGTACTCGGCGAGATGCGCCGCCCGCGTCCCGTCATGGCTGCGGGCTGGCTCACCGCCGCTCCTTCCGGGGTCACCGTGCGGTGCGGCGGTGCGGTCGGCATGGGACGACCGCGGCACGACGGGCGAATTGCCGATGTGATTGTTGGACCACTTGAGTGCTTTCTCGGCCGACGCAACAGATCCCTCGAAGTGGCGATCAGGTGTGATCGTTCCGCGTGACGAAGATGATCCTGCCGCTCTCACGGTCAGTCTCCCGATTCGCCGCACAGGCCGGGGCATCCTGTCTGCCGTGAGCGACTGTCAAGGCCAGCTCCCCTACCTTGCAACCCAAGGGACTTCTCTATGGGCTCACCCAACAGGCGTGGCTTCGCCATTGCCGTACTCACCGCTTTCACGGGCGCGTTGTGCTCCGCAGCACCGGCCCACGCAGCGCTTGCCTCGCCGACCGCGAACGCGTACGTCGCCTCGGCCGATGCCATCGGGTCAATCGTCGCCGTGGCTCCCGTACCGGTCTCGAACTACCCACCCGGTGGTACGACGACCCAGGTGGGCCTCAACGTCGGGCCGTTCATCACCAGCTCCACCCTGACCGCCAAGACCGCCGGCGACCCCGTCACAGGGACCTCCAGCGCCTCCGCCACGGTGCAGACCATCAAGGCCGACTTCGGTTCGCCCATCGGAGGTTTGAACGTCGTCGGGGACAACGTTCTGAACCTCACCGGGGTCAACTCCCACTGCGAGGCGACCCCCAGCGGGGCGACCGGGGATGGCGTGATCGCCGCCGGCACCGTCGTCGTCGGTGCCGGCGTCCCGATCGTCCTCACGGCGAACGCGGCGCCCAATACCGTCATTCCCGTCGGCGCCCTGGGACAGGTCACGCTGAACGAGCAGTCGACGGACGCGAACGGGGTCCTCACGATCAATGCCGTGCACCTGGAGGTGCCTGATGGCGAAGGCGTAGACAACGTCATCCTGGGCCACGTCGTGTGCGGAGGCGCGGCTCCCGCTCCGACGATCACCAAGAAGGCAGCGGAGAAGTCGTTCGTCGAGGGTGAGACGATCCACTACACGTTCACCGTGACGAACAACGGCACCGAGCCGCTGACCAACATCGCGGTGACGGACAACGGACCGGGTTCGCCGACGGTCACCTGCCCCCCCGGCTCGCTGGCGCCGGGCGCCTCGGTGAACTGCACCGCCAGCTACACCGCGACTGCCGCGGACGTGGCCGCGGGGGAGATCACGGACACCGGAACGGTTACCGCTGACCTCCCCGACGAAGAAGGGACCGTGACCGGTGTCAGCGAGGAGCTGACCATCCCGCTCAGGGCGCTGTCGATCACGAAGTCGGCGATCGACGCGGACTTCAAGGCCCCGGGCGAGACGGTCCACTACACCTACACCGTCACCAACACCGGCCAGGCTCCGCTCACCGACGTGACCGTGACCGATCTGACGGCCGGTGTCACCGTCTGGGGCTGCGGCACCGACCAGCTGGCGCCCGGTGAGACCACGACCTGTCAGGCGACCTACACCACGACGGCGGCCGACGTCGCCGCAGGGACGATCAACGACCAGGGCAGGGCCACCGGCACCGCCCCGGGTGGGGAGAAGGTGACGGCGACCAGCAACACGGTCTCCACCCCGCTTGCGGCACTGTCGGTGGTCAAGACCTCCGACCTGACCCAGTTCACGGCAGCGGGTCAGACAATCCACTACACCTACAAGGTGACCAACAACGGGACGCAGACCCTGAGCAACATCAGTGTCGTGGACACCGGCCCGGGTTCGCCGACGGTCACCTGCCCGGTGAGCACACTGGAGCCCGGTGAGTGGATGAACTGCACGGCCAGCTACACCACGACCCAAGCGGACGTCGCTGCGGGCAAGGTCGTCAACGGGGTGACGGTCACCGGCACCACCCCCAACGGCAGCACCTTGAGCGGCGCCGGCAACACGGTCAGCGTCTTCAAGTACCCGCCGTGTGACGACAAGAACAACCGAAGTGGCTGCGAGGGCGAGAAGGGCCACGGCGACAAGGGCAGGGGTGACAAGGGCCAGGGCGACAACGGCAGGGGCGACAAGGACAGGGGAGACAAGGGCAGGGGCGAAAAGGGCCATGGCGAAAAGGGCAAGGGAGACAAGGGCCACGGCGAAAAGGGCAAGCGTGACAAGGACAAGGGTGACAAGAGCCACCCCTAGAGCCGTGATCACGGCCGACGCCGTGGCCTCGGACTCAAACCGAGCGACCGACCAGGCCTGATCCGCCACAGTGGTCCGGGAACCCTCCGGTTCCCGGACCACCGCTTTTCTCGGAACGTGTTCAGGCGTCCGGCCCCGCCCGCCGGTCCCGGGCAACGCCATGGACCCGGCCCGTACCGCGGTGAGCTCATTCAGCGGCGGCGGCCCCGGCGGGTCGGGGCCGGCTTCGGTTCCGGGGGGTCGATGCGGTGGAGGTCCAGGGTCGCCGGGACCGGGGTGACTCCCGGGCCGCCGGATTCCGCCCACGCGATGACCTCGTCGGTCGCGGTGTCGTCCAGGGCCCAGCCGAACCAGGTCGCGCGGGCGCCCCGGCGACGCGCCTCGGTGGTGGGCTGGACCACGATGACATTGGCTTGCGCGCACGGCCCGAGGCAGTCACTCGTACGGACGGCCAGCCGGCCCCCCGAGGCGGCGGCCGCCTCGCGCAGCCGGGCCAGCTGGCCGGCGTGGTCGGAGCCGGGGTTCTTGCGGGGGTCCCCGCAGCAGCAGCCGCGGCAGACCACGAGGGTGCACGGGCGTTCGGCGTGGGCGGCGAGCGGGCGTATCCAGGTCACCGCCGCACGTTACCGGGCCTGCTGCACGGGGTGTTGGACCCCGGGGGAGACCTCCACCACATGTCCGGCGGGCAGTTCGCCGCCCGCGTCGGCCGCGGGGTCCTGCGCGCGGCGGCGCGCCAGCACCGCGCACACCATCAGCTGCATCTGGTGGAACAGCATCAGCGGCAGCACCGCGAGGCTCGCCTGGGCCCCGAACAGCACGCTGGCCATGGGCAGTCCGGCCGCGAGGCTCTTCTTCGACCCCGCGAACTGGATGGCGATCCGGTCCGCGCGGCCGAACCCGAGCCGCTTCGCCCCGTACCAGCTCACCAGGAGCATGACGGCGAGCAGTACGGCCTCCACCGCCAGCAGGGCGGCCAGGCGCGGGACGCTGACCTGGTGCCAGATCCCGGCGGCCATGCCCGCGCTGAAGGCGGCGTAGACGACGAGCAGGATCGAGCCGCGGTCGACGTGGCCCAGGACCTTCTTGTTCCGGACCAGGAAAGGGCCGGTCCAGCGGCGCAGCGCCTGGCCCAGCAGGAAGGGCAGCAGGAGCTGGAAGACGATTTTGAGGAGGGAGTCGGCGGAGAAGCCGCCCGCGTTGTTGCCGAGCAGGCCGGCGGCGAGGAGCGGGGTGAGGAAGATGCCGGCGAGGCTGGAGAAGGAGCCCGCGCAGATCGCCGCCGGGACGTTGCCGCGGGCGATCGAGGTGAAGGCGATCGAGGACTGGATCGTCGAGGGGACCAGGCAGAGGAAGAGCAGTCCGCTGTGCAGCGCGGGCGTGAGCAGGGTGGGGACGAGGGCGCCGGTGGCCAGGCCGAGCAGTGGGAAGAGTACGAAGGTGCAGGCCAGCACGGTGAGGTGGAGCCGCCAGTGGCGCAGGCCGTCGAGGGCCTCGCGGGTGGAGAGCCGGGCGCCGTAGAGGAAGAAGAGCAGGGCCACGGCCCCGGTCGCGGCCCCCTCGGCGGCGGAGCCGGCCGGGCCGCGGGCCGGCAGCAGCGCGGCGAGGCCGACCGTGCCGAGGAGGGCCAGGACGTACGGGTCCAGGGGCAGCCGGGCGGGCATGTGCGGGCGGCGCATCCAAGGGGACTTTCTTGCTGGTGCGGCGGCGGGGCGGGGCTCGTCCCGCCCCGGGTGCCTCTTCGTCTTCGTGTTCATCGTCGTACGCCCGCGGTGATCGGGAAACCCGCACACCGCACTGACTGCCATTGTGTTCCGTGATGGCCGTGGGCCAGCATGGGAGCCATGTACGACCCCGTCCAGTTGCGCACCTTCCTCACGGTGGCCCAGACGCTCAGCTTCACCCAGGCCGCGGGCCGGCTGGGCATCCGGCAGTCCACGGTCAGCCAGCACGTACGGCGGCTGGAGGAGGCGACGGGCCGTCCCCTCTTCCTCCGGGACACCCACAGCGTCGAGCTGACGGAGGACGGCGAGGCGCTGCTCGGCTTCGCCCGGACCATCCTGGAGGCGCACGAGCGGGCCGCCGCCTTCTTCACCGGGACGCGGCTGCGGGGGCGGCTGCGGTTCGGGGCGTCGGAGGACTTCGTGCTGACCCGGCTGCCGGAGATCCTGGAGGGCTTCCGGCACGAGCACCCAGAGGTGGACCTGGAGCTGTCGGTCGAGCTGTCCGGGACGCTGCACGAGCGGCTGGACGCGGGCCGGCTGGACCTGGTCCTGGCGAAGCGGCGCGGGCCGGGGGACGAACGGGGCCGGCTGGTGTGGCGGGACCGGATGGTGTGGATCGGGGCGGAGGGGCTGCGGGTGGACCCGGACCGGCCCGTGCCGCTGATCGTCTTCCCGCCGCCGGGGATCACCCGGGCCCGGGCGCTGGAGGTACTGGAGAGGGACGGGCGGGCGTGGCGGATCGCGTGTACGAGCGGCAGCCTGAGCGGGCTGGTCGCCGCGGCCCGGGCGGGGCTGGGCGTGATGGCGCACACGCGGGGGCTGATCCCGCCGGGGCTGGTACGGGTGGGGGGTCTGCCGGATCTGGGGCCGGTGGAGTTCGCGCTGCTGCGGGGGGAGCGGGGATCGGCGCCGGCGGAGGCGCTGGCCGCCGCGATCCTCTCGGGCGCGGACCGCCTCACCCGCGCCGGCTGACGCCCGCCGGCGGGGCCCGGCCCGCGCCTCGAAGGGAGGCGGGGCCGGGGAAGAGGACGGACCCGCGCCGCGAGCGTCGCGGGGGCCGGAATCCCCCGGCGGACGGGGGTCAGGTGCCCAGGACCAGGAGGCGCTCGCCCGTCGGGAGGCTGCCCGGGCTGAGGGGGGCGAAGGTGAGGGGGAGGGACAGGCGGGGCGGGCCGGATTCCGGGAGGGGGTCGAAGAAGTACGCGGCCTCCGCCGTCGTGTCGCTGACCAGGTGGGGGTCGGCCGGCGAGGCCGTCGGACGGGTCAGCGGGGTACGGAAGAGCCTGCGAAGGTGGCGCAGGGTCTCCGGAGTGAGTGTTTCCGCAGTGCCGCGGGACGGGCGGGGCACGGGGGCGGCCGCCGGCGCGTCCGGGGGGATCGCGCCCGACAGCAGCAGCGCCAGGAGCACGGGGACGGCCTTGCGGCGCAGGGCCTCGGTCGCCTCGTGCAGCCGGTGGGCATGGGTGGCGGGCAGCGACAGCGCGAGGCTCCCGGCGGCGTCGCCGGTCGCGATCGGGACCGCCGAGCAGACCACGCCGGGGGAGTACTCGCGCAGGTCGAAGACCGGCGCACCCGGAGCCAGCGAGTCGAGGGCCGTGAACAGGACCCGGCTGTCGGTGATCGTCTGCGGGGTGAACCGGGTCGGCCGGTGCCGGGCGACGTGGTCGCGGCGCCGGTCGTGGTCGAGCTGGGTCAGCAGGCACTTGCCGACGGCGCTGGCGTGCGCGGCGGCCCTGAAGTCCACCCACTCCCGCACCGGTGGCGCCCCGGGCCCGTCGGCCATCTGGGTGATCCTGACCTCCCCCTCGGCATACCGGCTCAGGTACACCGCGGCGCGCGCGCTGTCCCGGGCCAGGGCCAGCGTGCGCTGGAGCTGGCACGCCAGTCCGCCGCCGGGGGCGGCGAGCCGGTCGAGGGCGGGCCCGCGCGCGTACACGCCCGCGCCCGGCCGGTACGCGTACTCCTCCTCGCACAGCATCGCCAGCAGCGGCCGCAGCTCTGCCTCGGCGAGGCCGGACTCCCGCCCCAGCTGGGCGACCCGCACCCCGAGCGGGTGCTTTTCGAGGACCCGTACGACGGCCAGCGCGCGCCGCGCCTGGCCCAGCGCCTCGCTCGTTCCCGCCTTTCCCGGGCTTCCGTGCGCCGCTGCCGCGAGGTGCCGCAGCGGCCCCGCGCCCGGCCGGGCCCGGGGCACGGTCTCCGTCACCACCGGGGGAGGCGGCCGGAACGCGGCCAGCACCGACGGCAGTCCGGCCCGCGGCAGCGGCACCGGGCCCAGGTCGGGATCGTCGAGCTGCTCGACGTGGCGCAGGACGGTCGCCTGCGCGCACAGCCGCACCTCGCGCAGATCCCGGCGGCCGCCGGGCCGGTAGCCGCGCCGGCCCAGTTCGCGCGCCCACACCCGGGCGTCGTGGTGCTCCCCGCGCCGGGAGTGGTCGAGGAAGAGGCAGTAGGCGGCCGATGCGGTGCGCGCCCGCCCGGAGCCGGCGGCGAACTGCCACCAGAAGCGGGCGCCTTCGCGCAGCCCGGCCAGGTGCAGCAGGCAGCCGAAGACCACGGCCCCGGCCAGATCGGTGTGCCCGCTCTCGACGAAGGCCGTGAGCTGGGCCTCGGCCTTCGGAGTGCACACGGCGGCCAGGCAGACGGCCTTGAGGTCGCGCCGGGCCCGTTCGGAGTCGAGCGGGCAGTCCCGGAGGGGGTCGCTCCAGCCGTAGGCGGCCCGGCGCCGGGAGGGCGCCGCCGAGGACTTCCCCCGGGAGGCGCGCAGCAGCCGCGCCTCGGCCGCACCCAGGTCGTAGTGCGGGTACCGGTCGCGGACGCCGGCCCGGGTCAGGAACTCGGCCAGGGAGCGGCGGGCGGCGTCGCCGCCGCGCTCCTCCTTGCCCTCGCGGCGCCTCATGACTCGGCGGAGGTGTCGAGCATGCGGGCGAGCCGCCGGTGGGCCTGGCCGAGCTGCGAGCGGACGGTGGCCTCGTCGACGCCCATCACCGAGGCGGCTTCACCGGGGCTGCACTGGAGCCCGTAGCGCAGCAGCACGGTGTCCCGCTGGCGCTCGGCGAGCCGGGACACGGCGGAGTAGAAGCGGATGGTGTCGGTCAGCACCTCGTACTGGTCGGCGTGGGCCTCCTTGAGGGCGGCCTCGAAGGCGCTGATGTCCATGGGTTCGGGCAAGGTGCCGCGCCGCTGCTGCCGGTCGACCAGCCGCTGCTTGAGGATGGTCCAGGCGTAGGCGTCGAGCCGGTCCATGTGGAGCATGCGTAACCACTCGTTCATGATCGAGTCGAAGGTGGCGTCCACCGCGTCCTCCGCAGCCGCGTCCGAGCCCAGCTGCAGATACGCGAAACGCATGTACGAGGGCCTCCGGTTGGCGTGGAAGGCCCAGTACGACAGGCGGGCCGTCGGGTTCCACTGACTCATGGGCGTCGGCCGCCGCCGTCGGCTGGGCAGTCCCACGGCCCCACCGGACTCCTCTGGTCCGCCATCGCTCACCGTTCCACCTCACCTCATCCCCTGTGCGCGGACAGCCTGGCAGTGCAGGCGCACCCGGAGCGTGCAGAAGAGAGACCTCGAAGGATTACGTTCGGTGATGATCGGCGAGTGACCGACTTCGATCATGCGCGGGCTCAGTCCGCGCATCCGCATATGCCCCGGCCATGCCGGGCCGCCGTGCACCGGCGTACGCCGTGTGACCAGCCAGGACGACCCGCCCGACGGGCCCGGCCGACCGAACCGCGGACACCGGTCCGCGGTGATCCGCTCCGGCTGTAGCATGGGCCCATTGCGAGGGCCGTGACGCAGAGGTCACTTCCCTCGCTTTTGCGTTACATCCACCCCGCGGAAATGCGGCACGTGGCCTTTCGGCGGTTCGATACGATGAACCGCATCACAATCCGTCACGCCACGTTGTCACCGCATAGATGAAATGGAGCATCCGAGGATGGCTCGACACCTGATCACCAGCGCGCTTCCGTACATCAACGGGATCAAGCACCTGGGCAACATGGTCGGGTCGATGCTTCCGGCGGATGTGTACTCCCGGTACCTCCGCCAGCGCGGCCACGACGTCCTCTACATCTGCGCCACCGACGAGCACGGCACCCCCGCCGAACTCGCCGCGAAGGAGGCCGGCCTCTCGGTCGCCGAGTTCTGTGCGCAGGCCCACGACGCGCAGAAGGCGGTCTACGACGGCTTCGAGCTGTCCTTCGACTACTTCGGCCGCAGCTCCTCCGCGCAGAACCGCGAGATCACCCAGCACTTCGCGCGCAGGCTCCAGGAGAACGGCTTCATCGAGGAGCGCGCGATCCGGCAGGTCTACTCGCCGGTCGACGGCCGCTTCCTGCCGGACCGCTACGTCGAGGGCACCTGCCCGCACTGCGGCTACGACAAGGCCCGCGGCGACCAGTGCGAGAACTGCACCCGCGTCCTGGACCCGACCGACCTGATCGAGCCCCGCTCGGCCATCTCCGGCTCCACCGAGCTGGAGGTCCGCGAGACCAAGCACCTCTTCCTGCTCCAGTCCGCGCTCCAGCACGAGGTCGAAGGCTGGGTCGCCGAGCACGAGGAGGAGTGGCCGCAGCTGGCGTCCTCCATCGCCCGCAAGTGGCTGACCGAGGGTCTGCACGACCGCGCCATCACCCGCGACCTCGACTGGGGCGTCCCGGTCCCGGCCGACACCTGGCCCGAACTGGCCGCCGAGGGCAAGGTCTTCTACGTCTGGTTCGACGCCCCGATCGAGTACATCGGAGCCACCAAGGAGTGGTCCGACCTCGACGCGGAGAACCGCGACTACAAGTCCTGGTGGTACGAGGCCGGGAACGTCCGCTACACCCAGTTCATGGCCAAGGACAACGTCCCGTTCCACACGGTGATGTTCCCGGCCACCGAGCTGGCGACCCGCGAGCCGTGGAAGAAGGTCGACTACGTCAAGGCCTTCAACTGGCTGACGTACTACGGCGGCAAGTTCTCCACCTCGCAGAAGCGCGGCGTCTTCACCGACCAGGCCCTGGAGATCCTCCCGGCCGACTTCTGGCGCTACTTCCTCATCGCCAACGCGCCGGAGTCCGACGACTCGTCGTTCACGTGGGAGCACTTCGCCGCCACGGTCAACAAGGACCTCGGCGGCACCCTCGGCAACTTCGTGAACCGCGTGCTGACCTTCTCCCGCAAGAAGTTCGGCGACGAGGTCCCGGCCGGCAGCCCCGCCGGCGAGGCCGAGGCCAAGCTGGGCGAGCAGATCGCCGAGCTGCTGGCCGAATACGAGGGCCACATGGAGTCGCTCCAGTACCGCAAGGCCGCGGCCGCGCTGCGCGCCCTGTGGTCGGCCGGAAACGCGTACCTCGACGAGAAGGCCCCCTGGCTGGAGGTCAAGACCGACCTGGAGGGCGCGGCGCTCACCCTGCGCACCGCGATGAACCTCATCCACCTCTACTCGGTGGTCTCCGAGCCGTTCATCCCGGCCTCGGCGCGCGCCATGCGCTCGGCCTTCGAGCTCGCCGACGACACGGCGACGTGGGTCACCCCGGAGCAGGCCAGGTCCCTGGACGCGGTCCCGGCGGGCACGCCGTTCACCGTGCCGCCGGTGCTCTTCGCGAGGGTCACCGAGGAGGACCTGGAGTCCTACCGCGAGCGCTTCGGCGGTACCGAGGCGGGCTGACACCCGGCTGAACGAAGGGGCGCGACCCACCCGGGCCGCGCCCCTTCGGCGTACCCGGGCCCGGCGGGGCAGGAGAGACCAGGCCCCGCAGTGTCCACCTGAACATGCGGCCGGCCTCTGCCCTGTCCCGTGCATCACGCCGGGCCGCCGTCCGCCGGGCCGCCGACCGCCGCGCGGTAGTCCGCCGCGTACTCGCGTACGAAGGCGGCCAACGCCACCACCGTGTTGCGCAGTTCGGACAGCAGCACCCGCTCGTTCGGCGCGTGCAGGTTGCACATGCTGTCCTGCGCCCCGAACAGCAGCACCTCGGCCTGCGGGGCGGCCTCGGCCAGACCTTTCACCAGCGGGATCGAACCGCCCGTGGCCACGTACGAGGCCGGTGTGCCCCAGGCCTCCTGGAGCGCGGTGAGCGCCGCCCGGTATGCGGGCCCGCCCGTCGGCGTCTCGAAGCCGGGGCCGGTGTCGCCGGGGGTGACGGTGAGCGGGATGCCGAAGGGGCGCTGCGCCCGCAGGTGTCCCACCAGCCGCGCCTGGGCCTCCCCGGGGTCCTGGTGCGGGTGGAAGCGGAGGTTCAGCCGGGCTCGGGCGTACGGCACGACGGCCGAGGCGGCCTGGTCCACGGCGGGTGCGTCCAGGCCGATGACGGTGATGGCGGGGCCGCTCCAGAGCCGCTCGCCGAGCGAGCCGGTGCCGAGCAGCGGCAGGTCGTCGGGGATCGAGGCGAGGTCGCGGAACTCCTCCTCGGTGTACGTCGCCTCCGCCCACGGCTCGCGCCGCAGGCCCGGAACGGCGACGTCGCCGTTCGCGTCGTGCAGGGTCGACAGCGCGTGGAGCAGCACCAGCAGGGCGTCGGGGGCGGCGCCGCCGAACTCGCCGCTGTGCCGCGGCTCGGCGAGGGTGCGCACCTCCACCGTCACCTCGGCGGCCCCGCGCGTGCCGGTGGTCAGGGTCGGGGTGCCCGGGCGCAGATTGCCGAGGTCGCCGATCACGATGGCGTCGCAGGCGAACCGGGCGGGGTCGGTGGGCGGGTACGCGTCGAAGGCGCTGCCGTACTCCTCCTGCCCCTCGATCACCAGCTTGATCCCGACCGGCGGGCGGCCGCCGTACAGCCGCAGCATGCCCAGGTGCGCGATCACGTTCGACTTGTCGTCGGCGATGCCGCGCGCCCGCAGCCCGCCGGGGACCGGTGTGGGCTCGAAGGGCGGAGAGTGCCACAGGGCGGGGTCGCCGGCCGGCTGGACGTCGTAGTGCCCGTACAGCAGCACGGTGGGGGCGTCGGGTTCCGGCGGCGGGATCACCCCGTAGACCACCGGGGCCGTGTCCGGGAGGTCGAGCCGCTCGACGGTGGCGACTCCGGCCTCGCGCAGCAGGGAGACCACCAGGTCGTGCGCCTCCTCGACCGGCTCCGGCGGATGGCCGGGAAAGGCGATCGACGGGATCGCGGCCAGCCGCTCCAGATCGGCCCGCAGGCCGTCCATGAGGGCGTCGACCTGCCGCTCCAGCCGGGTTCCGAAGCCGTCCGCCCCGTCCGCCCAGTCCGCTCCGCCCTCACCGTCCGCCACGTCCGGAACGCCCAGCCTGTCCGCTGCCACCCGCCACCGTCCTTCCGCTACCCGGTAGATCCCCGCATGGAGCGCCGCTGAGCTGCGGATTCGCTGATCCGATGATGGGGCGGGGGAGGGGCGGGTGCCGTGGCGGAATAGGCCGGGCGGGTGAACGGTCATTATGAGGGCAGGAGTGACATACGCGGACAACCTGGTGCTCCACGGAGGTCATCATGGATGTGCTCGTGCTCATAGGCCGTCTGCTGTTCATCGGCCTCTTCGCCGCCTCCGCGGTGAACCACCTGACCAACACCAAGGCGATGGCCGGATACGCGGCATCGCGCGGATTGCCGTTCCCCGTCCCCGCCACGGTCGTCAGCGGGCTGGCCATGCTGGTCGGGGCCGTGAGCGTGGGCGTCGGCCTGTGGGCCGACATCGGTGCACTGGTGCTGGCCGCGTTCTCCTTCTCGGTGGCCGTCCTGATGCACGGCTTCTGGGCCGAGAAGGACCCGCAGGCCAAGATGATGGAACAGGTCCAGTTCCTCAAGGACGTGTCGCTGGGCGGCGCGGCCCTGGTCCTGTTCGCGTTCTTCGCGTACGCGGGCCACGACCTCGGGCTCATGGTCACCGGACCCGCTCTGTCCCTCGGCTAGGGGCACGAGGCCGGGACCCTCCGGTCACCGGCATGACCCGTACACGGCCGGAGCGGAAAATGTTTTCCGAAATCGACTTTCGAGAGGCCGTTCGCTGGGAATGCTGCGGGTAATCTCCCGCCCGTGCCCGACGCTCCGTCACCGTGTCGTCCGGGCGGGCCTTCCGTACTGAGCTCTCGGGAGGTTTCACGCCATGCAGTCAACCCCCGCACCGCGGCCGGCCCCCAGCCGCCGCGATCTCCTCACCGGCGTCGGTCTGGCCGCCGCCGCCCCGCTCCTCCTCGGCGTCACTGCCCGCTCCGCACCCCCCGACCGCCCCGCCCACCCGCCGGTCCCCGCCGGTCGTGCGGTCCTGCTCCGCGGGGCCGCGCTCGTGCTCACGCTGGATCCGGCCTTGGGCGCCGGGCCCCTCGGCTTACTGGAGAACGCCGACGTCCTGATGCGGAACGCAACCATCGCCGCCGTCGGTACGGGCCTCCAGGCGCCGCCGGACACCTCGGTGGTGGACGCCTCGGGCAAGCTCGTCATGCCGGGCTTCGTCGACACCCACACCCACCTCTGGCAGGCGGCGATCCGCGGCGGCTGTACCGACGGCGACCTGTTCGACTGGCTCGAACGGTGTACCGCCCCCCGGCGCGAACGCCTGACACCTGCGGCGGTCCACAGCTTCGTACGCCTCGCGGCACTGGACGCCGTCCAGTCGGGCGTGACCACGCTCGTGGACTGGGTGGACATCTTCGCGTACGACCTCGTCGAGAGCTACGTACGGGCCCTGGCCGGCACCGGGGTGCGGTTCACGTACGCCATGTTCCCGCCAGAGCCCGGCGCGACGCTGGTCGCGAAGGTGAAGAAGGAACTCGTCGACCCGGTACCGCTCGGTTCCTTCCAGGTCGCCACGCACGCGGCGCGAGCCGTCAAGGACCTCAACCGCGCGCACTGGGAGGCCGCCCAGGACCTGGGGGTCATGCTCAACTCCCATGTCCTGGAACGCTCCGATCAGCGCGCCGACGATCCCATCGGGGTCCTCGCCGACATCGGCGCGCTGGGGCCGCGGCTCCTGATCAACCACGCGATCCACCTGACCGACGACGAGATCGCCGCCGTCGCCGACCACGACGCGCGCGCGGCCCACTGCCCGCTGAGCAACATGCGGCTGGCCTCAGGCGTCATGCGGCTGTCCGAGTTCAGGCGACGGGGTGTCAAGGTCGGGCTGGGGCTGGACGGCGGCACCAACGACAGCTCGGACTTCCACGCGCTGATGAAGACGGCCATCGGCCTGCAACGCGCCCGCGCGACGGACGCCGGAGTCTTCCCGCAGGTGCACGACGTCCTGCGGATGGCCACGCTGGGTGGCGCCGAGGCACTCGGCATGGCCGACCGGGTGGGCTCCCTGACCCCCGGCAAGCGGGCCGACGTCGTCGTCATCGACCCGGCCGCCCTGAACTTCGCGCCGCGCTTCGACTGGATCGGCCAGATCGTCTTCAACGGGCGGCCCGAGAACATCGACTCCGTGTTCGTGGACGGACGGGCGCTGAAGTTCGGCGGCCGGCTCGTCGACATCGACACGAACCGCGTCGTACGGGAGGCCGAGGCGGCAGCCGCCCGCCTTCGCGTGGCCGGATAGCGCGCCGACGCGGTCGCCGCGAACCGGTCGGTCTTCGGCGAGCAGCAGAACGGGGCCTCGCAGGCGGCGAGCGCCGCACGAGTGGGCACAGCACCAGCGCGGTGCCCAGCACCCCCTTACGGCGGATGGCTTGAAGTAGTCCATGTGCCGGGGATCTTGACGCGTCTGCGGCGTATCGAAGCACCGCTGTGATCGTTTCTCCAGCCGAAACCCTCACAACCGTCCCCCGCTACCGCCGGGGGCGCCCCAGCGGTACGGGAGGACGCGCGGTGACCGCTTGGCAGTACTTCGCCGGAGCAGGCCTGGTGGCGGCGCTCTGCCCGCTGCAGGGCCATGTGGCGGTCGCGGACGACGGCATCGGCCGCCACGGGGCCCGGCTCGACGTCTGCGTGCCGGCCGGGCAGCCGGGCCGGCCCGCCGCCGCACCCCCCGGGGTCCGGCCCCCGGCACGGGCCGTCGTACCCGGCCGGCCGGCCGTGCACCACCCCGGGCGGGGCCCCGTGCCGGCCGTGGCCGCCCCCGGGCGCCCGGAGCCGTCCGGGCCGACGGCGAAGGCCGAGGCCGCGGAGCCGGAGCCCGTGGCGCCCGCGCCGGACGCCGGGCCCGTGGCCTCGCCGCCGCCGGCCGAAGCACCTGCCCCGCCCCGGGCCGCAGCCGCGCCCGCGCCCGCAACCGCCTTCCACGTGCGCCCGTACCACCCGTCGGCCCTGGAGCGGCGCGGCCCGGGCGGCATGTCCACCGTGATGCTCATGGCCGTCGTCACCACCCCGGCCGTGCTCGCCGCCGCCGCGCTGCGGCCGCGTTCCAAGAGCCGCGGCTGAGTCCCGCTCTCAGCGCATCCACCCACCGATCCACCAACGGGAGAACCCTCGTGTCCGAATGGCTGGTCCTGGCCGTCGCCATGGCGCTCGTCTGCGCCCTCGTCCTCGCCTGCACCGCGCTCCGGCACCGCCGGGTCGCGGAGGACGAGGACACCAGCGAAACCCCCGATGTCATCGAGTACATGACGATGATGGTGGGCGTGGTCTACGCGATCGTGCTCGGCCTGGCCATCGCCGGCGTCTGGGAGGCGCGCGGCGCCGCCGAGGACAGCGTGCGCCGCGAGGCCCAGTCGCTGTACGAGGTCACCCAGCGCGCCGACGTCTACCCGACCCCCGTGCGCGACCGGATCCGCGGCGAGGTCGACGCGTACGTCTCCCACACCGTCGCCGTGGACTGGCCGCTGCTGACCTCGGGCCGGGGCGCCTCGCCCAGGGGCGCCGAGCTGCTCGGCAAACTCCGCACCGACGTCACCCACCAGAGCCCGGCCAACGAGCTCCAGGCACAGGCCTACCAGCCGCTGCTGGACCACATCGCGGCCGCCGACGACGCCCGCCACTCGCGCGTGCAGGCCGACGAGTCGACCCTGCCGGGCGTCGTGTGGTTCGGGCTGCTGGTCGGCGGTGTGGTCACCGTGGGGCTGATCTTCACCCTGCAGATCCGGCGCTCCGGGCGCGAGCTGCTGCTGGCCGGGCTGTTCAGTGCGCTGATCGTGTTCCTGCTGTTCATGGTGTGGAGCTTCGACGCACCCTACGGCCGGGAGGGAATCGATTCCGCAGGCCCGTTCCAGGACCTGTTCCCGAAATCGGCGCCGGCCGTGGCCGCGCGCTGACGCCCGGCCGCCCCGAGGGGCCGCGGGGCCGCCCCGACGAGGCCGCTGCGGGCCGGCTCAGGCCGGCCCGCTCTCCGTCAGCGCCACCTGCCGGCGTACGGCCTGCACCACCGGCGAATGACGCAGCGCGTGGGAGATCCGTACGAGGTCGCGTGCTCCGCCGAGCGTGTCGAGGACGCTCTCCTCGGTGGCCCCGATGACGGAGCCCTCCGGGTCCGCCGAGCGGGCCTGGACGGCGGCCGCGACCATCGCCGCGTCGGCGACCGCGAGCGCCGTCTCCTCGTCCGCGCCGGCCGCGAGGGCGCTCGCGTACGCGTCCTCGCGGCGGTGCAGGTCGAAGTACGGGCCGAGGTGCAGGAATCCGTCGTGGATGTCCGACTCGCGCTGGATCACCCGCAGTTCCGCCGGAGCCCACCAGGACATCTGCACGCAGGGCGTGCCGCTGGGGGCGCCGATCTGCACCTCGTGCCAGAGCGCGCCGAGCCGCCGGTACGTCGTCCAGGTCTGCCAGCTGTCGGAGAGCCGCTGGCACAGCAGGGGCAGCACGAAGCCGATCGCGCTGATCAGTGCACCGACGGAGGCGAGCGGCGGGGCGATGTAGGTGCTCAGGCCGTCGAGGTTGTGGCCCGTCCAGCGGGCGACGACCGCGGTGATCTTGGTGGCGTCGTAGCTGAGGTTGAAGACGTAGCCCGAGACGATGATCATCAGGCCGATCCGCAGCCAGCCGTGCACCTGGAGGGACCAGCGCCAGCACATGGCCACCATCACGACGGCCGCCACCAGGTGCGCCGTCAGGTAGAGGGCGATCATCTGCTGGGTGTAGGGGGTGTTGGCGTAGTAGGTGTCGAAGTCGCGCAGCCGCTCGACCGGGGTGTCGCCGAGCGCGAAGAGTGCCACCAGCACCACGACGACCCCGGAGTAGCCGAGGATCCAGCGGCGCGAGATGCGCCGGGTCAGCTCGGGCGGGCCGCCGCGCCAGTTCACGATCAGCACCAGGCAGGCGGCGCTGAACATGGTGATGAGGCAGTAGACGAGCGGGGCGGAGATGTTGGCGACGCCGGTCCAGCGGTTGACCGCCACGATGGTCGGCGGAGCGGCGAAGGTGAACACCGATCCGGCCAGGATCAGCAGGGCGCAGACCGACCGCAGGAGCGGGTCGCGCCAGCTGTGCCGTAGCGCCGGCACCTTGAAGGCGAGTGAGACCGCAAGGGCGGCTGCCGGTATGTAGTAGTCCTGGCCGTTCAACGGTCGTTCCTGTGCCCCCGGTATCCGAGCGAGGCCTCGATGCGGCCCGCCAACTGGTCACGCTGTGCGGGAGCCCGGTGGTTCGCGGAACCGGCGAGCCAGGTCCGGCAGCGGCTGCCCAGCAGTAAGCCGAACGTCTCCGCCTCCGTCTCCTCCGAGACGTCCGCGCGCGTGCGCGCGGCGACCCGCCGGACGGTCTCCCCGAGATCGGCCTCGTCGGACAGCAGCCGGGCGGCGACGGCTGCACCGTCGACGTGGTGGCTGCAGTGGCCGGCCTTCATGTGCCACAGCTCGTGGCCCAGGATGACCAGCTGGTGGTCCGGTGCGGTGCGTTCCTCGATGACCACCAGATCGCGGTCCGCCATGTCGAGCCACAGGCCGCTTGCCGTCCCCGGCGGGAACGAGGCCATCCGGAAGTCCACCCGGCGGCCGCGGTGCTTGCTCATGCCCTCGCAGAGGGCGGCGTAGAGGTCCACGGGTTCCACGGGCGCGGTGAGCCGGATACCGGCCACCAGTTCGCCGCACAACCGGCGCTGCTCTCTGCCTATGCTCACCGTTCTCCCCGTCGGCGCGGATCCGGATCAGGACTCAAGGATCAGACCCAGATTTTCGACTGGGTCAGGACTCATTCGGTTTGACGCTTTCGAGAAGCATGTCCAGCCATTCGGTCACCTTGTCCCGGTGCTTGTCGCTGGGCAGTTGCGCGGCGCGCCAGGCGATGCCCCGGACTCCGTGGTTCTGCAGGAGTCTTGCCAGCGGATCGCCGGTCGAAGCCGCCGGGGCGGGTGCGGTTTCGCGGGCGCGGCCCGCGTAGTCCTGGAGCATCTGCTGCTCGGTCCGCTGGAGCGCGTCGGTGAGGGCGTCGGCGTCGTGCGCCGTGAGGAACCCGGCGTGGACGCCGAAGAAGCGCTGGATCGCGTCGCAGTGCTCCATGGTGGGCCTGCGGTCACCGTTGATCAGGGCTCCTGCCTGCTGCCGGGACATGCCGGCGCCGTCCGCGATCTCCTGCTGCGTGTACCGGCGCCCGTTGGGTTTCAGCCGGGTCCGCCGGAGCAGGTCGAGGCGCTGGAGGAAGCGGGTCTGCAGGCAGGGCTCGCCGGCGGGGCGGCCGTCCAGCAGGGTCCTGATCACGTCGGCGGGTACGCCGGAGGCCTCGGAGAGGCGGCGCAGGTCGAAGACCCTGTTCAGGTCGCGGCCCATTTTGCCCGCGAGTTCGGCGACGCGCGTGACGGTGGCTGCCAGGGGCGCGTTGGCCACCGCGACGGGAGCCGGGAAGCCGTCTGTCACCAGTGGTTCTCCTAGATCGCGGCGGGGTCGGTTCGGGCACATGGTCGGCTTTTGGAATCTAGCCGCTCCGCCGCCACAGGGCCAGAACTTGCCACAGCTGTGGCGGGAATGAGCTGTCAAGAGGCCGGAACTGCCACGATAGTTGACACTCGAATGAAGTCGGTAGCAGGATCGCCAGAGGTAATTGAAGATCCAGACCGTGAAGAGGGGGAGCTCTCGGTGCCACATCTCGCAGCGGTGGGCCCGTCCGATGGCCTCGCCCGAGCCGGTGAGGAGCGCCTGGCGGGCGACGAGTCCGCACGCGGCGCAGTGCGGTCGGAGCGACGCAAGGAGATTTTGCGCCAGCGGCGCGAAGAGCTCGGCCTGAGCCAGGAGGACCTCGCCGCCCGGCTCCGTATCAGTGTCCGCGCCTACGGGAACTGGGAACGCGGCCTGGTCAAGGAGTGGACGGACCGCAAACTGCTCGCCCTGGCCGAGGCCTTGGAGATGAGCGAGCGGCAGTGCTTCTGGCTCTTCCGCGTCATGGTCGACCGCGACCCCCCGCCGACCTGGCGGGCGGCCGAGGAGAGCCGGCTGCCCCAGGACCCCGCCCAGCGCGACTACCTGTGCGACTACGCGGCCCTCATGGAGTCCGTGCCGTACCCGAGCTTCCTGGTGGACCACCGCTGGGACGTGGCGCTGACCAACTCGGCGTTCGACAAGCTCTTCCAGTCCGTGCGCCCGCACCCGACCGCCCTGCCGGACGACAACTTCCTGCGGTTCGTGCTGTTCCACCCGGACGCCGCGGCCGTGCTGGAGGACCACGAACCGGCCTGGTGCGTGCCGCTGCTGGCCCAGTTCGCGAACGCGCTCGCCGCCGCTCCGGAGGACGAGGGCCTGAGCAGCATCCGCCAGGAGGTGGCCCGCGACCCGTTCATGGAGGCGGCCTACCGCTACGGGGTACCGCACTGGCTGAGTACCCACGGGGCCGATGCCGCCGAACGCGACGGGGCCGTGCGGACCGTCCGCCACTGGGACCCGCGCTGGGGGCTCGTACGCTGTCGGCTGGTGGCCGAATCCAGCCGGATGCTCGACGGGATGGGCCTCACCCGGATCACCATGATCCTGTCGGCGCCGCAGGGCGTCGCGACGGGTCCGGTTCCGGGCGCAGCCGCCCCGCTCCACCAGGGGCCCCGGCTGCGCGCCGTGCCGTCGCTGGAGGACTGACTCCCCCCCCCGCCCGCCCGCGGCGGGGGACACTGGAGCCCTCCATCAGGTGTCGCGGGTCGGATGCCACGGATCGTGGCACCGGTCGTGGCGCGGGCGAAGGGCGGTAGGGGCGTGCGGCTGACCATCCTCGGCGGGGGCGGATTCCGCGTGCCGCTCGTCTACGGCGCACTGCTCGGCGACCATGCCGAGGGCCGGGTGTCCCATGTGACCCTGTACGACGAGGACCCGGCCCGGCTCGGCGCCATGGCCCGGGTACTCGCCGACCAGGCGGCTGCCTCCGCCGCGCCCGACGCCCCGGCCGTCACCGCCACCGGGGACCTCGACGAGGCCCTGCGCGGGGCCGACTTCGTCTTCTCCGCCATCCGTGTCGGCGGCCTCGACGGCCGCGCCGCGGACGAGCGGGTCGCCCTGGCCGAGGGGGTGCTGGGCCAGGAGACCGTCGGCGCGGGCGGGATCGCGTACGGCCTGCGGACCGTGCCGGTCGCCCGGGAGATCGCCCGCAGGGTCGCCCGTATCGCCCCCGAAGCCTGGGTCATCAACTTCACCAACCCGGCCGGGCTGGTCACCGAGGCCATGGCCGAGGAGCTCGGCGACCGGGTCATCGGGATCTGCGACTCCCCGGTGGGGCTCGGCCGGCGCGTCGCCCGGCTGCTCGGCGCCCGCCCGGAGGAGGCCTGGATCGACTACGTCGGCCTCAACCACCTGGGCTGGGTCCGCGGGCTGCGCATCGGCGGCCGCGACGAACTGCCCCGGCTGCTGGCCGACACCGAGGCGCTGGAGTCCTTCGAGGAGGGCCGGCTGTTCGGAGCCGAATGGCTGCGCTCGATCGGCGCGATCCCGAACGAGTACCTGCACTACTACTACTTCAACCGTGACACCGTACGGGCGTACACGGAGGCCAAACAGACCCGCGGCGCGTTCCTGCGCGACCAGCAGCGCGGCTTCTACGCCGAGGCGGGCCGGGCGGACCGGCCGGCCGGGTCGGCGCTGGCCGCCTGGGACCGGACCAGGGCGGAGCGGGAAGCCACCTACATGGCCGAGAACCGCGAGGCGGCCGGCCTCGGCGAGCGCGACGAGAGCGATCTGGAGTCCGGGGGGTACGAGAAGGTGGCGCTCGCCCTGATGCGGGCCATCGCCCGGGACGAGCGGGCCACGCTGATCCTCAACGTCCGCAACGGCAGGACGCTGTCCGTGCTCGACGCGCGGGCGGTCATCGAGGTGCCCTGCCTGGTCGACGCGAACGGCGCACACCCGGTGGCCGTGGACCCGCTGCCGCTGCACGCGGTGGGCCTGGTGGCCTCCGTCAAGGCGGTCGAGCGGGAGGTCCTCGCGGCCGCCGCGAGCGGCTCCCGGGCGACCGCGGTCAAGGCCTTCGCCCTGCACCCGCTGGTGGACTCGGTCGGGGTGGCCCGGCGGCTCCTGGACCGCTACGCGGCCGAGCACCCGGGGCTGGCCTACCTGCGCTGATCCGGTACGGGAGCCCTGCGGCGGCGCGGAGGGGTTCGCCCGTACGGCCCCGTGCCGCATGCGTCGGCGCGGGGGCGCTGTGAGAGTGCGAGATGTGACCACTGCCCCTGACGAAGCGGCCGTCGCAGCCGCGGCGCCTATCGTGCTCGACCGGCGGCGGCGCAACGTCGTCTTCGGCACGATCATGCTGGGAGTGCTGCTCGCGGCCCTCGACCAGACGATCGTCGGCACCGCTCTGCCCACGATCGTGGCGGATCTCGGCGGTGGGGACCACATGTCGTGGGTGGTGACCTCGTACCTGCTCGCGGAGACCGTCGCGACCGTGCTGGTGGGCAAGTTCGGCGACCTCTTCGGCCGGAAACTCGTCTTCCAGGTCTCGGCGATCGTGTTCATCACCGGCTCGTTCCTGTGCGGCCTGGCGAGCAACATGTCCCTGCTCATCCTGTGGCGGGGCGTCCAGGGCGTCGGCGCCGGCGGTCTCATGGTCACCTCCATGGCCCTGATCGCCGACGTGGTCCCGCTGCGCGAACGCGGCAAGTACCAGGGCGCGATCGGCGCCGTCTTCGGGGTCGCGACCGTCATCGGGCCCCTGCTCGGCGGCCTGTTCACCGACCACCTGACCTGGCGCTGGGCGTTCTACGTGAACGTCCCGATCGCGATCCTGGTGGTGGTCGCGGCGGCCCGGACGATCCCCTCGGTCCGTGCCGCCGGGGGGACGCGCATCGACTACCTGGGCATCGCCCTGGTCGCGGTGGGCTCCAGCGCCCTGATCCTGGCCACCAGCTGGGGCGGCAACGAGTACGCCTGGGGATCCGCGACGATCACCGGGCTCTTCGTGGTCGGCGTGCTGGCCCTCGCCCTGTTCTGCGTGGTCGAGACGCGGGCGGCGCAGCCGATGCTGCCGATGCGGCTCTTCCGCAACCAGGTCTTCACGGTCTGCTCGGTGCTCAGTTTCGTGGTCGGCTTCGCCATGCTCGGCGCGATGACGTTCCTGCCGACGTACCTGCAGTTCGTGGACGGGGATTCGGCCACGGTCTCGGGCGTACGGACGCTGCCGCTCGTGATCGGCCTGCTGATCGCGTCCGTGTTCAGCGGCAACGTGACCAGCAAGACCGGGCGGTACCGGATCTTCCCGATCCTGGGCTGCCTGGTGATGGGGATCGGGCTGTACCTGCTGTCCCGCATGGGACCCGGGACCGGCGCCTGGCTGGAGTCGCTGTACATGTTCGTGCTCGGTGCGGGGATCGGCCTGTGCATGCAGGTCCTGACGATCGCCGTGCAGAACACCGTGGACTACGCCGACCTCGGCACCGCCACATCAGGTGTCACGTTCTTCCGTACGCTCGGCAGCTCGTTCGGCACCGCGGTCTTCGGCACGATCTACGCCAACGCCCTGGGCCCCGCACTGGAGAAGGCCGTCGCGGAGGCGGCCCGGGCCACCGGGGCCGATCCGGCGCAGCTGGCCGAGGCGGCCCGGAGCCCCAAGGGGGTCCACGGGCTCGACCCGGCGGCGGCCGGCCCGATCGTCGAGGCGTACGCGCAAGCCCTGCACACGGTGTTCCTGTGGACCGTGCCGGTGGCCGGGATCGGCTTCGTCGTCGCGCTCTTCCTCAAACAGGTCCGGTTGCGCGACACCGCGCGGGCGGCGTCCACGGACATGGGCGAGGGCTTCGCCTCACCCGTCACGGCCTCAGGCGACTCGGCCAAACTGCTGGAGCTGGCGGTCGGCCAGCTCGTACGGAACATGGGGCCGGAGACGGCGCGGGCGATCGTGAACGCCTCGGACACCCGGCTGGACATGGCGGGTGCCTGGGCGGTGATGCAGGTGGAGATCATGACCCGGACCGTCGGGCACGCGAGCCTCGGACTCATCGCCTCGCGCCGCTCCGTGCCCCCGGAAGTCCTGCTGCCCGTGTTCGACCGGATGATGGAGGAGGGGTACCTGACCCGCGAGGGCACCTTCTTCACGCTCACCCCGGCGGGGCAGCGGGAGGCGGCGACCATCTCCAGGGCGTGGGGGGACTGGCTCGGCGGCGAGCTGGAGAAGGACCGAGGCCGCCCGCGGAGCGAGGAACTCAGGGCGGCGGCCGACGCGATCGCGAAGCGGCTGCTCGCGGAGGACCTGGGCGAGGGCTACTTCGCGCAGAAGGCCCCGGCGGGGGTGTGAGTCCCGGCCCCGGCGGACCCCGCGGCCCCGCGGTCAGAGTCCGGCGCGGCCGCCGGTGATGCGGCTCCACAGGGAACGGGTCGCGCCGAATCCGCTCTCGTGCACCCAGACGTGGGTGCAGGACGGGCACTGCAGGTGCAGCAGGCTGCCGGTGTTGGAGAGCAGGTAGCGCCAGTGGTCGGAGCAGGTGCGCTGCTCTTCGCACGGCGTGCACCCGCGGCTGTCGTTGCAGCTCGGACAGGTCACCCACGCGCGGCGCCCGAGGTCCGCATGCGGGTCAAGCGGGAGCATGGCCGCCCCCGCGCGAGGGGAGCACGCCGGCCGCGACCAGGTCGTCGTAGGTGCGCTGCTGCTCCTCGTCGAGGCCGGAGTACAGCAGGTCGTACGCCGCCTCCTCGCCGCGCAGGACCTCGATCGGGTCCCAGTCGGGGCCGAGGGCTTCCATGACCTGGGCCCGCCGCAGCACTTCGATCCCCGTGAGGTCGAGCGTGAAGTCGGCCGGCGGAGGGGTGCCCGGACCGGTGGGGGGTGTGGGGGGTGTGGGGTGGTGTGGGGCCATAAGTCAGAACTTAGGAATGCCTTCTTTCCCGTGGCAAGAGGGGGTGGGAGATGTCACAGCGGGCCGGCGGCCCCTGCGGGAGGCGCTACGCCGTCGGGTAGTCGTACGACGGCTCGGGCGGCAGGGTCGCCCCGAGCTCGGGGCGCCAGGCGCGCAGGACCGCGGTGGAGGGGGCGTAGAGGGCATCCGGGATATCGGCCGGGGCGAACCACTGCCAGCGCAGGATCTTGTGCGGCTCGGTGACCCTCGGGGTGCCGTCGGCGGCAGTGGTGACGGCTGCCGCCGTCAGCCGGGTCGCTCCGGTCCTCGGCGACAGCTGCACGGCCAGGACCCGGACGTCCTCGGGGGCCACCCGCAGATCCGCCTCCTCGGCCAGTTCCCGGGCGGCGGCCTGCTCGAAGCTCTCCCCGGGGTCGACCTTCCCGCCGGGCAGCTCCCAGCGGCCGTCGTGCGCCTGCCCGAGGAGCACCCGCCCGTCGGCGTCGGACACGACCAGCCCGACACCGACGACGGCGTTGGGCTGCGGGACGGCCCGTGCCGGGCGCTCGGTCCGCTCGTTCGGCGTTGTCATCGATCTGCTCCGCTTCCCTTGCCGGTACGGCAGCAGAGTTTGTCAGGAGTGCGCACCGGGCCACACCCTCACCGGTATGGACAACGTGGACGACGCAAGGGGAAACGCGGTGACGGGCTCTTCGGGCTCTTCCGGCTCTTTCGACGTGGTGGTCGTGGGCGGCGGGACCGCCGGGCTCGCCGGGGCGCTGACCCTGGCCCGGGCGCGCCGTTCGGTGCTGGTGCTCGACTCCGGCAGCCCCCGCAACGCCCCCGCCGCACATCTGCACGGCTACCTGGGCCGGGACGGGGCGAGCCCTGCGGAGCTGCTGGCCGCGGGGCGGGCGGAGGTCGCCGGGTACGGGGGCGGGATCCGGTCCGGGGCGGCCGGCACCGCGATCGCCGCCGACCGGCTGCCCGGCGGCGGCTTCCTGGTCCGGTGCGCCGACGGGTCGACGGTCCGGGCCGGCCGGCTGCTGATCGCCACCGGGCTGGTGGACGAGCTGCCGGACCTTCCGGGGCTCCGGGAGCGCTGGGGGCGGGACGTGCTGTACTGCCCGTACTGCCACGGCTGGGAGGTCCGCGACGAGCCGATCGCGGTGCTGGCCACGGGTCCGCTCGCCGTGCACCAGGCGCAGATGTGGCGGAACTGGAGCGACCGGGTGACCCTGCTCTCCCACACCTCGCGGCTCACCGACGAGGAGCGGGAGCTGCTCCGCGCCCTGGGCATCACGGTGGCGCAGGGCCGGGTGACCGGCCTCGAAATCACCGGCGACCGGATGGCCGGGGTGGCCCTTGACGGCGGTGCGGCCGTGGAGTGCACGGCCCTCGTGGTGGCTCCGCGGTTCACCGCCCGCGCCGGGGTGCCGGCGAGCCTGGGGCTGCCCGTCGCCACCGTGGAGCGGGCCGGAGCGGCGATCGGCACCTGCCTGGAAGCGGATCCGCTCACCGGGGCCACCGCGCTGCGGGGCGTCTGGGCGGCCGGGAACGTGACCGGCCCCATGGAGCAGCTGGCCGGGGCTGCAGCGGCCGGGCTGCGGGCGGCCGTGGCGATCAACACCGACCTGATCGAGGCGGAGACCCGGCGGGCCCTCGACGCCCACCGCGCGGGCCGGGGCCCGGACGGGAGCCGGGCCTAGTCCGTCGGACAGGTGTGCGGGTTTCGGCCAGGGCCCGTCCGTGCAGGCTCTGAGCGGTCTGATCTTCGTACCGTTCATCGGCTCAGGGGCTCGGGGGGCACGCAATGGCACATGTGCTGGTCATCGGCGGAGGTGTCGGAGGGCTCGCGACCGCACTGCTCGCGGCGCGCCGCGGACACACCGCCGAACTCTTCGAACGCGATGCGCGAGCCCCCGGTACCGCGCTCGACCGGGACTTCTTCGGCTGGCACCGGCCGGGCGTCCCGCAGGCCACCCAGCCGCACGCCCTGCTCGGCGCGGCCCGCACCGTCCTGCGCGACGATCTGCCCGACGTCCATGCGGAGATGCTGCGCCTCGGCGCCCGCGAACGGCACGAACTGGACTGGTTCGACGTACGCCCCCCGGAGCGGCCCGGCGACGAGGACCTCGTGATGCTCCTGGCCCGGCGCATCGTGCTGGAGAGCGCGCTGGCCGGCGCCCTGCGCGCCGAACCCGGGGCCGTCATGCACCACGGGGAGCCGGTGACCGGGCTGATGGCCGAGCCGGCAGGCCGCGCGATCCGGGTGGCGGGGGTGACCACGCAGGCGGGCGCGTACGAGGGGGACCTCGTCGTGGACGCGGCCGGTCGGCGCGGCGGCATCGAGCGCCTGCTCGGCGCGGCCGGCTGCCGGCCGCCGGTCGTGGAACGGCACCGCACGGGGCTGGCGTACTTCTGCCGCTGGTACCGGCTGCCCGAGGGGATGGAGGAGGGGCCGCGCCGGCCCTGGACGGTGACCGGCGGGACCTTCGCCGGGTGCGCCGTCTTCCCGGCCGACAACCGGGTGTTCGCCGTGACGCTGTTCGTCCACACCCGGGACACCACCCGCTCCGCGCTGCGCGATCCCGTCGTCTTCGAGGCCGCCGCCCGGGCCTTCCCGCCCGGCGCGGCCTGGCTGGACCTGGGAGCCGCACCGCTGTCCGGCGTACTGGCCACGGCGAGCCTGGACAACCGGTGGAGCGCGCTGGCGGACGAGCGGGGGCCGGTGGTGACCGGGCTGGTGCCGGTCGGGGATGCGGTCGCGCACACCAACCCGACGCTCGGGCAGGGCACCTCGCTCGCGCTGTGGGCCGCCCGCAGAGTGGCCCGCACGGCGCACCGGGACCCGGGATCGGACCGCTTCGCAGCCGAATACCACGCGTGGGCCGTGCGCACCCTGAAGCCGTGGTTCGACTTCCAGGTGGTGGCCGACGCGGCCATCGGCGAGCGGTTCGCGACCCGGACCGGGCGGACGGGGACGGCCCGCGAGGTCGCCGCGCTGTTCGAGTGCGCACTGGAGGACCCCGAGGTGATGCGGGCCCGGGCGCGGGTCCGGCACCTGGCCGAGCTGCCGGAGCGGGCGTACGCGGACCCGGAGGTCCGGGCCCGGGTGGCACGCTGGCTGGCGGCCCGGCCCGGCTTCGCGCCGAACGAGGTGGGCCCGGACCGGGCGGAGTGGGAGAAGCTGACGGCGCTCTGCTGACCCGGGGGACCGGTGGCGGGTGCGGGCCCGGCGAGTACGCGTACTCCTCGTGCCTCGTGCCTCGTGCCTCGTGCCTCGTGCCTCGTGCCTCGTGCTCGTACGGGGCGGCCTACGCGCCGGCGGCCGGGCCGAGGACCTCGGCGAGGTCGTAGCCGACGACCTCTTCGAGCTGGGCGTACGTACAGCTCTCCGGAGCCCGGTCGGGCCGCCAGCGGCGGAACTGGGCGGTGTGCCGGAACCGGTCGCTCTCCATGTGGTCGTACGCCACCTCGCAGACGCGTTCGGGGCGCAGCGGCACCCAGGAGAGGTCCTTCTTGCCGGTCCAGCGGCTCTGCGCGCCGGGCAGCCGGGCGCTCTCGTGGGCGGACTCCTCGGCCCAGGCCGCCCACGGGTGCCCGGTGGAGTCGGCCATCCGCAGCGGTGCGAGCTCGTCCACCAGCTCGGCGCGGCGCTTCATGGGGAAGGCGGCGCATACCCCGACGTGCTGGAGGGCACCCCGGGCGTCGTACAGGCCCAGGAGCAGCGATCCGACAATCGGACCGCTCTTGTGGAAACGGAATCCCGCGATGACGGTATCGGCCGTACGCCCGTGCTTGATCTTGAACATGAGACGGGCATCGGGCCGGTAGGGGAGATCGAGCGGTTTGGCGACCACCCCGTCGAGCCCGGCGCCCTCGAACCGCTCGAACCACTCCTGCGCGAGTGCGAGGTCGGTGGTCGCGGGCGCGAGGTGAACGGGGGGCCGGGCGGTGGACAGGGCGCCGGCAAGGGCGGCGCGGCGGTCGGTGAGCGGGGTGTCGAGGAGCGCCTCGTCGCCGAGCGCGAGCAGATCGAAGGCGACGAAGCTGGCGGGGGACGTCTGCGCCAGCATGTCGACACGGGACTGCGCGGGGTGGATCCGCTCGGTCAGCCGGTCGAAGTCGAGCCGTCCGCCGTGAACGATGACGATCTCGCCGTCCACCACGCAGCGGGCCGGCAGGTTGTCCTTCAGCGCGGCCACCAGCTCGGGGAAGTACCGGGTCAGGGTCTTGCCGGTGCGGCTGCCGATCTCCACCTCGTCGCCGTCGCGGTGCACGATGGCCCGGAAGCCGTCCCACTTGGCCTCGTACTGCATACCCGGCGGGATCTTGGACGCCGACTTGGCGAGCATCGGCTTCACGGGAGGCATCACAGGCAGATCCATGTCTAGATTCTGCGGTGGTACGTCCCTGCACGCCCGGTATGCACACCTGGCCGGGCCCGCCTACCGTGGCGCACATGGGTGCATCCGGTCATGCGATCGAGCTGGAAGCGGGCGGGCGGACCGTGCGGCTGTCCAGCCCGGACAAGGTCTACTTCCCCGAGCGGGGCCTGACGAAGCTGGACGTGGCGCAGTACTACCTGGCCGTGGCCGACGGGATCACGCGCGCCCTGCGCAACCGGCCCACCACCCTGGAGCGCTACCCCGAGGGGGTGGAGGGCGAGTCCTTCTTCCAGAAGCGCGCGCCGAAGAACCTGCCTGACTGGATCCCGACCGCGCACATCGCATTCCCCAGCGGGCGGTCGGCCGACGAGATCTGCCCGACCGAGCCGGCCGCCGTGCTGTGGGCGGCCAACCTCGGCTGCCTGACGTTCCACCCCTGGCCGGTGCGCCGCGAGGACACGGACCGGCCCGACGAGCTGCGCATCGACCTGGACCCGCAGCCGGGCACCGACTACCACCACGCGGTGATCTGCGCCCACGAACTGCGCGACGTACTGGAGGACCTGGGCCTGCGCGGCTGGCCCAAGACCTCGGGCGGGCGCGGGCTGCACGTCTTCGTCCCGATCGAGCCGCGCTGGACGTTCACCGAGGTCCGGCGCTGCGCGATCGCGATCGGCCGCGAGCTGGAACAGCGGATGCCCGGCAGGGTGACCACGGCGTGGTGGAAGGAGGAGCGGGGCGAGCGGATCTTCGTCGACTACAACCAGACCGCCCGCGACCGCACGGTCGCCTCCGCCTACTCCGTGCGCCCGCGCCCCCACGCCCCGGTGTCGGCCCCGCTGCGCTGGGCCGAGATCGACTCCGCCGAGCCCCGCGACTTCGACATCACCACGATGCCCGCGCGCTACGCCGAACTCGGGGACCTGCACGCGGACATGGACGACCACGCCTTCGTCCTCGACGCCGCACTGGAACTGGCCGACCGGCACGAACACGACCACGGCCTGGGCGACATGCCGTACCCGCCGGACTACCCGAAGATGCCGGGCGAACCCAAGCGCGTCCAGCCGAGCCGGGCGAAGCGCGAGGACTGAGACGGCCGGAAGGCAACGCTGCGCCGCGCCGGGTGCGGGTCGGGCGCTGATGCACCTCAAAAACAACACGAACGATCGTGCTAATATCTTCTCGTCATCCCGCCAGCGCCCTCCGGGCAACTGGCCATCTGGCCATCGGGCCATCCGAGGAGATCCGGAGAACCGGGCATGCACCCCACGGCTTCACTCCTGAGCACGACCCTCAACCTCACCGCCCGGCTAGCCCCGGGCCTGGCCGGGCGGGCGGCCTTCGCGCTGTTCGTCCGCCCGCTCGGCCGCCCCGGGCTCCGCCCCGACGAGGCCGCCCTCATGGCCGAGGCCGCCACCGGCCGGCTGACCGTCGACGGCATACCGGTCACCACGTACCGCTGGGGCGACGGCGAGCGGCCCGTCCTCGTGGTCCACGGCTGGACCTCGCGCGCCTCGCGGTTCGCCGGCTTCATCGCGGCCCTGCGCGCCCAGGGCCGCACCGTCGTCTCCTTCGACGCGCCCGGACACGGCGAGTCCGGCGGCCGGGCCACCACCATCCGCAGGCAGCGCGCGATCATCCGCCTGCTGCACGCCGAGCACGGGGACTTCTCCGCCGTCGTCGCCCACTCCTTCGGGGTGGTCTCCACGTTCTTCGCGCTGCGGGACGGCATCTGGGCCGACCGGATCGTCGCCCTCGGCGGCATCGCCGACTTCGACTACCTGCTGGCGCGGTTCCGCCGCATGACGGGCCTCGGCCGGGCCGTCGACCGCGCCCTGCGCGACCACGTCCAGTACCGCCTCTTCCCCGACGAGCCCGGCATCTGGTCCCGCTTCGACGCCACCGGCAGCCCCGACGAGATCCCCTCGCGCATCCTGCTCGTCCACGACGCCGACGACGACGTGGCCGCCCCCGGGCAGTCCCGCGCCATCGCGGCGGCCTACGGCGACCGCGCCCGCCTGATCGAGACCAAGGGGCTCGGCCACCGCCGCATCCTCAAGGACCCCGAAGTCATCGCCGCGGCCGTCGGGTTCCTCGCCGAACCGGCCCCCGCCCGGCAGGCCCCCGCCGGGATCCGGGCGGCCGCCCGATGAGCGCCGCCCGGCCCGGGCCGATCACGCCCGCGCGCGCTTCCGCCGAGAGTGCCGAGAGTGCCGAGAGTGCCGAGACGGCCGAGAGTGCCGAGACGGCCGAGACGGCCGAGACGGCGGAGACCGCGGAGAGCGCCGGCGAGACGGCCCGGGGCCGGCAAGGGCAGCAGATCCTGCTGCTCGCCTGCGCCGCCACCTTCCTCGCCTTCCTCGACTCCACCGTCGTCAACGTCGCCTTCCCCGACCTGCGGCGCGCCTTTCCCGAGGTGACCCTCGCCCGCCTCACCTGGGTCGTGAGCGCCTACGCCGTCCTGTTCGCCGCGCTGCTCGCCGCCGCCGGCCGCCTCGCGGACACCCTGGGCCGGCGCAGCCTCTTCCTCGGCTCGGCCCTCGCCTTCACCGCAACCTCGCTCGCCGCGAGCACGGCGCCCACCGCTGGCCTGCTGATCCTCGCCCGCGCCCTGCAAGGGGCGGCCGCCGCCGGGATGATCCCGGCCGCGCTGGGCCTCGTCCTGGCGCACACACCGGCCGGCCGGCGGGCCGCCGCCCTGGGCGCATGGGGCGCCGCCGGCGGGCTCGCCGCCGCCGTCGGGCCCACACTCGGCGGACTCCTCGTCGAACTGTGGGACTGGCGTGCGATCTTCCTGATCAACGTGCCGCTCGGCATGGCGCTCTGCCGGGCCGCCGCCCGCGCCGTGCCGCGGGAGGCACCTGCGGTGCGCCGGCTCCCCGACCCCGTCGGCACGTTCGCCCTCGCCGCAGGGATCGGCGGCGTGGTGGCCGGCCTCTCCCAAGGCCGGGAATGGGGCTGGACCGCCCCCGCCGTGCTCGTACTCGTCCTCGGCGGCGCCCTGTCGACGGCCCTCGCCCTCCACCGCTCGCGCCGCCACCCCGCGCCCGCTGTCGACCGGGACCTGTGGCGTGATCCGGTCTTCGCCCGCGCCAACGCCGGCGCGCTGTTCTTCGGCGCGGCCATGTACGCATGGCTGCTGACCGGGCCCTCCTACCTCATCGCCCGATGGGACTACTCCGTCCTGGAGGCCGGGTTCGGCGTCACGCCCGGCGCCGTCCTCGCGATGGCGGGCGCGCTGTTCGTGGGCCGCAGGGTCCCTGCCCGCCTCCAGTGGGCGGCCGCCACCACCGGGTCCCTGCTGTTCGCGGCCAACGCCCTGCTGCTGTGGGGCTGGGCCGCGGACTCGGACTCGTACGCCCAGGTCTTCCTGCCGGCCGGGCTGCTGGGCGGCCTCGGCATCGGCGTGACCTTGACCGCACTCTCCACGGCGGCTTCCGCCACCCTCCCGCCCGCGCGGTTCGCCGCCGGCACCGGCCTGCTGATGACGGCCCGCCAACTGGGCGGCGCCCTCGGCATCGCGGCCACCGCCGCCCTGCTGACCGGGGCCGGGGACCACTGGCGCGGCGTCTTCCTGATGGTGGCGCTGGCCGCCCTCGGCGCCGCGGCCGCGGGCTGCGCGCTGCGTGTGAGCGGCGGGGCCGGGCGGAGCGGGCTCAGGCGAGCCGGGAGCTGACGGCCGGCGGCCGCTGCGGGAGTTCACCCGGAGCGGCCGCCACCGCGCGCAGCCGGTCGAGGATGCCCCGGCCGGCCCGCTCGTACGTCGTCGGGTCGTCGTGCAGCACGGAGCCCGCGTTGGCCAGTTCCATCAACGCGATGATCTCGAACGCAAGCTGCGGGACGTCCGCCCGGTCCGTGCCCTCCCGGAATCCGCCGGCGAGCCGGGCCTCGTCCAGCTGCTGCTCCATGTAACGGGTCCACTCGGTGCGGGCCTTGGCGATCTCGTCGCGCACGGGGCCGGGGCGCGAGTCGAATTCGGCGGCGGCGGAGTAGAAGAAGCAGCCGCCGGGAAACACGCGGCCGGCCGAGTAGTCGATCCACTGCTCGCACAGCCGCCAGACCTTGACGATGCCCGCAGGCTCCTCGCGCACGGGCTTGACGACGTGTTCCGCGAACACGGCCGCGGCGGCGCGCACGGTCGCCAGCTGAAGGTCCTCCTTCGACCCGAAGAGGGCGAAGACTCCGCTCTTGCTGAGACCGAGATCCGTGGCGATCTTCCCCAGGGACAGGCCCTCCAGGCCGTCCGTCGAGGCGATGTCCATCGTCCGCCCGAGAACGGTCCGCCGCGTCTGGTTCCCGCGCTCCACGCGTCCGTCTGCCATACCGCCATCTTACCGAACGCACGGTCGTTCACTCTGTGGAGCGGCCGCTGTCAGTGGCGGGTGCCATGCTCTTAGAAGGACGGAAGGAGTACGGGTCATGCTCACAACGGACTACAAGGACGGCTCCCCGAACTGGGTCGACCTCGGCTCGCCGGACATCGACGGCGCCGCCGGGTTCTACGCCGGACTGTTCGGCTGGGACTACCAGCCGGGCGGCGAGGAGGTCGGCGGATACGGGATGTTCCACCTCGGCGGCAAGACGGTCGCGGGCGGGATGACCGTCACGGCGGAGCAGGGGCCGGCCGCCTGGACGGTGTACTTCCAGAGCGCAGACACGGACGCCACCGCGGCCGCGGTGGTCAAGGCGGGCGGGACGGTGGCGTTCCAGCCGACGGACGTCATGGACTCCGGCCGGATGGCGATCTTCGCCGACCCGGCGGGCGTCGCCTTCGCGACCTGGCAGCCGAAGGAGCACAGGGGCCTGGGCGTGGTGACCGAGGTGGGGTCCCTGTGCTGGGCCGAGCTGTACACGGGCGACGTACAGGCGGCCGAGGCCTTCTACGGCTCCGTCTTCGGCTGGGAGATCAGCAAGACCTTCGAGGGCGGCTCCTACACCATGGTCAAGGCGTCCGGAACGCCGGACGAGGCGGCCTTCGGCGGCCTGGTCCCGATCGGGGCCGACCCGGTGGAGGACGCCGAACGCCCCTACTGGACCCCGTACTTCGAGGTCGCGGACTGCGACGTGACCGCGGCCAAGGCCGAGGAGTCGGGTGGCAAGGTCCGGCTGGCGCCGGTGTTCATGGAGGGAGTCGGCCGGTTCGCGAAGCTGGCGGACCCCTACGGTGCGCGGTTCGCGGTCATAGCCAGCGCTCCCGCGCAGGGGGCGTGAGGCCGTCCGGCCGGCGGGCCGTGCACCGGTGTTGATCAGGCGTTGATCGGACGTCCATCGGCGGCGGTGAGGATCTCCGGCATGTCGATGAACACCGCCGCCACCGCGCCCGCCTGGTACGACCTCGCCCTCTGCGCCCAGACGGGCCCGGGCTTCTTCTTCCCGGAGCCCGGCTCGTCCCTGCGGGAAGCGAAGCGGCTGTGCGGGGCCTGTGAGGGCCGTGCGGCGTGCCTGGAGTACGCCCTGGCCAATGACGAGCGCTTTGGCGTCTGGGGCGGCCTGTCGGAGTCGGAACGCCTCGCCCTGCGCCGGCGCAGCTGACCGGGCCGCCCAGCGAGGACGGCACGTGCGGACGTCACGGCGAGGACGTCACGCCGGAACCCTGGCAGAGCGCGGCTCTGCCAGGGTTCCGGCGGTGTCGTCCACCCGGGCCCCGGGTGGACGGATGCAGGTCGGACCGGTCAGCCCTTGCGGGCCGCGACACGGGCCGCGCGGGCGGCCAGGCGCTCGTCGAACTTGCGGGCCTCGGAGTCCAGGCCGTTCATGAACAGGCCCAGCTCCTCCTGGGCCTTCTGCCCGTCGGGGCCGAGGCCGTCGATGTCCATGATCTTCAGGAAGCGGATCACGGGGCTCAGCACGTCGTCGTGGTGGATCCGCAGGTTGTAGACCCCGCCGATCGCCATCTGCGCGGCCATCCGCTCGAAGCCGGGCATGCCGTGTCCGGGCATCCGGAAGTTGACCACGACATCCCGCACGGCCTGCATCGTCAGGTCCGGGGCGATCTCGAAGGCGGCGCCCAGCAGGTTCCGGTAGAAGATCATGTGCAGGTTCTCGTCCTGCGCGATGCGGGCCAGCATCCGGTCGCAGACCGGGTCACCGGACTGGTGGCCGGTGTTGCGGTGCGAGATGCGGGTCGCCAGTTCCTGGAAGGCCACGTACGCCACCGAGTGCAGCATCGAGTGCCGGTTGTCGGACTCGAAGCCCTCCGACATGTGCTGCATGCGGAACGCTTCCAGCTTGTCCGGGTCCACGGCGCGCGAGGCCAGCAGGTAGTCGCGCATCACGATGCCGTGGCGGCCCTCCTCGGCCGTCCAGCGGTGCACCCACGTGCCCCAGGCCCCGTTGCGGCCGAACAGGGTCGCGATCTCGTGGTGGTAGCTGGGGAGGTTGTCCTCGGTCAGCAGGTTCACGACCAGCGCGATCTTGCCGATGTCGGTGACCTTGGACTGCTCCGGGTCCCACGCCTCGCCGTCCTCGAAGAACCCCGGGAAGTTCCGGCCGTCGCTCCACGGCACGTACTCGTGGGGCATCCAGTCCTTGGTGACCTTCAGGTGGCGGTTGAGCTCCTTCTCGACCACCTCTTCCAGCGCGTACAGCAGCTTGGCGTCGGTCCACGCCTCCGAGCTGCCGAGGTGGGGAGAGGTGATCGTCACGGGTGCTCCTGGGGACAAAGCGAATTACCTACGGTTCCGTAGCCTACGAATCCGTAGGTTAAGCGGAGCGTGAGAGCCAGCCAAGCCCCAGGCGTTCATATGTCCGGTTACGTCCGGTTATCTGTGCAGTTTAAAGGGGTGTTGGAGAGGGGTAACGGAGCGAAAGTCACGCCTGCAGGTGGTCCGCGGAGTCGGCCTTGACGGCAGAGACGGACGCGCGGAGTCCGGCATTGGGCTACGGTCGGTAGCGCACATCTCACACGGGGCGACCTTGCGCCCCTTGTCCCGGCCATACGCATTCGGAATCTTGGAGCAGCACGATGACGGGCACTCTCCGCGGCCTGCGGCCGGTCCACGAGGTCCGGCGGATCCCGCGCGAGGCGGAGAAACTCAACCATTCGATACGCCTGCCCGGCAGCGCGTACTGCGCAGGCAGTGCCCGCACCGGCGTACGGTCCCTGCTCACCCGGCACGAGCTGCCCGACCTGTGCGACACCGCGGCACTCGCCGCCTCGGAGCTCGTCGCGTGCGCCCACCGGTTCACGCCCGGCAAGGAGATGGTGCTGAACGTCCGCTGGCAGTTCGATGCACTGCGCGTCGTGCTCTACGACCAGCATCCGGCGCACTCCTCGCCCGAAGCGAGCGAGGAGTGCCGCGGCAGGCGCAGCCGGAGGATGTGGCTGCTCGCCGCCACCGTCGACGCGTGCGGCGGGGACTGGGGGCTCACCCCCGTCCTCACCCCGGCGGGCGGCACCAAGGCCTGGGCCTTACTGCCGCCGCCACCGCCGGCGCGCTGACCGCCCGCGGTTGCGGAGCCCGCGGTCCGAATACGTCACGCCCGTCACTCGTGCCACAGTGCCTCCCGGACCTCCTCGGCCGTGGTCGGCCGCAGCTCGCCGTCCAGCAGCAGCCACCGCGTGATGCCGATCGACTCCAGGAACGGCACGTCATGGCTGGCCACCAGCAGCGCGCCCTCGTACGACTCCAGAGCGTCCGTCAACTGCCGTACGCTCGCCAGGTCCAGGTTGTTCGTCGGCTCGTCCAGCATCAGCAGCTGCGGAGCCGGCTCCGCGAGCAGCAGCGCCGCCAGCGCCGCGCGGAACCGCTCGCCGCCCGAAAGGGTGCCGGCCGGCCGGTCCGCCCGCGCGCCCCGGAACAGGAAGTGCGCGAGCCGCGCCCGGATCAGGTTGTTCGAGGCCTGCGGGGCGAGCCGCGCCACGTTCTCCACCACCGAACGGCTCTCGTCGAGCACGTCCAGCCGCTGCGGCAGGAACCGCGTCGGCACATGGGTCACCGCTTCCCCGGACACCGGGGCGAGCGCCCCCGCGATCGTGCGCAGCAGCGTCGTCTTGCCCGAACCGTTGCGGCCCACCAGCGCGATCCGCTCCGGACCGCGCAGATCCCACTCGCCCGCCGCCCAGGCCCCGTGGGCCAGGTGCACGTTGCTCAGGGTCAGGACCCGGCGCCCCGGCGGAACCCGCGTGGCGGGCAGCTCGATCCGGATCTCGTCGTCGTCCCGGACCGCCTCCGCCGCCTCGTCCAGCCGCTCCTTCGCCTGCGCCAGCTTCTCGGCGTGCATGATGCGGTGCTTTCCGGCCGACTCCTGCGCCGCCCGCTTGCGGGCACCCATGACGATCTTCGGCTCGCGCTTCGTCTCGTTCATCTTCTGGCCGTACCGCTTGCGCCGCGCCAACTTGACGTGGGCGTCGGCCAGTTCCCGCTTCTGCCGCTGCACATCGGCCTCCGCGACCCGGACCATCCGCTCGGCCGCGTCCTGCTCGGCGGCGAGCTGCTCCTCGTATGCGGTGAAGTTCCCTCCGTACCAGCGGACTTCGCCGTCGTGCAGGTCGGCGATCTGGTCGACGCGCTCCAGCAGCTCCCGGTCGTGGCTGACCAGCAGCATCACCCCGGACCAGGACTCGACCGCCGCGTACAGGCGGCGCCGGGCCCGCAGGTCCAGGTTGTTGGTCGGCTCGTCGAGCAGCAGGACGTCGGGACGGGAGAGCAGCAGGGCTGCGAGGCGCAGCAACACGCTTTCGCCGCCGGACAGTTCACCGACCGTACGGTCGAGTCCGATCCGGGCGAGACCGAGCTGGTCGAGGGTGGCCAGGGCCCGTTCCTCGACGTCCCAGTCGTCGCCGACCGCGGCGAAGTTCGCCTCGGTGGCCTCGCCCGCCTCGATGGCGTGCAGCGCGGCGCGGGTGGTGTGGATGCCGAGCGCCTCGTCGACGCGCAGGCCGGTGTCGAGGGTGACGCTCTGCGGGAGGTAGCCGACGGTGCCGGCCACGGACGACTGGCCGTCGTGCGGGGACAGCTGCCCGGCCAGGAGCTTCAACAGGGTGGATTTCCCACAGCCGTTGAGCCCGATGAGGCCGGTGCGGCCGGGGCCGACGGTCAGGTGGAAGTCCTCGAAGACGGGAGTGCCGTCAGGCCAGTCGAAGGACAGGGCGGAGCAGGTGATGGATGCAGGGGTATGGCTCATGGAGGCCTCCAGGTTGCGTGAGTGGTGCGTGCAACGCGGGGAGACAGCCGACGGGACGGCGGATACGGCCACGACGGTGATGAAGGGTCACGAGGTGGCGGGCGTGGCGGTGGTCTGTCGGTGTCTCGACCTCAGACGAGCAATGTCCTGCTCCGTTTCGACGGCAGTGGGGCGTCTGCGAAGCTACGGGCGGCCGGGGCCGCCCGCAAACGAATAACGGCGTACGTGCCGGATGTCAGCGCGGGTCGCGCATCAGCTCGGCCAGGCTGTGGTCCAGGTCGAGGTACAGGTGCTCCAGGCCCGGCGGGACGACCGTCGCGGCGCGCTCCAGGAACCGGTGCAGTTCGGCCGTCAGCATCAGCACGATCGCCACGCCCTCGGGCGCGTGGAACTCGATCGTGGTCCGGTCGACGTCGTACGGCCGGACCCGCACGTCGCCGCACCCCGTCGGGCGGTCCAGCCCCGATTCGAGGAGCTCGCGCGCGAAGGTCCACGAGACCTCGACGCCTTCGAGGGTGGCGGGAGCGGGGAAGGCCATGCGCACGGCGAAGGGATCCGCGCGGTCGTAGCAGAGCGTGACGGGCACGGTCTCGACCTTCGGGGCGGTGGCGACCAGACGGGCCTGCACGGCCTGCTCGATAACAGTGATCAAGGCTCGCTCCCTTGCGGCGGATCTGCTGCCGGGCATGGGTGGAACCCGGCAACCGGATAGACGCCGGAATCGGCAATTCCGTGCATGCGAACCGACGTGAGCTGTGTCACCGATTGGCTGGAACGCGTCCGTTTGATCGCACAGAGTGACGGCCCGAGAGGTGTGTGCGAAGGGCTGTCAGTCGCCGCCGCAGGCCCCGGAGTGGTCGCAGAACGGCTGGTTACCGCTCACTCCACAGGCGCAAAGCATCGCCCTGGTCTCCGTGCGGACGCCCCCGTCGGCGCTCGTCACACGCAGATCGCCGCGCATCACGAGCTGGCCGGCGGGCGACCTTACGACCGTGGTCGGCCGGTCCGGCTCCTCGGCCGGCCCGTCATCGGCGAACCGGTACTGCAGTGCGCCCGAGGGGCACCGGCGGATCACCTCGGCAACCTGCTCCGGCTCGGCGCCGTCCGGCTGCACCCACGGGTGCTTCCCGGTGTCGAACACCTCGGGCAGGCCGCGCACGCATTCGGCGGCGTGCAGGCACCGCCCGGTGTCGTAGGTGACGGTGATGCGCTTGCCGTCGTAGGCCTTGGGTTCCTTGGAGGGCATGGCCTCAGCCTAGGAACGCGGCGGCGCGGACGCACCCTGGACGCCGAATCCGGGGTGCATTAGCTTCCGGCGCCATGAGACTTCTGGGAGTTGGCATGTGCGCGGCGGCTCTGGCGTTGGGTCTGGTGGCCGCCCCGGCGCAGGCGCAGAGCGGGACGGGCGGCCAGGGCGGCCAAGGCGTGCGGAACGTGCAGGACGTGCAGGACGTGCAGGGCTTACGGGGCGCCGGCTGGGCGCTGAAGGACACCGCCAAGGACGCCCGCTTCCGCGGGCTCGCGGCGGTCAGCCGCTCCACGGCCTGGGTGGCCGGCTCCAAGGGCACGGTGCTGCGGACGGTGGACGGGGGCCGCAGCTGGCGTGACGTCTCGCCGCCGGTCGCGGTCGCGGAAGGCCTGGAGCTGCGCGACATCGAGGCGTTCGACGCGCGGCGCGCGGTGGCCCTGTCCATCGGGGAGGGTGCGGCTTCGCGGGTGCTGCGCACCGAGGACGGCGGCACCACTTGGGCCGAAACGTTCCGCAACCCCGATCCGCGCGCCTTCTACGACTGCCTGGCCTTCTCCGACTTCCGGTACGGGCTGGCCGTGAGCGACCCGGTGGACGGCAAGTTCCGCATCCTGTCGACGGACGACGGCGGCCGCACCTGGGCGGTGCTGCCGAGTGCGGGGATGCCGGACGCACTGCCGGGCGAGGCGGGCTTCGCGGCCGGCGGCCAGTGTCTGGTGAGCGCCGGGTCGCACGACGTCTGGCTGGCCACGGGCGGCGCCGCGACCGCCCGGGTCCTGCACTCGGCGGACCGCGGCCGCACCTGGCAGGTCGCCGAGTCGGGCATCCCTGCGGGCGACCCGGCCAGGGGGGTCTTCGCCCTGGCGTTCCGCGACCGTACGACAGGTCTCGCGGTCGGCGGCGACTACCGCACCGGCCAGGCATCCCCGCAGGCCGCGGCCGTATCGGCGGACGCGGGCCGCACCTGGCGCCCGGCCCGGACCCCGCCGCCCGCGTACCGCTCGGGCGCGGCCTGGCTCCCGCACCTGCGCGGCGCGGCCCTCGCGGTGGGCCCGACCGGCACGGACGTCACGACGGACGGGGGCCGCAGCTGGCGTGCGCTGGCACCGGGCTCGTTCGACACCGTCGGCTGCGCGGATGACGGGGGCTGTTGGGCGGCGGGGGAGAAGGGACGCGTGGGAAGGCTGGAACGCACCGACCGACCCTGACGATGACCCTGACGCTTGCGCGTGAGGAGTCTGCCCGGCGGGCTTCCCGGCCCGCTACGCCGCCGGGTTCTCGCGGACCGGGGCCAGGTCCGACGACGTTTTCGTCGCGATGAACTCGATGATGCGGTAGGTGCAGACGCCTGCGACCGTGAAGGGGTCTTCCTCCGCGATCTTCTCGATCTCCGCGCGGGAGACCCCGGCGGCCAGGATGATGCCGCCGTCGCGCGGGACCTTGCGGCCCGAGGCGAGGAAGACGCCCGATGCGTAGTAACCGTCCAGCCAGGCGATGTGCGCGTCCAGCTGCTCTTCGACGGCTTCGATGGGCGCGGTGTAGGTGAGCTCCATGACGAACATGATCGCCAGGCTACTCTCGCACCATCATGACGAGCGTAAAGACCCCCGCCACCGAGGCCGAGGCCCGGGCGATACAGGACGAACTTCGTATACAGGTCGTGCTCGGTGAGCCCGGACCGCCGCCCGGACGGGGGCTCGTCGCAGGCGTGGACGTGGCCTACGACGACGAGCGCGACCTGGTCGCCGCCGCGGCCGTCGTCCTCGACGCCGCCACCCTGGAGGTCGTGGAGGAGGCGACCGCCGTCGGGCACGTCAGCTTCCCGTACGTGCCCGGACTCCTCGCCTTCCGCGAGCTGCCCACGGTGCTGGCCGCGCTGGACGCGCTCACCGCCGCCCCGGACCTCGTCGTCTGCGACGGCTACGGGCTGGCCCACCCCCGAGGCTTCGGCCTCGCCTGCCACCTCGGGGTGGTCACCGGCCTGCCGAGCATGGGCGTGGCGAAGAACCCGTTCACGTTCACCTACGAGGAGCCCGGGGCCCGGCGCGGCGACGCCGCCCCGCTGCTCACGGCCGACGGCGCCGTCGTCGGGCGGGCGCTGCGTACGCAGGACGGGATCAAGCCGGTGTACGTCTCCGTCGGCCACCGGGTCTCGCTCGACAACGCCTGCGCCCACGCCCTCGCGCTGAGTCCCCGCTTCCGGATCCCCGAGTCCACCCGGCACGCCGACTCGCTGTGCCGACGCGCCCTGCGCGAAGCCTCCTGACCGCCGGCCCGGTTCACCGCACCGCGGCCACCCTGAAGCGGATGCCGGCCTTCTGGAGCCGGTCCAGCAGGGCGTCGCCCATCGCCACCGCCGTGGTGAGCTGGCCGGCCCGCTCCGGCAGGGCGTCGTACGCCAGGCACAGCGCCGACTCGGCCAGCATCTTGGCGGTCTCGCCGTAGCCGGGGTCGCCGCCCGAGACCTCGGTGAACACGCGGCGGCCACCGCCCTCGCCGACGAAGCGGACCGTGAACCAGCTGCGCGCCCGGCGCTCCGCGTCCGGGCCCCGGCCCGGCTCCCAGCGGCTCATCAGCCACCGTCGCGCTGCCGGGAGCTGCGCCAGGGCCACCGTCGCGCCGATCGCGGCCGTACCGCCCAGGGCGACCGGGAGGTGCTTCACCGAGGCGTACTGCCGGTACCGGAAGTCTGGCCCGTACCGCTCCAGGGCCGCTGCCGAGCGGGTCACGATCCGGGGGTCCAGGGTCGGCAGCGGCAGCGCCCAGGTGCCGGTCTCCCGGCTGAACCGCGGTGCTCCCAGGGGGCCCCGTACGCGCCGCTGCGGCAGTCGGGGCTCGTGCAGCCGGCGCTCGTGCGCCGCGGCCAGGGTCTGCGGTCCGCGACCCATGGCGGTCAGGGCGGAGGCCAGGGTTCCGCCGGAGAAGACGGCGTTGGACCGCATGAACCCGTCCACCCGCAGCGGGACGCCCTCCGGCAGCTGCCCCACGGTGAAGTACGCGCCGAGGTCGGCCGGTATGGAATCGAAGCCGCAGGCGTGCACCAGCCGCGCGCCGGTCTCCCGGGCGCGGGCGTCGTGCTCGACGTACATCCGGTCCACGAACTCCGGCTCGCCGGTGAGGTCGACGTAGTCCGTACCGGCCGCGGCGCAGGCGGCGACCAGCTCCGCCCCGTACAGGACGTACGGTCCGACGGTGGTGGCCAGGACCCGGGTCGAGGCGGCCAGTTCCCGTACGGCGCCTGCGTCCCCGGCGTCGGCGCGGAGCAGCGGCAGCGACGCGCACCCGGGGGCGAGCGTGGTCAGCCGCTCGCGCAGCCGCTCCAGCTTCCCGAGGTCGCGGCCCGCGAGGGCCCACCGGCAGCCGGCGGGGGCGTGCGCGGCGAGGTACTCGGCGGTCAGGGCCCCGACGAATCCGGTCGCCCCGAAGAGCACCACGTCATAGGTCCGTTCGGGGGCCCGGTCACGCCCCGCGGCCTCGTCGGCCTGCCGAATCTCTTCGTTCATCACGGATCCTCCGCGCTCGTGTCGGTGGCTGAGGCTAACGTGCGGCTGGTGCTGCACGGACAGCGCCCCGGGTCCGGCCTGGACGGCCGTTCCCGGGGCGCTGTCCGCGGCGTGCGAACGGTCACCTGCCGGTGGGTCAGTTCTCCTGGTACATGCCGAAGACGTCGACGATGAGGTCGGTGTTGCCGTCGCTCTGGTTCCAGAAGTCGATGACGCCGGTGGAGCCGGTGCTCGCCTGGACCAGGTTCGGGACGGTCTTGCCGGTCGTCCAGTTCAGGGTCGAGGAGCCGGGCGGGGTCGGCTGGCTCGACGTGTTGCCGTCGTACTGGTCCATTGTGTTCGGGTCGGGGGCGACCGCGAGGAACCCGCTGTCCTTGGTGTTGGTCACCGTGGTGTTCAGCACGAAGCCGGTGACGCCGTCACCGGGATCGGACATCGACGTGTAGATGTAGTCGCGGCCGGCCAGGGGGCCGTGGACCGGGTCCTGGGGATCGCGGGTGTCGAGCATGCGCACCGGTGTGAACGGCAGGTACGAGCCCTTGCTCTGCGGGCTGTAGTAGCCGACCACGTCGACGATGACGTCGGCCGGGTTCCAGCCGCCGTTGCGGACGCTGATCTTGCCGTCGGGGCCGACGGGGACGATGACCGAGTTGGCGATGGTCTGGCCCGTGGTGAAGTTCACGTTGGACGCGGTCGGGGCCGCCTGCCCGCTCGGGTAGACGGTCAGGTGGCCGTCGCTCTTGGGGCCCGTGACGGTCACGTTGAGCGCCACGGCGGTGACGCCGGAGGCCGGGACCTTGCCGAGGCCCGTGATCTGGGTGCTGAAGGACCCGTAGCCGGCGAGCTGGCCCTTGGCGGTGCCCGTGCCGCTGCGGGTGTCGACGAAGCGCTGCGGCGCGAGGGGGGTGTAGCCGCTGGAGGCGGTCTGGGTGAAGTAGCCGGTGACGTCGGCGATGAGGTCGACCGACTCCCAGCCGCCGTTGTAGAGGTTGACGTAGCCGTTCTCGCCGACCGGCACGATGACCAGGTTCGGGACGGTCTGGCCGGGGACGAAGTTGACGTTCGACGTGCTCGGCTTGTCGTCGCCGTCGGCGAAGGCGGTGACGTGGCCGCCGCTGGTGGTGTTGGTGACGGTGACGTTGAGGACGACCGCGGTCACGCCGGCGGGGATGCCGCCGTTCCCGCCGATCTTCAGGTGTGCGGAGGAGTACGGGGCGACCTTGGTCTTCGGGGCGCCGGTGCCGTTGCGGGTGTCCAGCAGACGGGTCGGGCCGTACGGAGTGTAGTCCGAGCCCCCGGTCGTGACGGCCACCTCGTTGGTGACCACGGTGTTGGCGGCCGCGTCCGTCACGGTGACCTTGACGGTGTAGGTGCCGAGCTCCGCGTAGGTGTGCTCCGACTGCACGTGCTGGGTGCCCGTGGCCGAGGCGGCGGTGACGGCCCCGTCGCCCCAGGCGATGCTGACGTCGAGCGGGGTGGACGCGCTGGTGATGGAGCTGTCCAGCATGACCCCGTGCGCCGTGGCGGCGAAGGCCTCCAGGCCGACCGCGAGGGTCGGGTTGGAGCCTGCGGTCTCCGTCATGGGCGCGGCTGCCGTCCCGCTCTTGGCGGCCGGCGCGGACTGCGTGGTCTGCCGGGTCGACTGGCTGGCGGGGCTGGAGAACGTGGCGCCGTCCGTCATGCCGGCCTGGGTGAGGTCGGGCGTGCTGACGCCGCGGGCATCGCCGGAGGCCTGGTCGACCGCGTGCGCCATGCCCGGAATGAGAGAAATGCCGGCCGCGAAGACGGCGGCAGAAGCTGCGAGTCGGCGGTAGGACACCGAGCCCCCTATGTTTCCGTGAGCCCTTGGCCAGGGCTGAAAGTCCGCTCAGATTACATACCCTCCGAGCTTCCGCTTACGGGCCCCCGCCTTAAGTCGCCACTCCCGTGGGCAGTGGCCCGGGAGCGGCCTGGAAGCCGCCCCCGAGCCACTGTGACCAGCAGTTTCGCCGAGGCGTATCAGTTGTCCGTGTAGACACCGAAAAGGTCGACGACGAGGTCGATGTCGCCATCGCTCTGGTTCCAGTAATCGATGACGCCGGTGGATCCGGTGCTCGTCTGGACCAGGTTCGGGACCGTGTCGAAGTAGGACCAGTTCAGGGTGGAGGAGGTCGGAGTGGTGGGCCAGGTGTTCGTGCCCTTCTCGTAGTCCTCCTTCGTGTTCGGGTCGGGGGCGACCGAGAGGAAGCCGCGGTCGCGGGTGTTGGTCACCGTGGTGTTCAGGACGAACCCCTTGGTGTGCGGGTACCCCGAGGCGAGGGGCATGTGGACGTAGCCGCGGCCGCCCAGCGGGCCGTAGACCCACTCGCGCGTGTCGAGCAGGCGGAACGGCTGGACCGGCAGGTACGCGTTCGCGCTGGACGGGCTGTAGTAGCCGACGACGTCGACGATGACGTCGGCCGGGTCCCAGCCGCCGTTGCGGATGCTGATCCTGCCGTCGGCGCCGACGGGGACGATCACCGAGTTGGCGATGGTCTTGGCCGGGGTGAAGTTCACGTTGGACGCGGTCGGCGCCTGCTGCCCGCTCGGGTAGACGGTCAGGTGGCCGCTGCCGTTGGGGTTGGTGACCGTCACGTTGAGCGCCACGGCGGTGGCCCCGGCCGACACGCCGCCCGCGCCGCTGATCTGGGTGCTGAAGGTCCCCTGCCCGGGGACCTGGCCCTTGGCGGTGCCGAGGCCCGAGCGGGTGTCGACGAAGCGGACCGGCGCCATCGGGGTGTAGCCGCTGGACGCGGTGTGGGTGAAGTACCCGGCGACGTCCGCGACCAGGTCGACCGACTCCCAGCTGCCGTTGTACAGGTTGACGTAGCCGTTCGCGCCGACCGGCACGATGACCAGGTTCGGGACGGTCTGGTAGCGGGCGAAGTTGAGGTTCGACGTCTTCGGCTGCTCGTCGCCGTCGGCGAAGGCCGTCACGTGGCCCTCGCTGGTCGTGTTGGTGGCGGTGACGTTGAGGACCACCGCGGTCACGCCGGCCGGGATGCCGCCGTTGCCGCCGACCTTCAGGTGCGCGGAGGAGTACGGGGCCACCTTGCCCGCCGGTGCGCCCGTCCCGTTGCGGGTGTCCAGCAGGCGGGTCGGGCCGTACGGGGTGTAGTCCGACCCCTCCGTGGTGACCACGATGTCGTTGGAGACCACGGTCTGGGTGGCCTGGTCGGTGACGCTCACCTTGACCGTGTACGTGCCGAGCTGGTCGTAGGTGTGCGCCTCGGTGACGGTCTGGGTCCCGGCGGCGTAGTCGTTCGTCGTCTTGTTGTCGCCCCAGTCGACGTGGACCGAGAGCGTCGTGGGTGCGCTCGTGATGTCGGCCTTCAGCTCCAGCCCGCGCCCCGTGGTGGTCGTGGCGTGCAGACCCACCGCGAGGGTGGGGTTGGTGTCGGCCGCCTGCGGGGCGGCCGCGGCCTTGTTCCCGCCGGCCGCCGGGGCCTGCCGGGCCGACCGGTCGGCCGGACTGCTGAACGTGGTGGACTTCGGAGCGGCGGCCTTGCTCATGTCCGGCGCGGTGACCCCGTGGGCCCTGCCGGCGGCCGGGCCGGCCGCGTGGGCCATGGCCGGTACGAGAGAGATGCCGGCCGCGAGAACGGCCGCGGATGCTGCGATTCGGCGATGGGACACCGATTCCCCCCAATGTCGGTGAGTCCTTGATCAGGACTGAAAGCCCGCTCAGAGTACAGAGGCCGGAGGTCTTTGCCATGAGGGTTTCCGCAGGTGGGAAGCGGTTTTCTCGGAAGACTGCGGTCCGGTTTTCCGGCCGGGGCGTCGGGTCGGCGCTAGCGTGAGGACGGACTGCGAGTGCGAGCAGGTGTGACCTGGGTGCTGAGTGGAGGCGTCCATGAAGGCGGCGGTGCGCAAGTGGGAGGCGGTGCGGGAGTTCGCCCGCAGGTTGCCGGAGGCCGCGGAGGAGTTTCCCTGGGGCCCCGAGGACTGCGTCGTGAAAGTCAACAAGAAGATCTTCGTCTTTCTCGGCAACGCCGACGGCCCGCTCTCGCCCGGGCTCTCCGTGAAGCTCAAGGACGAGGCGCTGCACGGCCACGCCATGACCGCGCCCGGGGCGGAGCCGACCGGGTACGGGCTGGGGAGGGCCGGCTGGGTCTCCGTGCCGCTGGGGGAGAAGGGGGCGCCGTCCCTCGAAGTGCTGTGCGAGTGGGTGGAGGAGAGCTACCGGACGGTCGCCCTCAAGCGGCACCTGAGGGAACTCGATGCGCGAAACGAGCCAACCGGCTAAGCGCTTGCTCTTGTGCTGAGTGGAACACGTTCCTAGCATCGCTGGTGTTACATCGGTTGTGTCACACAGTGGCGTCAGTGGTGCCACGGATGCTGGGGGCTCGATGGCAGTGACAGGGAACGGCCCGCTCGCCGGGGTGCGCGTCGTGGAGCTGGCGGGGATCGGCCCCGGACCGTTCGCCGCCATGCTCCTTGCCGACCTCGGCGCGGACGTCGTCCGCGTGGACCGGCCGGGCGGCGGCGGGCTCGCCGTCGACCCCGCCTACGACGTCACCAACCGCAACAAGCGCTCGGTGCTGGTCGACCTCAAGTCCGCCGACGGCCCGGCCCGCGTCCTCGACCTCGTCGAGCGCGCCGACGTCCTGATCGAGGGCTTCCGCCCCGGGGTCGCCGAGCGGCTCGGCGTCGGCCCGGCCCACTGCCACGCCCGCAATCCGAAGCTGGTGTACGGCCGGATGACCGGCTGGGGCCAGAAGGGCCCCCTCGCGCACACCGCCGGGCACGACATCGCGTACATCGCCGTCACCGGGGCGCTCGGCATGATCGGCAACCCCGGCGAGCCCCCCGCCGTCCCCGCCAACCTGGTCGGCGACTACGCGGGCGGCTCGCTCTACCTCGTCATCGGGATCCTCGCCGCCCTTCAGCACGCCTGCACCCCAGGGGGCGGCGGGCAGGTCGTCGACGCGGCCATCGTCGACGGCACGGCCCACCTCACCGCGATGATCCACGGGATGGTGGCGGCCGGCGGCTGGCAGGACCGGCGCGGCGCCAATCTCCTGGACGGCGGCTGCCCCTTCTACGGCACCTACGAGACCTCCGACGGCGGGTACATGGCCGTCGGCGCGCTGGAGCAGCAGTTCTACGACACCTTCGTGGAGCTCCTCGGCATCAAGGACGAGGCCCCGGCCCGCAAGGACCCGGCACGCTGGGGCGAGCTGCGCGAGGCCGTCGCCGCGCGCTTCAAGTCCCGTACGCGCGAGGAGTGGACGGCGGTCTTCGAGGGAACGGACGCCTGCGTGGCGCCCGTGCTCTCGCTGCGCGAGGCCCCGCACCACCCCCACCTCGCGTCCCGCGGGACGTTCACCGAGTACGGCGGGATCGTCCAGCCCGCCCCCGCCCCGCGCTTCTCCGCGACCCCGACCCGCGTCACCTCCGGACCCGCACAGCCGGGCGCGGACACCGAGTCCGTGGCCGCCGAGTGGGACGTGCCGGCCCTGCTCCCGAAAGAGGCCTGATGGAACTGTCGATGATGCTCGACTACGCCGGCGACCCGCGACGCGCGGCGGACCGGGCGGCCGAGCTGGAGGCGGCCGGGCTCGACGCCGTGTGGGTCGCCGAGGCCTGGGGCTTCGACTCTCCGACGATCATGGGGTATCTCGCCGCCCGCACCGAGCGGATGAAGATCGGCTCGGCCATCCTCAACGTCTACTCCCGCACCCCCGCCCTCGTCGCCCAGACGGCGGCCGGGCTCGACGCCGTGTCGGGCGGCCGGGCGATGCTGGGCCTCGGCGCCTCCGGCCCGCAGGTCGTCGAGGGCTGGCACGGGAAGCCGTACGACAAGCCGCTCGGCCGGACCCGTGAGACGGTCGGGCTGTGCCGCCGGATCTGGCGCCGCGAGACGATCGACCACCGCGGCATCACCGACATGCCGCTGCCGCCGGAGAAGGGCGGCCGGCACGGCAAGCCACTGAAGATCCTCACCCGGCCGGTCCGCGACACGATCCCCGTCTACATCGCCTCGCTCGGCCCGGCGAACGTGCGGATGACCGCCGAGATCGCCGACGGCTGGCTGCCCACCCTGTTCATCCCCGAGAAGGCCGGCGCGGTGTGGGGGGACGCCCTCGCCGAGGGCACGGCCCTGCGCGCCCCGGAGCTCGGCCCGCTGCAGACGGTGGCGGGCGGACTGCTGGCGATCGGCGAGGACGCGGCCGCCGTACGGGACCTCGCGCGCCCGCAGATCGCGCTGTACGTCGGCGGGATGGGCGCGGTCGGCAAGAACTTCTACAACGACCTCGCCGTCGCCTACGGCTACGGGGAGGAGGCCCGGAAGATCCAGGAGCTCTACCTCTCCGGCCGCAAGCGCGACGCGGCGGCCGCCGTCCCGGACGAGTTCTGCGAGCTCATGACGTTGTGCGGGCCGGAGGGCTACGTCCGCGAACGGGTCGAGGCCTTCCGGGATGCGGGCGTCACCATGCTCAACGTCACACCCGTCGGAGCCGAGCCGGCCCGGCTGATCGAAACCGTCAAGAGCTGGCTCTAGGAGGCCCCCGATGCAACGCCGCATCTTCGACGCCGACCACGAGGCGTTCCGCGAAACGGTCCGCACCTTCCTCACCAAGGAGGTGCTGCCGCACTACGAGCAGTGGGAGAAGGACGGCATCGTCAGCCGCGAGGCCTGGCGGGCCGCCGGCCGGCAGGGCCTGCTGGGCCTGGCCGTCCCGGAGGAGTACGGGGGCGGCGGGAACACCGACTTCCGCTACGCCGCCGTGATCGCCGAGGAGTTCACCCGGGCCGGGGCGGCCGGGCTCGCGATCGGACTGCACAACGACATCATCGGCCCGTACCTGACCTCGCTCGCCACCGACGAGCAGAAGCGGCGCTGGCTGCCCGGCTTCTGCTCCGGCGAGACCATCACGGCGATCGCGATGACCGAACCGGGCGCGGGCTCCGACCTCCAGGGGATCCGGACCAGCGCCGAGGACCGGGGCGACCACTGGGTCCTCAACGGCTCCAAGACCTTCATCTCCAACGGCATCCTGGCCGACCTGGTGGTCGTCGTCGCCAAGACCACCCCGGAGGGCGGCGCGCACGGCCTGTCGCTGCTGGTGGTCGAGCGGGGCACGGAGGGCTTCGAGCGCGGCCGCAACCTCGACAAGATCGGCCAGAAGGCGCAGGACACCGCCGAGCTGTTCTTCCACGACGTCCGCGTCCCCAAGGAGAACCTGCTCGGCGAGCTGAACGGCGCCTTCGTCCACCTGATGACCAATCTCGCGCAGGAGCGGATGGGCATCGCGATGGCCGGCATCGCCGCCGCCGAGTACCTGCTGGAGATCACCACCGCGTACGTGAAGGAACGCGAGGCCTTCGGGCGGCCGCTCTCCAAACTCCAGCACATCCGCTTCGAGATAGCGGAGATGGCCACCGAGTGCGCCGTCACCCGCACCTTCCTGGACCGCTGCATCGTCGACCACTCCAACGGCGAGCTGGACCACGTCCACGCCTCGATGGCCAAGTGGTGGGCGACCGAGCTCCAGAAGCGGGTCGCCGACCGCTGCCTGCAACTGCACGGCGGCTACGGCTACATGACCGAATACCCGGTCGCGCGGGCCTTCACCGACGGCCGCATCCAGACCATCTACGGCGGCACGACCGAGATCATGAAAGAGATCATCGGCCGCTCGCTGCTCGGCTGACCTCCCCGATCGATGACCTCCCCCTTGGAAACCTCCGAAAGGCTTGACCAGTGAGCACCGAAGCTTACGTATACGACGCGATCCGCACCCCGCGCGGCCGCGGCAAGGCCAACGGCGCCCTGCACGGCACCAAGCCGATCGACCTGGTCGTCGGCCTCATCCACGCCCTGCGCGAGCGCAACCCCGGCCTGGACCCGGCCGCGATCGACGACATCGTCCTCGGCGTCGTCGGCCCGGTCGGCGACCAGGGCTCCGACATCGCCCGGATCGCGGCCATCGCCGCGGGGCTCCCGGACACGGTGGCCGGCGTACAGGAGAACCGCTTCTGCGCCTCCGGCCTGGAGGCCGTCAACCTGGCCGCCGCCAAGGTCCGCTCCGGCTGGGAGGACCTGGTCCTCGCGGGCGGCGTGGAGTCCATGTCCCGCGTCCCGATGGCCTCCGACGGCGGCGCCTGGTTCAACGACCCGATGACCAACTGGGACACCGGCTTCGTCCCGCAGGGCATCGGCGCCGACCTGATCGCCACCATCGAGGGCTTCTCCCGCCGCGACGTGGACGAGTACGCCGCCCTCTCCCAGGAGCGGGCCGTCGCGGCCATCAAGGACGGCCGCTTCGCCAAGTCGGTCGTCCCGGTCACCGACCGCAACGGCCTGGTCGTCCTGGACCACGAGGAGTTCGTCCGTCCGGGGACGACCGCCGACACCCTCGCCAAGCTCAAGCCGTCCTTCGCGGACATCGGCGACCTCGGCGGCTTCGACGCCGTCGCCCTGCAGAAGTACCACTGGGTCGAGAAGATCGACCACGTCCACCACGCGGGCAACTCCTCCGGCATCGTCGACGGCGCCTCGCTCGTCGCCATCGGCTCCCGCGAGGCGGGCGAACGGGCCGGGCTCACCCCCCGTGCCCGGATCGTCTCGGCGGCCGTCTCCGGCTCCGAGCCCACCATCATGCTCACCGGCCCTGCCCCGGCCAGCCGCAAGGCCCTCGCCAAGGCCGGTCTGACCATCGACGACATCGACCTCGTCGAGATCAACGAAGCCTTCGCGGGCGTCGTGCTGCGCTTCGTCAGGGACATGGGCCTCTCCCTCGACAAGGTCAACGTCAACGGCGGCGCGATCGCGCTCGGCCACCCGCTCGGCGCCACCGGCGCCATGATCCTCGGCACCGTCATCGACGAACTGGAGCGCCAGGACAAGCGCTACGGGCTCGTCACCCTCTGCGTCGGCGGCGGCATGGGCGTCGCGACGATCGTCGAACGCCTCTGAACCGTCCTGCATCCCACGCCCCCGGACCTTCCGAAACGAAAGCAGTGACCATGAGCGAGTCCACCACGATCCGCTGGGACCAGGACGAGACCGGCGTCGTCACCCTGACCCTCGACGACCCCGCCCAGTCCGCCAACACGATGAACCAGGCCTTCAAGGACTCCATCGCGGCGATCGCCGACCGCGCCGAGGCCGAGAAGGACTCCATCCGCGGCATCATCTACACCTCCGCCAAGAAGACCTTCTTCGCGGGCGGCGACCTCAAGGAAATGATCGGGCTGCGCCCCGAGCACGCACGGCTCGCCTTCGACACCGGCACCGCGATCAAGAGCTCGCTGCGCCGGATCGAGACCCTCGGCGTACCCGTCGTCGCCGCCATCAACGGCGCGGCGCTCGGCGGCGGTTACGAGATCTGCCTCGCCTCCCACCACCGCATCGCCCTCGATGCGCCCGGCTCCAAGATCGGCCTGCCCGAGGTCACCCTCGGCCTGCTCCCGGCCGGCGGCGGCGTCACCCGCACCGTCCGCCTGATGGGCATCGCCGACGCGCTGCTCAAGGTCCTGCTCCAGGGCACCCAGTACAACCCGCAGCGCGCGCTGGAGAACGGCCTCGTCCACGAACTGGCCGCCACCCCCGAGGAGATGCTGGCCAAGGCCCGCGCCTTCATCGACGCCAACCCCGAGTCGAAGCAGCCGTGGGACGTCCCCGGCTACAAGATCCCGGGCGGTACGCCGTCCAACCCGCGGTTCGCCGCCAACCTCCCGGCGTTCCCCGCCAACCTGAAGAAGCAGCTGAACGGGGCCCCGTACCCGGCCCCGCGCAACATCCTGGCCTGCGCCGTCGAGGGCGCCCAGGTGGACTTCGAGACCGCGCTGACCATCGAGGCCCGCTACTTCACCGAGCTGGTCACCGGACAGACCGCCAAGAACATGATCCAGGCGTTCTTCTTCGACCTCCAGGCCGTCAACGCCGGCCGCAGCCGCCCGCAGGGCATCGCCCCGCGCAAGGTCGCCAAGGTCGCCGTGCTCGGCGCGGGCATGATGGGCGCGGGCATCGCGTACTCCTGCGCCCGCGCGGGCATCGAGGTCGTCCTCAAGGACGTCACCGCCGAGGCCGCCGCCAAGGGCAAGGCGTACTCCGAGAAGCTGCTCGACAAGGCGGTCTCCCGCGGCCGCACCACCGAGGCGCAGCGCGCCGAACTGCTCGCCCGGATCACGCCGACCGCCGAGGCCGCCGATCTGGCCGGCTGCGACGCCGTCATCGAGGCCGTCTTCGAGGACACCTCCCTCAAGCACACGGTGTTCCAGGAGATCCAGGACGTCATCGCCCCCGACGCGCTGCTCTGCTCCAACACCTCCACGCTGCCCATCACGGGCCTCGCGGAAGGGGTTTCGCGCCCCGCGGACTTCATCGGACTGCACTTCTTCTCGCCCGTCGACAAGATGCCGCTCGTGGAGATCATCAAGGGCGAGCGCACCGGCGACGAGGCCATCGCCCGCGCCTTCGACCTCGTACGGCAGATCAACAAGACCCCGATCGTGGTCAACGACTCGCGCGGCTTCTTCACCTCGCGCGTGATCGGCCAGTTCATCAACGAGGGTGTCGCGATGGTCGGCGAGGGCATCGAACCCGCCTCCATCGAGCAGGCCGCCGCCCAGGCCGGCTACCCGGCCAAGGTGCTCTCCCTGATGGACGAGCTCACCCTCACCCTCCCGCGCAAGATCCGCAACGAGACCCGCAAGGCCGTCGAAGCCGAGGGCCTCACCTGGACCCCGCACCCCGCGGACATGGTCATCGACCGCATGGTCGACGAGTTCGACCGCCCCGGCCGCAGCGGCGGGGCCGGGTTCTACGCATACGACGAGGCGGGCAAGCGGGCCGGCATCTGGCCGGGCCTGCGCGAGCACTTCGCCAAGCCGGACGCGGAGATCCCGTTCGAGGACATGAAGGAGCGGATGCTCTTCTCCGAGGCCCTGGACACCGTCCGCTGCCTCGACGAGGGCGTGCTGACCTCGATCGCCGACGCCAACATCGGCTCCATCATGGGCATCGGCTTCCCCGCCTGGACCGGCGGCGTGATCCAGTACATCAACGGCTACGAGGGCGGCCTGCCCGGCTTCGTGGCCCGTGCGCGGGAGCTGGCAGCCGAGTACGGCGAGCGCTTCAACCCGCCGGCCTCCCTCGTGGCGAAGGCCGAGCGCGGCGAGACCTACGCCGACTGATTCCGGGGCCGGGCCGGACGCCGCGCGGGAGCGCGGCATCCGGCCCGGCTCAGCCGGACTCCGAGGCGAACGCCGCCCGCAGTTCCTCCCTGAGGGACCGCTGGAAGGCGGTGACCAGCGCCTGCACCACCATCGGCTGCATGTGCGCGGACAGCGCCTTCATCGATTCCACCCGCTCCGGATCGCTCTCGCCCTCCGTGAACGGCCCCCACACCTCGTCCCGGAACAGCGCGGTCAGCTCGTGCGCCGCCGATCTGGTGTGCTCCGTCAGCACCTTGCGCGCGGCGAGGATCGTCTCCTGCGCGATCGGCACGTCGAGGAGCGCGACTCCCAGCCGCAGCAGGCCCACGTCCATCCGGAAGCCCTCCCCGGCGGGGGTCAGCACGTTCATCGCCGTCAGCCGCTGCACGTCCGTGTCCGAGAGGGCGCGCCCCGCGCGCTTCTCCAGCTCCGCCCGGGAGACCTCCCGCGCCGAGTCCGGCGCCCAACTGGACACCAGCGCACGGTGGATCGCCAGATCGTGCGCGCTCAGATCGTCGGGCAGGGCGTCCAGGTAGCGCTCGATGGCCGACAGCGTCATGCCCTGGTGCTGCAACTCCTCGATCAGCGCGAGCCGCGACAGGTGCTCCGGCCCGTAGTGGCCCACCCGACGGCGTCCGATCACGGGAGGGGGCAAAAGCCCGCGCGTGCTGTAGAACCGTACGGTGCGCACGGTGACGCCAGCCCTGGCCGCCAGCTCGTCGACGGTGAGCATCGGCTCTGGTGCCTGGTCGGCCATCGTCCGCGCCTCGCTCTCTGCTCCACAGCTTGGGTTCAACAGTATTGCTGTCGCACCAACGATGTGAAACGGCCAGGAGCTGCCCATGCCCATGAAACTGCGACTGCCCGGACAACCCGAAGAGCTCACCCTCCCCGCCCTGCTGGCGCGCAACGCCGCCGAGCACGGCGATCTTCCCGCCCTCTCGTGGCGCGAGGGCGACGGCTGGACGACCCTCGACTGGACCGAGGTCCGCCGCAAGGTCGCGATCCTCGCCTCCGGATACGCCGCCCTCGGCGTCGAACGCGGCGAACACGTCCTGATCATGATGGGCAACCGTCCCGAGCACTGGCTCAGCGACCTCGCCCTCGTCCACCTCGGCGCCGTCCCCGTCACCGTGTACGGGACCTCCGCGCCCGAGCAGATCGCCCACATCGCCCGCCACAGCCGGGCCCGGGTCGCCCTCGTCGAGGGAGCCCGCGAGCTGGCCCGGTGGGAACCGCTGCTCGCCGACGACCGGGTGCCCCTGGAGCGGCTCGTCGTGGCCGAGGCCGCCGAGGCGGGCACGCACCGCACGTACGGCTCCCTGTATGCGAGCGGGGCCCGTACGCACCGCCCCGACGCCTTCGAGAAGGCCTGGCAGGAGACCCGCCCCGAGGACCCCCTGACCGTCGTCTACACCTCCGGTACCACCGGCGATCCCAAGGGCGTCCGGCTGACCCACCGCAACATCGTGCTCCAGGCCGTCCGCCTCGACCGGCGCACGGACCTGCCCGAGCACGCCGAGCACATCTGCTACCTGCCGTTCGCGCACATCGCCGAGCGGATCCTCGGCATCTACCTGCCGCTGCTGCGGGCCGCGCACGTCCGGCTGGTCGCCGACCCGGCCGCGGTGGCGCCCGCCGTCCGCGAGCTGCACCCGGTGCAGTTCTTCGGCGTGCCCCGGGTCTGGGAGAAGCTCGCCGCGTCCGTACGGGCCGTGCTCGCGCAGCTTCCGGCCGCGCAGCGGGAGTCCATCGAGGCCGCGAACGACCTCGCGCGCGCCCGGGCCGGCCACCGGGAGCGCGGCGAGCAGGTCCCGGCCGCGCTCGAAGCCTCGTACGCCCGGGCGAAGGAGCAGGTGCTGGACCCGCTGCTGGGCCTGGCCGGGCTGGACCGCCTGGTGTGGACGGCCAGTGCCACCGCGCCGATGCCGATCGACGTGGTGCGGTTCTGGGCGGGCTGGGGGATCACCATCATGGACGCCTGGGGCCTCACCGAGACCTCGGGCGTGTGCACGGTCAACAGCCCGGACGGTTTCCGGCTGGGCTCGGTGGGGCGACCGATCGAGGGGCTGGAGCTGCGGCTCGCCGCGGACGGGGAGATCCTCACGCGGGGCGCGACCGTCTTCGGCGGCTACCTGCGGCCCGACGGGTCGGTGGAGAGCGCGCACGACGCCGAAGGGTGGTTCGCGACGGGGGACATCGGCCGGCTCGACGAGGACGGGTTCCTCTGGCTGACCGACCGCAAGAAGGAACTGATCATCACCTCGAACGGCAAGAACGTCTCGCCGGCCCTGGTGGAGAACACCGTCAAGGAGCATCCGCTGATCGGCCAGGCCCTGGTGCACGGCGACGGCCGCTCCTACCTCGTCGCGCTGCTGGTGCTGGACGGGGAGCTGGCCCCGGCGTGGGCGGCGGCCCGCGGCATCGGGGCCGGCTCGCTCGCCGAGCTCGCGGGGCACCCGGCCGTCCGCGGCGAGATCGCCCGCGCGGTCGCGGCGGCCAACGCCCGGCTCAACAGGACCGAGCAGATCAAGCGGTACCGGCTGCTGACCGCGGAATGGGGCCCGGAGTCGGGGGAGCTGACGCCCTCGCTGAAGCTGCGCCGCAGGGTGGTCCGGGAGAAGTACGCGGACCTGATCGAGGACATGTACGCAGAACCGCACGAGGCCCCGTAACCCGACCCGACCCGGACCGGCCCCCGGCCCCGTCCCACGACGGCCGGGGGCCACGTGCGCGCCGGATCATGACGCGCTCGCCCCGGCCGCATGCTCCAGCGCGCGCACCAGCTGCCTCATGATCCTGGCGAGGCCGCGGGCGTGGTTCCAGTTCGCGTGGGAGCCGGACCCCAGCGGGCCGACCGCCGCGAAGTACTCCCATTCGGCGAGGGCTTCGAACGCCCCGGCGGGGCGCTGCGGCGAGGGTGTCCCGCACAGGGCATCGTGGAGCTTCTGCCCGCAGGTGATCAGGTCGTCGATGAGCGCCGCGACGCCCTCCGGACCAGGACGCTCGCCGTACGGGACGAGCGCCCGGCCGACCAGGGCGATCGCCTCCACGTGATCCTGCGGCACGCCCATGCCGGGGCTCCCTACCATCGTCAGCGGGTGGAGACACCAGCCTGACGGCCCGGCGGGGGACGAACACACACAGAATTGTGAGTGCTACATGCCGACCCAGCGGGCCATCCCGCCGAGGTTGTCCGGGGCGCGCCGCGACATGTGCACCAGCCCGCGGATGGTGGTCCGGGTACCGGACAGATGCCGTGTCTGTTCAGGCGCCAGCCTCCTGGCTTCCGCCAGGTACTGCAGCGATGTCTTGGCGGAGCCGGCCTCCATCTCGACCAGCGCCCGATCCACCAGATATCGGGCCCGCCGCGACATCAGCATGGTCTCCGGAAGCTTCAGCGCGCGGGCCTGACGGAGAGCGTCGCCGAAGCGGCGCATCGCAATCGATGCACCAAGCTCGTGCAGCTGGACGTTGATTCGCCCGAACGAGAGCCAGTGCACTTCCCTGGCTTCGCCGCCGACGCGGTCCGCCAGGTCGCGGGCGGCGGCCAGATGCGTTGCCACCGCGGTGGCGTCCTCGTTCTTCGCGGCGACGGTGGCCGCCCCGAGGTGAAGTTGCCCGGCCACGGCGAGGGACTCGCGGCTCGTCTGCTCGGCCAACAGGCCGTGCCCCGACGAGATCAGCGGCAGGCTCGTCGAACAGCGCCAGAGGATGGCCCGCTTGTACCGCTGCACCGCCTCGATGCACGGGTCCGATGCCCGACCCGCGGCCCATTCCATCCGGTCCAGGGCGACGCGGGCGAGGTCAGGGTGGTCAAGCTTCAGTGCCACGTCGTGGGCGGTCCGGTACGCCGAGGCGAGGGACCGCCACAGCGACGTCGACGGGGCGGTCCACACGGCGTGGGTCAGTTCCACGATCAGGCCGGGCAGCGCATGGGCCGCCGCGCGCAGGCGCGCGGCACGCACGTGCCGGCACAGCGCGTCCGCCTCGGCGATCAGGTCGGGCGCCGGCCGGATACCTGCCAGGTCCGGGTTCGGTCCGAGGTCGAACCGGTCGAGCGCCTCCCGGATCGGGGCGATGAGGGCGAGCAGCCGCTCGGAGGGCAGCAATGTCATCGCCGCCGGTCCTGTCAGCTTGGACGTGTCCACCCCGAGTGCTTGCGCCACTGCCACGACGAAACCGGGAGTTGCGGAGCGAGCGCCGCACTCGACCTGGTTCAGCAGGCTGAGGCTGTACGGAATTCGGTCGGCCAACTCGCGCTGTGAGAGGCGTCGTAAGCGACGCTGCTCCCTGATCCGGGAGCCGGTGTGGTCGTCGTCGGGTAGAGGCATGCTGGTCTCCGTCCAGGACTCGTCATCAAGGACGGTACCCGTGCCCGTGGTCCTGGGTGAGTGGTCGCCTTCGGCTCCTTTGAGGTGGGGCGATTGCATAGTGTCGGGAGACATGACGACGAGGACCTTGTACCTGCTCTGCTCGGCCGCCCCGCCCGTTTTCGAGATCGCCGGGGTGGTGGAAGAGGCGCAGCGTCGCGGTTGGGACGTCTTCCTGGGCCTGACCCCGACGGCCGCGGACTGGCTGGAGGACGGTCTCCCGGGGCTGGCAGCCCTGACCGGGCATCCGGTGCGCACGCGGTACAAGCGGCCCGGAGGGCCGGACGTGTGGCCACCCGCGGACGCCGTGCTGTTCGCCCCCGCGACGATGAACACCGTCAACCGGTGGGCGCTGGGGATCACCGACACGTGGGTCGTCGGGGTCGTGGCGGAGGGCATCGGCAAGGGCATCCCGATGGCCGTCATGCCGTGCGTGAATGCCGCATATGCGCAGCACCCGCAGTTCCCGCTGTCGCTGGAAACGCTCCGGTCGGCCGGTGTCCGGGTGCTGTACGGCGAGGGCGGGTTCGCGCCGAACCAGCCGGGCGAGAAGAAGCCGTACCCCTGGGGGCTGGCCCTGGACACCGTGGACGACATGGTGCCGGTGCACGGGACCTGAAGGCACGAAAGCGCCCCCTCCCGCGGCCCGCAGGCCGGAGAGGGGGCGCCGTGTCGTTGACGTGATCCCGTGCCACTGACCGGCCGGCCGGCCGGCCGGATACGGGGGCGGGCCTCGTGGCCGGCTGGTTCCCGTGCGCGGTCTAGCGGCCGATCAGCGGGTAGTGGTCGGACAGGTTGGTGTACGTGTACGAGGTGCCCCAGCTGGAGACCGTCCAGGGCGCCGACTGCTCCTTGACCACGTTGTTCTCCCAGCCCGCCGGGCGGGCGTTGCCCTTGCGGTAGAGGACGTAGTCCAGGTCCTCGCGCGGGTCGGTCGGGTAGCGGTAGTTCGCGATGGAGTTCAGCGCGGTGTCGAAGGAGTACGGGTGGCCCGTGCGCGAATCGGAGTTCGCCAGGTCGGCGTTGGCGAGCATGGACGCGAACTCGGGGGAGCGGGAGTCGACGTTCATGTCGCCCGCGACGATGACCTGCTCGTCCGCCGGGATGTTCTTGCCGTCCAGGAAGGCGTCCATCGCCTTGAACTGGCGGGCGCGCATGTCCGCCGCCTCGCCCGCGCCGCAGCCCGGGTCGGTGGACTGGGCGTGGGTGCCGACCACGTGCACCTTGGTGCCGTTGACGTTCAGGACGACGTAGGCGAAGCCCTTGTTGGACCACCAGTCGGCGCCGCAGGCGTCCTTGTAGACGACCTGTTCCTTGCGGATGATCGGCCACTTGCTGAGGATCGTGACACCGCCGTCCTCGGGGGTGGTGGAGGAGTACGCGCCGCCCGTGGCGTCCCAGCCGCTCTTGCTGCGGCCGACGACCGGGGTCTGGTACGGGTACTGCGCCGAGGCGTTGGACTTCAGGGCGTCCGAGGCGCCGTTGTCGAAGGCCTCCTGGAGCACGACCACGTCGTGGCCCTGGAAGAAGGACGCCTTGGGGATCTCCGAAGCCCGGTGGTCCTGACCCCAGTTGGGGTAGAGGTTCTTGCTCATCAGGAACGTGTTGTACGTGAGGACGCTGAGCCGCGGGGCCGCGGCGCTCTCCGCGGCCGAGGCGGCCGGCGCGCCGGTGGCGGCCAGCGCGCCGACGGCGATCGCCGCAACGGCCGTGGCAGCGGCGCGGTTCCGGCTGAGCTTGGTGTGCAGCATGAGGTCTCCATCATTCCTGCGGGGGAGATCGACTCCGTCATCCAAGCAGCCGCGGTTACCTCTGGGTAACACCCGTGACAAGACTTTCTGTCCGGGAGCGTACGTCTGGCACTCGCATACTGGAACCATGAGAGAAACAGAGCTCCCCGCACCCGGACCGACGGCCGCGCGCCGCCCCGATCCCGAGCCGCCGGCGCCCGGCGGGGTGCTCTGGACCATCTCCGGCGACATCCGGGCCCTGCTGATGCTGCCCGCCGCCTTCACCATGCAGGTCGCCCACCCCGCGATCGGGGCCGGGGTCGACGAGCACTCGGTCTTCCGCACCGACCCCTGGGGGCGCGGCGAGCGCTCGCTGCGCTCCGTCCAGCTGTGGGTGTACGGCGGGGAGGAGGCCGCCGAGGAGGGCCGCCGGGTGCGCCGCCTGCACAAGGAGATCCAGGGCATCGACACCCGGGGACGGCGCTACCACTCCCTGGACCCCGCCTGCTACTCCTGGGTGCACGCCACCGGCTTCCCGGTCTACCTCTACGCCGGGCGCTACCTGCTGCGCCGCTTCACCCCCGCCCAGGAGCGGCAGCTGTACCGCGAGTGGCTCCAGGTCGGCCGGATACTCGGCATCCGCGACCGGGACATGCCGCAGAGCATCGAGGAGTACTGGGTCTACTACCGCCGGATGCTGGCCGAGGAGATCGAGCCCACCAAGGTCGCCCGCGAGCTGGTCGCCACCGATGTGCCACTGCCCCGGCCCGAGGGCGGCTCCCTGCCGGTGCGGCTGCTGCTGCGGCTCACCTGGCCGGTGCTCCGGGCGGCGTTCCTGCGCTTCCGGGCCTTCGTCACCGCCGGGTACATGCCGCCCGACGCCCGCGCCGCCATCGGGCTGGAGTGGAGCCCGGCCCAGGAGCGCAGGCTCCGGCGGTTCAGCACGACCGTACGGCTCCTCGTACCGCTGCTGCCGGAGCGGCTGCGGTACCTGCCGATCGCGCGGGCGGCGCGGGCACGCCGGCACGCCGGCACCCCCTGAGGGGCGCCGGCGCGCGGGTCCGCGTGCGACCGGGAATCAGTGCTCGTGGATCGAGTCCGTCGCCGCGATCTTCTTCCAGGACTTCGGCTCCACCGGCTGCGCGTCGGGGGCCTTGAGGGAGCGGGCGGCCGGGGAGGCGGCGGACGGCGGGGCGAACGCCGGCTTGCCCGGGGTGTACAGCCAGGTCTCGAACAGCTGCGCCAGCGGCTTGTCCGACACCTTCTCCGCATAGCGGACGAAGTCCCCGACCTTGGCGTTGCCGTAGGCCCGCTCGGTCGGCCAGCCCTTGAGGATCGCGAAGAACTTCTCGTCGCCGATCTCGTTGCGCAGCGCCTGCAGGGCGATCGCGCCGCGGTCGTAGACGGCCCCGTGGAACTGGTTGTCCGGGCCCGGGTCGCCCGGCTTGACCTGCCAGAACGGGTCGTCCGCGGCGCGCAGCCGGTACGCCCAGTCGGCGAGCTCCTGCGCGGTGCCCTCGCCCTCCTTCTCCGACCACAGCCACTGGCTGTAGCGGGCGAAGCCCTCGTTGATCCAGATGTCCTTCCAGCCGTCGACGGACACGCTGTCGCCGTACCACTGATGGGCCAGCTCGTGCACGACCACCGAGACGTTGGCGCCGTTGGAGAACTGCTTCGGGCTGTAGAACGGCCGGGTCTGGGTCTCCAGTGCGAAGCCCGACGGCACGTTCGGCACGTAGCCGCCCAGGGCGTTGAAGGGGTACGGCCCGAAGACGCCCTCCAGCCACTCGGCGACCTCGCCGGTCCGCTCCACGCTCGCGCGCGCCGCGCCCGCGTTGTCGCCGAGGTCCTTGCTGTACGCGTTGAGGATGGGCAGCCCGCTCGCCGTCTTGTCGGTGGTGACGTCGAACTTGCCGATCGCGAGGGTGGCGAGGTACGTGGCCTGCGGCTTGTTCGAGCGCCAGTTGTACCGGGTCCAGCCGAGCCGGGAACTCTGTGACTGGAGGACGCCGTTGCTGATCGCCTGCGTGCCGTCCGGGACGTTGACCGAGATGTCGAAGGTGGCCTTGTCGAGCGGGTGGTCGTTGCTCGGGAACCACCAGACGGCCGAGTCGGGCTCCTGTGCGGCGACACCGCCGTCCGGGGTGCGCTGCCAGGCCGACCAGCCGTCGATCTTGAATTCCGAGGGCTTGCCGGCGTACTTGACGACGACGGTCGCCGGCTTGTCCTTCTGCAGCGGCTGGGCGGGGGTCACCTCCAGTTCGTGGGCCCCGGACGTGGCGAACTTCGCCTTGGCGCCGTTGACCCGGATCTCGCTGACCTGCAGGCCGAAGTCCAGGTTGAAGCGGGAGAGGTCCTGCTTGGCGGTGGTCAGCAGGGTGGCGGTGCCCTCCAGCAGGTCCGTCTTCGGCTGGTACTGCAGGCGCAGGTCGTAGTGGGACACGTCGTATCCGCTGTTGCCGCTGGCCGGGTAGTAGGGATCGCCGATACCCGGGGCCCCTTGGACCGAACTCGCCGCCGACGCCGGGATCACCAGCAGCAGGGAGGCGGCGAGCACGCTCGGGGCGATGACTTTGCGGTGCACGAAGAGCTCCAAGTGGTAGGGGAGACAGTTCTGTTCAACGGCTTGTCGTCCGACCGTATTCACGCCCGGCCTCCCACGTCATGTCCATGGCCCCTGCTGTCACACGATCGCCATTCGGCCGTCACAGGCCGGCGCCCGCCCCGGGCGCGGGCCGCGGCGCAGCCGGGTGACAAGCGTCACGAAGAGGCGCATTCGGGTGCTCGGCCCGCTTGCCACCGGGCCGGCGACCTGCGCAAGAAAGGCCAGAAACCGGTTCCCCGCGCGGGGTCGTCGCGCACGCACACGGGGTACCGCGGGCAACCCGGGACTACCCGGCATACTGAGCGGTCGGTAACCTGACCGGCATGACGATGATTCCTCCGCGCGCCGCCCGTACCTGTTGGCACGCAGCGATCAACCCGCTGCACGCGACCATCTACTTCTCGCCCGACCTGGGCAAGGAGTTCGCCGCCCTCGGGGTCACCGAGCGGCCTGCCGTGAACCTCGCCTCCCGGTCCGCCGCCATGGGCGCCGTCGGCGCCGGGACGGTCACCGCCACCTTCTACAACTACCGCCACGACTTCGTCGCCCGGCACCTGCCCGCCGTCTGGGACACGATCACCCCCGAACAGGCCCTCGACGCCCGGCTGCGCGCAGCCGACAGCACCCTGCGCCGGCTGCTCGGCGCGGAGACCGTCGAGTCCCCCGAGCTCGCCGAGGCCGCCGACCTCGCCCTGCGCGCCACGGAGGGCTGCACCCGGCACGCCCGGACCCTCTACGCCGCCCACGCCGACCTCCCGGTACCCGAGGAGCCGCACCTGCGCCTCTGGCACGCCACCACCCTGCTGCGCGAGCACCGCGGCGACGGCCACCTCGCCGCCCTGCTGCTCGCCGGTCTGGACCCGCTGGAGGCCCTGGTCAGCCACACCGCCACCGGCCGCGGCATGACCCCGAAGTGGATCAAGGCCATCCGCGGCTGGGAGCAGTCCGACCTCGACGCCGCCGTCGACCGGCTGCGCGAGCGCGGGATCCTCGCCGAGGACGGCGAGCTCACCGAGGAGGGCAAGGCCGTACGCGAGCGCCTCGAAGACGACACCGACCGCCTCGACGCGGCCCCGTACGAGCACCTCGGCGCCGACGGCCTGGCCCGGCTCGCCGAACTCGGCGGCGGATTCGTCATGAAGGCCGTCGCCGCCGGCGCCTTCCCCGCCGACGCCTTCGGCAAGGCCTGAGCCCCGCACCGGGCCCGAAGGGGCGGGCCGGAGGCCCCGCGCGCGGGGCTTCCGGCCTCCGTCACCGTCACCTGCCACAATTGGCAGCCTTCCAGTGCAAACGAAGGCAGGCGGGACCCGATCGTGACGATGTCCATCGAAGGCAGGATCGCCGAGGAGCTCGGCGTACGGGAGCGGCAGGTCAAGGCCGCCGTGGAGCTGCTCGACGGCGGCTCCACCGTGCCGTTCATCGCGCGCTACCGCAAGGAAGCGACCGAGATGCTCGACGACGCCCAGCTGCGCACCCTTGAGGAGCGGCTGCGGTATCTGCGCGAGCTGGAGGACCGGCGCACGGCGATCCTGGACTCCGTACGGGAGCAGGGCAAGCTCGACGCCGAGCTGGAGGCCCGGATCAACGCGGCCGACACCAAGGCCCGGCTGGAGGACATCTACCTCCCGTTCAAGCCCAAGCGGCGCACCAAGGCGCAGATCGCCCGCGAGGCCGGCCTGGAGCCGCTCGCCGACGGCCTGCTGGCCGACCCGTCGGTGGAACCGGCCGCCGCCGCGGCCGCGTTCGTCGACGCCGACAAGGGCGTCGCCGACCCGGCCGCCGCCCTGGAGGGCGCCCGCGCCATCCTCACCGAGCGGTTCGGCGAGGACGCCGACCTGATCGGCGAGCTGCGCGAGCGCATGTGGGGCCGCGGCCGGCTCGCCGCGAAGGTCCGCGAGGGCAAGGAGGAGGCGGGCGCCAAGTTCGCCGACTACTTCGACTTCGCCGAGCCCTTCACCGCGCTGCCCTCGCACCGCGTCCTCGCCATGCTGCGCGGTGAGAAGGAGGACGTCCTCGACCTCACCCTGGAGCCGGAGGACCCTGAAACCGCAGCGGTCCCCGGCCCGTCCGCGTACGAGGGCATGGTCGCCCGCCGCTTCGGGATCGGGGCCCCCTCGGGACACAGCCGCCCCGGCGACAAGTGGCTGGGCGACACCGTCCGCTGGGCCTGGCGCACGAAGATCCAGGTGCACCTCGGCATCGACCTGCGGATGCGGCTGCGCGCCGCCGCGGAGGACGAGGCCGTACGCGTCTTCGCCGCCAACCTGCGCGACCTGCTGCTCGCCGCCCCCGCCGGCACCCGGGCCACCCTCGGCCTCGACCCCGGCTTCCGCACCGGCGTGAAGGTCGCCGTCGTCGACGCCACCGGCAAGGTCGTCGCCACGGACGTGATCCACCCGCACGTCCCCGCCAACAAGTGGGACGAGTCCCTCGCCAAGCTGGCCCGCCTGGCCAAGGAGCACGCGGTCGAGCTGATCGCCATCGGCAACGGCACGGCCTCCCGCGAGACCGACAAGCTCGCCGGGGACCTGATCACCCGCCACCCCGAGCTGAAGCTCACCAAGGTGATGGTGTCCGAGGCGGGCGCCTCCGTGTACTCGGCCTCCGCCTTCGCCTCGCAGGAACTCCCGGACATGGACGTGTCGTTGCGCGGCGCGGTCTCCATCGCCCGCCGCCTGCAGGACCCGCTGGCCGAGCTCGTCAAGATCGACCCCAAGTCGATCGGCGTCGGCCAGTACCAGCACGACCTCTCCGAGGTGAAGCTCTCGCGCTCACTGGACGCGGTGGTCGAGGACTGCGTGAACGGCGTGGGTGTGGACGTCAACACCGCCTCCGCGCCGCTGCTCTCCCGGGTGTCGGGCATCAGCGGCGGGCTCGCCGAGAACATCGTGGCCCACCGCGACGCCCACGGCCCCTTCCGCAGCCGCAAGGCGCTCAAGGACGTGGCCCGCCTCGGCCCGAAGGCGTACGAGCAGTGCGCGGGCTTCCTGCGGATCCGCGGCGGGGACGACCCGCTGGACTTCTCCAGCGTGCACCCCGAGTCGTACCCGCTGGTCCGGGGCATGGCCAAGTCGGCCGGCAGCGACGTGGCGGCGCTGATCGGCAACACCGGTGTGCTGCGCTCGCTGCGCCCGGAGCAGTTCGTGACCGAGGCCTTCGGCCTGCCGACCGTGACGGACATCCTGCGCGAACTGGAGAAGCCGGGGCGCGACCCGCGCCCCGCCTTCAAGACGGCCGCCTTCAAGGAGGGCGTCGAGAAGATCGGCGATCTGGCGCCCGGGATGATCCTCGAAGGCGTGGTCACGAACGTGGCCGCCTTCGGCGCCTTCATCGACATCGGCGTCCACCAGGACGGCCTCGCCCACGTCTCGGCCCTGTCGAAGAACTTCGTCAAGGACCCGCGCGACGTGGTCAAGCCGGGCGACATCGTCCGCGTGAAGGTCATGGACGTGGACATCCCGCGCAAGCGGATCTCGCTGACCCTGCGGCTGGAGGACGAGGCCGACGGCTCGGCAGGCGCGCCCCGGCAGCGCGAAGACCGCCAGGACCGGCGCGGTGGCGGCCGTCCCCCGCAGCAGCGCGGCGGCGGCCAGGGAGGCCAGGGCGGCGGCCAGGGAGGCGGCCAGGGCCGGGGTCAGGGCGGCGGCCAGCGCCAGGGAGGCCAGCGCCAGGGCGGCGCCGGCGCCCCGGCCCCGGCGAACAGCGCGATGGCAGACGCCCTGCGCCGCGCCGGCCTCACCGGCGGCCCGGAGGAGCGCCGCAAGCGGTAGCACCGTGCAGCCCGCGGCTCCACCGGCAGCCGGCCGGGGGAGCCGCGGTGCGGGCCCGAGCGCCCCGGCGGTTCGCCGGCTTCCTGCAGATCGTCAACTCCCGGCCACGGCACGGGAAGTGCCACTGAAGTGAGCGGGACGTCCGATGGCATCGACAGCGCCACGTGAGCCGAGCGGGCGGCGTGAGCCGGTGCGCCGTGTGGGACACCGTGCGGAGGGACCGGGGGCCCTCGACCGGCCGCGGCGTGGCTGAATCCCGGCGGTGCGCTTGCAGCCACCGGCCTGCGCCGGGCCGTGTTCCGGGATGGCCGAATCGGTACCCCGCCCGGGGACCTGCCTTGCGAACTCCCGTACAAGATCTGTAGGCATGGTGGAACGCCCGTTCGCCGACTGGTGAACGGGCTTCCTTTTCCCCTCAGGACCCCACTCCCCGAGGCCGCCTTGAAGGCACAGGACGCCATGCCCACGCCCACGCACGCCTACCGACGCTGCCCGCGAAAGGGTCCGAAGAGGGATCACATGCCCCGCTCGCAACCCAGCCTCCGCAAAAGATGCGAGAAGATTCTCGGCCATCTGGATCTGACGCATCCGTTCTCCCTCGAAGGGCTCTGCAACCGGATAGCCGAGCAGCGCGGGCGCCCCATCCGCCTGCACCCGCTTCCCAAGGAGGCTGCCGAATCCGGGGTGTGCGGGCTGTGGGTGGGCACCGCCACCGTCGACTACGTCTTCTACGAGGCCCAGACCACCCCGCTCCACCGCGAGCACATCGTGCTGCACGAGCTCGGGCACATCCTGTTCGACCACAACTCCCTGGAAGCCGAGGACACCGACGGGCAGGCCCCGGTCGTCCTCGGGCGCACCAACTACACCACCAGCCAGGAGCGGGAGGCGGAAATGCTGGCCAGCATGATCCGCATCCGCACGACGGGCCCGTGCCCGCAGTCGGCCACGGCACCCCGCGGCACCCTCGCCTGGCTGGAATCCGCCATGGGCTACGGGCGGGGGAGCCATGGACGCCGCTGAACTCACCGCCCTCGGCGACTCGCTCGCCGTGCCCAGTGTCGTCTGCCTCTGGATCGCGGTCCTGCTCCGCGCCCCGGCCGCCCTGCGCTCCCCGCAGCAGCGCGGCCTGTGGCTCGCCGTGGCCACCGCAGCCGCGGCGATGACCCTGAACCTCCCGGACGTCGTCGCGTACGCCATGCGCGACCCGCACTACGCGCACACCGTAGGCCTCGTCCGCAACCTCATCGGCGTACTGTCCGCGGGCACCGTGGTCTACTTCGTCGCCGCCGCCATCCGCGGCCGGGTCCTCCAACTCGCCGCCCGGACGGGCACGGTGGCCTGGCTGACCACCCTCGTCGTGCTGGACGCGGAATCCCCCGCGCACGGTGCGCACGCCATCCCGCCGCACGGCGAACCCGTGCCCTCCCTCGCGTACTGGCTGATCCTGATTTCCGCTCACCTGATCGCCAACACCACCTGCGTCTCCCTCTGCTGGCGCTACAGCCGCCGCACCGAGAGCAAGGGCCTCGCCGCCGGGCTGCGGCTGTTCGGCCTCGGTACCGCGCTCGCCGGCCTGTTCTGGTTCGTGTACCTCCTCAAGGCCCTGTTCGGCAGTACCTGGGCGATGCCCGCCATGCCCCTGATGATGAACCTGCACGGGCTGCTGCGGGCCGCCGCGATCCTGGTGCCGACCCTGTTCGTCCTGCGCCGCACCACCGCCGACATCGCCACCGCCTGGCGGCTGTGGCCGCTCTGGCACGACCTGGTCCAGGCCGTCCCGTACGTCGCCCTCACCAAGCCGCGGGCCGGCCGGGTGGTGGAGCTGCTGTGGCCGCCGGTCCCGCGCAACCTGCTGGTGTACCGCAAGGTGATCGAGACCCGCGACGCGATCCTGATCCTCGGCGAGTACGTCGCCCCGGGCGTCCCGGAGCTCGCCCGCAGCCATGTCACCGGGCACGGGATCCCCGAGCAGCGGCGCACGGCGGCCGCGCTGGCCTGCGTACTGAAGGAGGCGCGGCAGGCGAAGCTCGCCGGGCGGCCCGGGCATCCGGGTGAGGACACGGCGTGGGAGCCGCCGGCCGCGATGCTGACCTCCGCGGAGGGCGGCGACCTCGACGAAGAGGCCCGGTTCCTGGTCGACGTGGCCCAGGCCTACGGATCGCCGTCGACCACGGACTTCGTCCCGCAACGCCCGGATGCCGCCCGGTAGCACCCGGACCCCGAACAACGTGTAGGAAGTGACCTTCTCTTGACCACCGTTCTGATCACCGGGGCCAGCGCCGGACTCGGCGCCGCCTTCGCCCGCGGCTTCGCGGCCAAGGGCTGCGACCTCGTCCTGGTCGCCCGCGACAAGGACCGCCTCGAAGACGTGGCCCGGGAGCTCGGCCGGGAGTTCGGTACGACGATCCAGGTGCTGCCCGCCGACCTGCTGGACGACGCGGACCGCACGGCAGTCGCCGAGCGGCTCGCCGACCGGGACCGGCCCGTGGACATCCTGGTCAACAACGCGGGCTTCGGTCTCCCCGCACCGTTCCCGTACAGCCCGGTCGAGGACGAGGAGCGGATGCTCGACCTGCTGGTGAAGGTCCCGCTGCGGCTCACCCACGCCGTGCTGCCGGGGCTGCGCGAGCGCCGCCGGGGCGCAGTGGTGAACGTCTCCTCGGTGGCCGGACTGCTGCCGACGGGGACGTACGGGGCCGCCAAGGCCTGGGTCACCGCGTTCAGCGAGTCCCTGCGGGTGGACATGGCGCCGTACGGGGTCCGGGTGCTGGCGGTGGTCCCGGGGTTCACCCGCACCGAGTTCCAGGCGCGGGCCGGGATGGACGTCAGCGCCCTGCGCGAGGCGGTGTGGCTGGAGCCGGAAGCCGTGGTGGCCAAGGCCCTGTGCGACCTGGCCCTGCGCCGCCCGGTGAGCATTACCGGCCGGCGCTACCAGGCGTACGCACTCGCCGTACGGCACCTGCCCCGCGGCTTCGTGGCCACGCGGCTCGCCCGCAAGCGCCGCGCGCCGCAGCAGTAGCCCCGCGGCGCCCTAGAGCTCGGTGACCTTGCCGCCCGAGACCTCCAGACGGCGGGTGACGTGCACCGCGTCCAGCATCCGGCGGTCGTGGGTGACCAGCAGCAGGGTGCCCTCGTACGCGTCCAGGGCCGACTCCAGCTGTTCGATCGCCGGGAGGTCCAGGTGGTTCGTGGGCTCGTCCAGCACCAGCAGGTTCACCCCGCGGCCCTGGAGCAGCGCCAGGGCCGCCCGGGTGCGCTCGCCGGGGGAGAGCGTGGCCGCCGGGCGCAGCACGTGGGCGGCCTTCAGGCCGAACTTGGCCAGCAGGGTCCGCACTTCGGCCGGCTCGGTGTCCGGGACCGCCGCGCAGAAGGCCTCCAGCAGCGACTCGTCCCCGAGGAAGAGGCCGCGCGCCTGGTCCACCTCGCCGACCAGCACACCCGAACCGAGCGTGGCGGCACCGGAGTCGGGCGCCAGTCGGCCCAGCAGGACGGCCAGCAGGGTGGACTTGCCCGCGCCGTTGGCGCCGGTGATCGCCACCCGGTCCGCCCAGTCGATCTGGAGGCTGGCCGGGCCGAGGGCGAAGTCCCCGCGCGTGACCGCCGCGTCGCGCAGGGTGGCGACGACCGAGCCGGAGCGCGGCGCCGCCGCGATCTCCATGCGCAGCTCCCACTCCTTGCGGGGCTCCTCGACGACTTCGAGCCGCTCGATGGCACGCTGCGTCTGGCGGGCCTTGGCGGCCTGCTTCTCGCTCGACTCGCCGCGCAGCTTCCGGCCGATCTTGTCGTTGTCCGTGGCCTTGCGGCGGGCGTTGCGGACGCCCTTGTCCATCCAGTTGCGCTGCATCTGCGCCCGGCCTTCGAGCGCCGCGCGCTTGTCGGCGTACTCGTCGTACTCCTCGCGGGCGTGCGTACGGGCGCGCTCGCGCTCCTCCAGATAGGCGTCGTAGCCGCCGCCGTAGAGGTTGATCTGCTGCTGAGCCAGGTCCAGTTCGAGGACCTTGGTGACGGTCCGGGCCAGGAACTCGCGGTCGTGGCTGATCACGACCGTCCCCGCGCGCAGGCCCTTCACGAACTGCTCCAGCCGCTCCAGACCCTCCAGGTCCAGGTCGTTGGTCGGCTCGTCGAGGAGGAAGACGTCGTAGCGGGAGAGCAGCAGCGAGGCGAGACCGGCGCGGGCCGCCTGGCCGCCGGACAGCGCGGTCATCGGCAGGTCCAGGCTGACGGCCAGCCCGAGTTCGTCGGCGACCTCCTGGGCCCGCTCGTCGAGGTCGGCGCCGCCGAGGTTCAGCCACTGGTCCAGCGTCGTCGCGTACGCGTCGTCCGCGCCCGGGGTGCCGTCGACCAGGCCCTGGGTCGCGATGTCCAGCGCCGCCTGGGCGGCGGCGACGCCCGTACGCCGGGCCAGGAACTCCCGCACGGACTCTTCGGGGCGCCGCTCCGGCTCCTGGGGCAGGTGGCCGACGGCGGCGGTGGGCGGGGAGAGCCGCAGCTCACCGGTCTCGGGCGTGTCCAGGCCGGCGAGCAGGCGCAGCAGAGTGGACTTCCCGGCGCCGTTGACGCCGACGAGGCCGATGACGTCGCCGGGGGCGACGACGAGGTCGAGATCGGCGAAGAGCGTGCGCTCACCGTGCGCGGCGGTGAGGTTCTTGGCGACGAGGGTTGCAGTCATGGTCCATCGATCCTATCCGCGTCGCAGGCCGTGGCCGTAAAGGTGGGAAGGACGTCATTGCGGCCATCGGGGAGGACATCACACCATGGGGTCATGTCGTTGCGAAACGTGCTCGTCGTCCTCTACGACGGCGTGCAGAGCCTGGACGTGACCGGGCCCGTGGAGGTGTTCGCCGCGGTCGCCCGCTTTCCGGGGCGGGCGGGGACCGGGTACGCGATCCGCACGGTGTCCCCGGGCGGCGCACCCGTACGGACGGACAGCGGGCTCTCGCTCGTGCCGGACGGGGACCTGGAGAGCGCGAGTCCGGGGCCCGGCACCACCCTGCTGGTTCCGGGAGGCCAGTACCGGGGGGACTTCGAGCCGCGGCTCACCGAGTGGCTCCGCGTGCACGGGGCCGGCGCTGAGCGGCTGGTGTCCGTGTGCACGGGCGGGCTCCTGCTGGCCGAGGCCGGGCTGCTGGACGGACTGCGGGCCACGACGCACTGGTACGTGTGCGAGCAGATGGCCCGGGACTACCCGAAGGTGGCGGTCGAACCGGATCCGATCTACGTACGGGACGGCCGGGTCGCCACCTCGGCCGGGGTCACGGCGGGGATCGACCTCGCGCTGGCGCTGGTGGAGGAGGACCACGGGAGGGAACTGGCGCTGGACATCGCGCGGCACCTGGTGGTGTTCCTGCGCCGGCCGGGGAACCAGGCGCAGTTCAGCGCGCAGCTGGCGGCGCAGACCGCGCAGCGGGATCCGCTGCGGGAGGTGCAGCAGTGGATCACGGAGCATCCGGGCTCGGACCTGAGCGTGGAGGCTCTGGCGGCGCGGGCACGGCTCTCGCCGCGGCACTTCGCGCGGGCGTTCCAGGCGGAGACGGGGGTGACGCCGGGGCGGTACGTGGAGCGGGTGCGGGTGGAGCACGCGCGGCGGCTGCTGGAGGACACGGGGGACGGTGTGGCCCAGATCTCCCGGGCCTGCGGCTACCGCACCCCCGAGGCCCTGCGCCGGGCCTTCGTCAAGACCCTGGGCCAGCCCCCGGCCGAATACCGCCGCCGCTTCGGCCCGGACCCCCACGGGAACCCCGGACCCTGAGGCTTCCGCCCGGCTTCCGGCCCCGCCCCGGCCCCTGGCCCCTGGCCTCAGTCCCTGACCCCGGACCCGGTTTCTGACCGCCGGTCTTCGGCCGCTGACCTCAGTTCTGACCGCCGGTCTTCCGCCGCTGACCCCGGCCCTGACTCGGGGGTTGCGACCGCTGAGGGTCTCGGCGCGCGGAGTCCTGCAACTCCCCGGCCTTCGCCCTCGCCCGGGGCGGCGGCCCGGACACCGTCCGGCTGCCCTCCGCTGCCGGGCGCCGCCCCCAGGACCCCCGCCTCGGACGCCGGCCGGGTGCGCCGGCCCGCGGGTTCCCGCGCGTCGGACGGCCGCGGAGCCGGGCGCAGCGGGGAGAATCCAGCCCCGCCGGGGCCGGGGGGCGTGGCACAGACCTGCCGTTCCCGTTCGGGGGCGGTGCACACCGACCCGACCACCACTCACCACTCCGGAGGAGACGTGCAGATCGCCGTCCTGCTCTACGACCACTTCACCGCCCTCGATGCCATCGGCCCCTTCGACACGCTCGGGCGCCTCCCCGGCGCCGAGGTCGTCTTTGTCTCGGAGCGCCCCGGTCCGGTGCGGACCGACAACGGGGCGCTCGCGCTCGTCGCCGACAAGGGCCTCGACGAGGTGACCCGGCCCGACATCGTCGTCGTGCCCGGCGGGCCCCACCCCGAGCTGGAGATGGGGAATCCCGCCGTCGTCGACTGGCTGCGTGCCGTCGACGCCACCACCACCTGGACCACGTCCGTCTGCACCGGCTCGCTCCTCCTGGCCGCCGCCGGGCTGCTCAAGGGGCGGCGGGCCGCCGGCCACTGGCTCTACCTGGACCAACTGCCCGCCTTCGGCGCCGAGCCCACCGGCGAGCGCGTCGTGTTCGACGGGAAGTACGTCACCGCCGCCGGGGTGTCCTCCGGCATCGACATGGGGCTCGGCCTCCTCGGCCGCATCGCCGGCGACGAGACCGCCATGGCCGTCCAGCTGATGACCGAGTACGACCCCCAGCCGCCCTACGACGCCGGATCGCCCGCAAAGGCGCCGGCCGGGATCGTCGAGCTGGTCCGTTCGCTCAAGCCTGCGCCCGCCCGCCCGAAGTCCAGCTGAACGACGGCGTACGGCGTTCCAGGAACGCGGCGACACCCTCCGCGGTGTCGTCGCTTCCGGCCGCCTGCTGCGCCCAGTACGCGTCCCGGTCCGTCCGCCCGTCCGTGAACTCCTTGGCCGCCGCCTGCGTCAGCTGGGAACGGGTGGTCAGGATGCGGGCGAAGTCGGCCACCCGCTTGTCCAGTTGCCCGGCGGGCAGCAGCTCGTTCAGGAAGCCCGCCCGCAGCGCGTGGTCCGCGTCGATCAACTCCGCGGAGAACAGCAGGTACTTGGCCACCGCCGGGCCGACCAGCGAGGCCAGCCGGCGCGTCGACGATGCGGGGTAGACGATGCCGAGCCTCGCCGGGGTCACCCCGAACGACGCCCCTTCCTCCGCGAAGCGCAGATCGCAGGCCGCCGCCAGCTGGCTGCCGCCGCCCACGCAGAATCCGCGGATCGCCGCGAGCGTCGGCTTCGGGAAGGCGGCCAGCGCGTCCTCCGCCGCCACGGCCAGCGCCTGCGGGTCCTCGTCCCCGGCCAGCGAGGAGATGTCGGCCCCCGCGCAGAAGGTCGGTCCGGCCCCGGTCAGGACGAGCACCCGTACGGCCGGGTCGGCCGCGAGTCCGCCCAGCAGGTCCGGGAGTGCGCGCCACATCGCCGCGGTCATGGCGTTGCGCTTGGCGGGGTGCGAGATGACGACCGTGGCGACCCCGTCGGCGACGGTGTGCAGGAGGGTTGCGTCCTGGGCTGCGTCCATGGGGCGGATGCTATCCCGGTCGGTCGATCCTATGATCAAACCAGTCCGCCGCGGTGCTCCAAGGGCTTGGTCAGGCACGACGCGGTCCCGGCGGGGTGCGGCGGCCGGGGGCGGGGCGGGCGTCGCGGGCGAGACAGGTCTCGCAGAAGATCAGGAACGGTCGTACAACTGACGCTGTCATACGCCAGCGGTCAGAAAGTGTCCGAATGATGCTGACTTCTGGTCAGGCGTCCGGCCCGGATCAGCCCGTTCCCCACTCTTGTCGCGTGGAGACGATCGAGCGTGAAGACGGGGGCCGGAAGATGGATGTCAGCGGGAGCGTCCCGCCAGCCAAGGAGGGCGAGCCGGAGGCACCGGCCGACCCCCTCGCGTACGAAGGCGTGTGGCGGTTCACCGTCCCTGCGGTAGAAGAATCCGTTCCGCAGGCCCGCTGGGCCGTCCGTGACCTGCTCGGCCGCCAGGGCGTCCCGGCCGGCCGGGACCTCGTGTACTCCCTGCTGCTGATCGTCTCCGAACTGGTGACGAACTCGGTCCGGCACGCGGCCCTGCTCTCGCCGGAGGTCGCGGTCGAGGTCGCCATCGGCCGGCAGTGGGTACGGGTGGCCGTCGAGGACAACCACCCGTACCGGCCCAAGGCCCTGGAGGCGGATTTCGGGCAGACCGGCGGCCGGGGGCTGCTCCTGGTGCGCGAGATCACGCTGGAGTCCGGCGGGGTCTGCGACGTCGAGCACACCTCGACGGGTGGCAAGGTCATCTGGGCGGCCCTGCCGCTCGCCGCGCCGGCCTCGCCGGCCCCCGGGCTCTGAACGCCGTACGGGCTACCAGCCCGCGGCATCACCGGTCAGTTCCCGGATCGCGGGCCGGGCCGCGTCCAGCACCGTCATGAACCATGCCGAGAACGGCGCCTCGGCGTGCCGCTTGGCCAGTTCCTCGGCGGTCACGAACGCGGTGTCGCCGACCTCCTCCGGATCCGGCCGCAGCGGCGCCTGCGCAAGACCCACGAACAGGTGGTTGTACTCCTGCTCCACCAGACCCGACGCGGGGTCCGGGTGGTTGTAGCGCACGGTCCCCGCCTCCGCGAGCAGCGACGGGGACAGGCCCAGCTCCTCGTGGGTCCGCCGGGCCGCCGCCGTGAACGGCGACTCCCCGGGGTAGGGGTGACCGCAGCAGGTGTTCGACCAGACGCCGGGGGAGTGGTACTTCCCGAGGGCCCGCTGCTGCAGCAGCAGACGGCCCTGCCCGTCGAAGAGGAACACGGAAAAGGCCCGGTGCAACAGACCGGGAGCCTGATGGGCGGAGAGCTTCTCCGCCGTGCCGATGGTGTTGCCGGACTCATCGACCAGTTCGAGCATGATCTCCTGAGTGCCGGTGCCGGGGGACGCGCTGTTCGCGGCGGTGGCTGGTGTGGTCGGCATACCCATCCTTCGCTTCGGACTTCGACCTTCAGTCTGCCGTACAAAAGAGGCTTGTCCCCACTTCGATGATCCGCGCATGTCCGCCCCCGCCGCGTGGTAAGCGCCGGGGGCGGATCACATGTGCCGTCAGACCCCGGAGGGTGCCGCGCCGCCGTCCACCGCGGACACGGGCCGCAGGACGTAGCCCGTGTACCCGTACTCGTGCCCGTACCGCTCCCGTACGTCGAGCTCCTCGCGTACGGAGGCCAGCGCGGCGGCGGCCGCCGGACCGGCCGGGGCCGCGGCGGCCACGCGCTCGCCGAGCGGTCCGTAGTACTCGGCCCAGTCGGAGTCCGGCTGGTGGTGGACGCCCAGCACCCGGTACCCGGCGGTCCGGGCGGCCGCGAGGTTGCGGGCGGTGGAGCGCAGCGGGTACTCGGCGTCCCAGAAGGCACGGGCACCGGCGGACGGCTCCGCGACCGTCCACTCGCACTCGGTGAGCACGAGCGTGCCCCCGGGTGCGAGGAGCCGCTTCCACTGCTCCAGCGCGGCGCCGAAACCGATGACGTAGGCGGACCCCTCCGCCCATACGAGGTCGAAGGAGCCGTCCTCGTGGGGGAGGGCGCCCATGTCCGCCTTGAGGGGGTGGACGCGGCCGGCGAGCCCGCGGGCCGCGGCCGCGGCCCGGAGCTCGTCGAGGAAACCGTCGTACAGGTCGACGGCGGTCACCTCGGCGCCGGCCGTGCCCGCCTCCTCGGCGAGGAGCAGCGCGCTGCGGCCGGGGCCGCAGCCCAGGTCGAGGACGCGAGGCCGCTCGGGCAGCGGTCCGCACAGGGACAGCAGGTGCCGGGTGGTCGCGTCGGAGCCGGGGGACTGCCGGGGCAGGCCGCGGTGCAGCGCGAAAAAGGCGTCGATGAACTCGGCGCGGGTGAACCCGGCCGTACCGGCGTTGTCGTGGTTGTCGTTGTTGTCGGGGTTGGCGGTGTTGTTCGTGTCACCAGTGATGTCGGTCAACGTGAACCCTTGGAAAGAGGGCTCCGGCCGATCCGGGGGCACCCCGGCAGGAGCCGGGGGAGGCACCGGTGTGATCAGGAGCGGCCGGACGCCCCGAAGAGGACGGGGATGAACCGGATTTCGCCGCGCTCGGCAGCGACCACTGCGACGGTCATCAACCCACCCCTTTTCCCGCTCTGCTCTTCCGACGGTGCGGTAAGAAATTTCACCTTAACACCCAGGCGGTTTGTGGTATCTCGGCGTGATCGTCAATGATGATCGCGCCAGGGCCCGAAGCCCCGGAATATTCGGCCTATCGGGAAGTAAACGGGTGGTGAACCCCCGCTTCCATTCATCCGATAGCCTCTGCCGACGTGCCGCCGCCCCCATGAGGCGCCCAGTGTTCGCTGCAAGGAGTGAGTTCGTCTGTCGACCGTCATCCTCACCGGCCTGCCGGTCCCCGGATCACCGCTGAACGACGAGCTGCGCTCCCTCGGCTTCGACGTCCGCTCCGCGACCGGGCCGCAGGACACCGCCGCGGTGCTCGCCGCCGTACCCGCCGACCAGCGGGTCGCAGTCGTCGACAGCGCCTTCGTCGGGCACGTCCACGCCCTGCGGCTCGCGCTGACCGACCCGCGCTTCGACGCCTGCGCCGTGACCGGGGCCTTCGCCGTCCAGCCCGCGGCCCGTGCGGCCCTGGACAAGGCCGCGGCCCTCGACCCGGACGGGGACGGCCCGTACGCGGACCGGCTCGCCGCCGCCGTCGAGGCCGCCGGTACCACCGTCCAGCGCCCCGAGCTCGGCACCCTGGTCGCCGCCGTCCCCGACACCGCCGCGGAGCGCGCCGCGGCCGCCGCGGCGGTCGCGGCCGTGGACGACGAGGCCGTACGCCTGCGCACCGCCGTCAAGTCCCGCGACGGGTTCTTCACCACCTTCTTCATCAGCCCGTACTCGCGCTACGTCGCACGCTGGTGCGCGCGACGCGGCCTGACCCCGAACCAGGTCACCACCGCCTCGCTGATCACCGCGCTGATCGCGGCCGGCTGCGCCGCCACCGGCGAGCGCTGGGGCTACGTCGCCGCCGGCGTGCTGCTCCTCGTCTCCTTCGTCCTGGACTGCACGGACGGGCAGCTCGCCCGCTACTCGCTCCAGTACTCGACGATGGGCGCCTGGCTCGACGCGACCTTCGACCGCGCGAAGGAGTACTCCTTCTACGCGGGCCTCGCGCTCGGCGCGGCACGGGGCGGCGACGACGTGTGGGCCCTCGCGCTCGGCGCGATGATCCTCATGACCTGCCGGCACGTCGTGGACTTCGCCTTCAACGAGGCCAACCACGACGCGACGGCCAACACCAGCCCCACCGCGGCGCTGTCCGACAAGCTCGACAGCGTCGGCTGGACGGTCTGGGTCCGGCGCATGATCATCCTTCCGATCGGCGAGCGCTGGGCCATGATCGCGGTGCTGACCGCCGTCACCACCCCCCGGATCGTCTTCTACGCCCTGCTCGTCGGCTGCGCCTTCGGGGCCCTCTACACCACCGCCGGCCGGGTGCTGCGCTCGCTGACCCGCAAGGCCAGGCGCACCGACCGTGCCGCCCAGGCCCTGGCCGACCTCGCCGACTCGGGCCCGCTGGCGTCGATCGGCACGGGCCTGGCCAAGGGACGGCCCGTCGCCCCGCTGGCGATGGCCCTCGTCGGCTCCGTCCTGGTCGTCGGCGACGCGGCCGTGAGGCCGTTCGGCGCCGCCTCGCTCATCGCTGCCGCGGTGTTCTACGTCATAGCCTCCGGCGCGGCCGTCTCCCGCCCGCTCAAGGGAGCGCTGGACTGGCTCATCCCACCGCTGTTCCGCTGCGCCGAGTACGTGACCGTGCTCGCGCTCGCCGTCCACGCCGACGTACCCGGAGCCCTTCCGGCCGCATTCGGACTGGTCGCGGCGGTCGCCTACCATCACTACGACACGGTCTACCGCATCCGCGGCGGCTCCGGTGCGCCGCCCAGGTGGCTGGTGTGGACGATCGGCGGGCAGGACGGCCGGGTCCTGCTGGTCGTGGTCCTGGCCGCCGTGCTGCCCCGTGACACGTTCCCCGTCGCGCTCACGGCCATGGCCGTGTTCGTGGCACTCGTGGTGCTCGTGGAGAGCATCCGCTTCTGGGTCTCCTCCGGGGCACCCGCCGTACATGACGAAGGAGAACCAGCATGATCGGCCTTGTACTCGCTGCCGGTGCCGGACGCCGCCTGCGTCCCTACACCGACACCCTGCCCAAGGCCCTCGTGCCCGTCGGCCCCGAAGGCGACGAGGAGAGCCTGACGGTCCTGGACCTCACCCTCGGCAACTTCGCCGAGGTCGGCCTCACCGAGGTCGCGATCGTGGTCGGCTACCGCAAGGAAGCCGTGTACGCGCGCCGGGAGGCCCTGGAGGCCAAGTACGGCGTCAAGATCACGCTCATCGACAACGACAAGGCCGAGGAGTGGAACAACGCCTACTCCCTGTGGTGCGCCCGTGACGTCCTGAAGCAGGGTGTGATCCTCGCCAACGGCGACACCGTCCACCCGGTCTCCGTCGAGCGGACCCTCCTCGACGCCCGCGGCAACGGCCAGAAGATCATCCTTGCCCTCGACACGGTCAAGAGCCTGGCCGACGAGGAGATGAAGGTCGTCGTCGACGGCGACGGTGCCACTCGGAGGGGCGTGCGTCAGATCACCAAGCTGATGGAGCCGTCCGACGCCACCGGCGAGTACATCGGCGTCACGCTCATCGAGCCGGAGGCCGCAGAGGCCCTGGCCGAAGCCCTGAAGACCACCTTCGAGCGCGACCCCGACCTGTACTACGAGGACGGCTACCAGCAGCTCGTCAACGACGGCTTCGTGGTCGACGTGGCCCCCATCGGCGACGTCAGGTGGGTCGAGATCGACAACCACGACGACCTCGCCAAGGGCCGGACGATCGCATGCCAGTACTGACGAGGCTCATCCCCTCCCCGGTCGTCGTCGACATCAGCCGCGGCGCCATGGACGACCTGGCCGGCCTCCTGGCCGACCAGCGGATCTCGGCGTCCGGCAAACTGGCGATCGCGATCAGCGGCGGCTCCGGCCAGGTGCTGCGCACCAAGCTGGAGCCCGTGCTGCCGCACGCCGACTGGTACCCGGTCGTCGACGGCACCATCGACTCCGCGGTCAAGCTGGCCGACGACATAAAGGGCCGTCGCTACGACGCCGTGGTCGGCCTGGGCGGCGGCAAGATCATCGACGTGGCGAAGTACGCCGCGGCGCGGGTCGGGCTGCCCATGGTGGCCGTCGCCACCAACCTGTCGCACGACGGCATCTGCTCGCCCGTCGCGACCCTCGACAACGACAACGGCCGCGGCTCCTACGGCGTGCCCACCCCGATCGCGATGGTCATCGACCTCGACGTGATCAAGGAGGCGCCAGTGCGGTTCGTCCGCGCCGGCATCGGCGACGCGCTCTCCAACATCTCGGCCATCGCCGACTGGGAGCTCTCGCACCGGATCACCGGGGAGGCCGTCGACGGCCTGGCCGCCGCGATGGCCCGCACCGCAGGCGAGGCCGTGCTGCGCCACCCCGGGGGCTGCGGCGACGACGAGTTCCTCACGGTGCTCTCCGAGGCCCTCGTCCTGACCGGCATCGCCATGTCGATCAGCGGGGACACCCGCCCCGCCTCCGGCGCCTGCCACGAGATCAGCCACGCCTTCGACCTGCTCTACCCGGGGCGCTCCGCGCTCCACGGCGAGCAGGTCGGCCTCGGAGCCGCCTTCGCGATGCACCTGCGGGGCGCGGCCGAGCAGGCCGGGCTCTTCGTCGAGGTGCTGCGCCGCCACGGCCTGCCCGTGCTGCCCGCCGAGATCGGGTTCAGCGTGGACGAGTTCGTGGCGGCCGTCGAATACGCCCCCCAGACCCGCCCGGGACGCTTCACGATCCTGGAGCACCTCAATCCGTCCGCAGCCGAGATCAGGGATGCTTACGCCGACTATGCCAAGACCATCCGTAGCTGAACTCCGGCCCGTCGTTCACCCGCCGGGCGTCAAGGACCGGCGCAGTGGCGAGCACTGGGGCGGTCGTCTGTACATGCGCGAGATCTCCCTGCGCATCACCCGCGTCCTGGTGAACACCAAGGTCACGCCCAACCAGCTGACCTACCTGATGACCCTCGCCGGTGTCCTGGCCGCCCCGGCCCTGCTCGTGCCGGGCATCTGGGGCGCCGTCCTCGGCGTGGTGATGGTCCAGCTCTACCTGCTGCTCGACTGCGTCGACGGCGAGGTCGCCCGCTGGAAGAAGCAGTACTCGCTCTCCGGCGTGTACCTGGACCGGGTCGGCGCCTACCTGTGCGACGCGGCGGTCCTCGTCGGCTTCGGCCTGCGCGCCGCGGACCTGTGGGGCACCGGCCGCATCGACTGGCTGTGGGCCTTCCTCGGCACCCTGGCGGCGCTCGGCGCGATCCTGATCAAGGCCGAGACGGACCTGGTCGGCGTCGCCCGGCACCAGACCGGCAAGGAGCCCGTCGCCGAATCCGCCGCCGAGCCGCGCTCCTCCGGCATGGCGCTCGCCCGCCGGGCCGCGTCCGCGCTGAAGTTCCACCGGCTCGTCCTCGGCATAGAGGCGTCGCTGCTCATCCTGCTGCTCGCCGTCCTGGACCAGATGCGGGGCGACCTGTACTTCTCCCGGCTCGGCGTGGCCGTGCTGGCCGGCATCGCGATGCTCCAGACGGTGCTGCACCTGGTGTCGATCCTGGCCTCCAGCAGGCTCAAGTGACGACGCCGATGCGGCTGGGCGCCGTGATCATCACCATGGGCAACCGCCCCGACGAGCTGAAGGCGCTCCTCGACTCGGTGGCCCGTCAGGAGGGCGTCCCGATCGAGGTCGTCGTCGTCGGCCAGGGCGTCGACGTCACCGGCCTGGAGGGCCTGTCGGCCGGTGTGCGCACCGTCTCCCTGCCCGAGAACCTGGGCATCCCCGGCGGCCGCAACGTCGGCATCGAGGCCTTCGGACCCGGCGGCAGCGAGGTCGACGCCCTGCTGTTCCTCGACGACGACGGGCTGCTGGAGCGCGCCGACACCGCCGAGCTGTGCCGGCAGGCCTTCGCCGAGGACCCGAAGCTCGGGATCATCAGCTTCCGGATCACCGATCCGGAGTCCGGCGAGACCCAGCGCCGGCACGTGCCCCGGCTGCGCGCCTCGGACCCGATGCGCTCCTCCCGCGTGACCACCTTCCTCGGCGGTGCCAACGCCGTCCGCACGAGGGTGTTCGAGCAGGTCGGAACGCTGCCGGGCGAGTTCTTCTACGCGCACGAGGAGACGGATCTGGCCTGGCGGGCACTCGACGCGGGGTGGCTGATCGACTACCGGGCGGACATGGTGCTCCTGCACCCGAAGACCGCCCCCTCCCGTCACGCGGTCTACCACCGTATGGTGGCCCGTAACCGGGTGTGGCTCGCCCGCCGCAACCTGCCCGTCCCGCTGGTCCCGGTCTACCTGGGCGTCTGGCTCCTGCTGACGCTCGTGCGCAGACCGTCGGCACCGGCACTCAAGGCCTGGTTCGGCGGGTTCAAGGAGGGATGGACCACCCCTTGCGGTCCCCGGCGCCCCATGAAGTGGCGCACGGTCTGGCGGCTGACCCGGCTGGGCCGACCGCCTGTCATCTGACACGCTCGCGTCTGAGAACATGGCGCGATCACGGGCCGAGCGCCCCAGGCCCGATGCCACCTTCTGCCGCATCTTGAAGACGGAAAGTTTCATCTTGTGAGTGACACAACCCAGGATGGCGCCCTCGCCACGAGCAAGCCGCCGTCCGAAGACGCGGGGCTTGCCCCCGCGGAGCTCGCCAGGAAGTACGGCCTGTCCGTCAGCGGCGCCCGGCCGACCCTGGCCGAGTACGTGCGGCAGCTCTGGGACCGGCGCCACTTCATCATGGCGTTCTCCCGGGCCAAGCTGGTCGCCCAGTACAGCGAGGCGAAGCTCGGCCAGATCTGGCAGGTGGCGACCCCGCTGCTCAACGCGCTGGTGTACTACCTGATCTTCGGCCTGATCATGAACGCGGGCCGGGGCATGGAGAAGGGGGTCTACATTCCCTTCCTGGTGACGGGCATCTTCGTCTTCACCTTCACCCAGAGCTCGCTGATGGCGGGAGTCCGGGCCATCCCCGGCAACCTCGGCCTGGTCCGCGCCCTGCACTTCCCGCGCGCCTCCCTGCCGATCTCCTTCTCGATGCAGCAGCTCCAGCAACTGCTGTACTCGATGATCGTCGTGGTGATCGTCACGGTGGCGTTCGGCAACTACCCCAAGCTGTCCTGGCTGCTGGTCATTCCGACGCTGGCGCTGCAGTTCGTCTTCAACACCGGCCTCGCGCTGGTCTTCGGGCGGATGGGTTCGAAGACCCCCGACCTCGCGCAGCTGATGCCGTTCATCACACGTACGTGGATGTACGCCTCGGGCGTCATGTTCTCGATCAGCGGGGCGCTCAAGGACAGGCACGTGCCCGCGTGGGTCACGGACGTGCTCCAGTGGAACCCGGCGGCGATCTACATGGACCTGATCCGGTACGCGCTGATCGACGACTACGGCCGGCACAACCTGCCGCCGCACGTCTGGGCCTTCGCCGTCGGCTGGGCCGTCGTGATCGGTCTCGGCGGTTTCGTGTACTTCTGGAAGGCTGAGGAGCGTTACGGCCGTGGCTGAGAACAACCGGGGCAACGTCCCCACCGTCATCGCCGACGACGTGCACATCGTTTACCGCGTCAACACCGGCAGCTCCGGCAAGGGCAGCGCCACCGCCGCGCTGAGCAAGATAATGCGCCGGGGCAAGGGCGACGCACCCGGCGTCCGCCGGGTCCACGCCGTGCGCGGCGTCTCCTTCACGGCGTACCGCGGCGAGGCCATCGGCGTCATCGGCTCCAACGGCTCCGGCAAGTCCACCCTGCTGCGCGCCATCGCCGGTCTGCTGCCCTGCGAGGCCGGCAAGGTCTACACCGACGGCCAGCCCTCGCTGCTGGGTGTCAACGCCGCACTGATGAACGACCTCACCGGTGAGCGGAACGTGGTCCTCGGCGGTCTCGCGATGGGAATGAGCCGCGAGCAGATCAGGGAGCGTTACGACGACATCGTCGACTTCTCGGGCATCAACGAGAAGGGCGATTTCATCTCCCTGCCGATGCGCACGTACTCCTCCGGTATGGCCGCACGCCTGCGATTTTCGATTGCCGCGGCGAAGGACCACGACGTTCTGATGATCGACGAGGCCCTGGCCACCGGTGACCGCAAGTTCCAGGTGCGTTCCGAGGAGCGCATCCGCGAACTGCGCAAGCACGCCGGAACCGTTTTCCTGGTGAGCCACAACAACAAGTCCATCCGCGACACCTGCAGCCGCGTGCTGTGGCTGGAGAAGGGTGAGCTGCTGATGGACGGGCCCACCGAAGAAGTCGTCTCGGCCTACGAGAAGGCGACCAGCGCCTGACCGCGGTCCCCGCCGGCCCCCGTCGTCCCGAGCGGCGGGGGCTTCGGCATGCCCGGGGCGGCCGGCGCCGACATTCGGTAGCGGAGCGAATACCCGAGAGGCTGCCGCGGCGTTGTACAGCGTAAGCTGGAGCAGTCCTGAATCACGCCAGAGGGGACGATTCCCCGCAGGTGAACGGCGTGGGGTACCCCGGGGAAAGTCCGGCGGCGTGTCCGAAATAGGATGTATTGGGTCGGCAGTGTAGAACGGGAGATGTGACGGCAATGGCTACGGGAATTCTCCGGCCCCCAGGCATTACGGCCGTCCCCCGCGCAGGCGGCGGGCGGTGACCCCCGGGCACGGTATCCGGCCCGGGCGGGACGCGGCCCGCACAGCCCCCGACGCCCACGCGAACGCCACCCTCGGCAAGGCGCGGACGGAGAACTTCCCCGTCGCCCCGTCCTTCCTCCCCCGCGCCTGGCGCGACGGCCTGATGGCGGTGTACGGGTACGCCCGCCTGGTCGACGACATCGGCGACGGCGACCTCGCCCCCGGCGGGCACGACGCCGTACTCCTCGGCCTCGACCCCGCCGCGGCGGACGACCGGCTCGCCATGCTCGACGCCCTGGAGGCGGACCTGCACCGTGTTTTCCGGCGCCCCGGCGGCCCCGGCGGCCCTCCGAGGCACCCGCTGATGCTGGCCCTCCAGCCCGTGGTCCGCGCCCACGGCCTCACCCCCGAGCCCTTCCTCGGGCTCATCGAGGCCAACCGCCAGGACCAGCACGTCACGCGCTACGAGACGTACGGCGACCTGCTCGCGTACTGCGAGCTGTCCGCGAACCCCGTCGGCCGCCTCGTGCTGTCCCTCACCGGCACCAGCACGCCCGAGCGGATCCGCCGCTCCGACGCCGTCTGCACCGCCCTGCAGATCGTCGAACACGTGCAGGACGTCGCGGAGGACCTCGGCCGGGGCCGCATCTACCTCCCGGCCGAGGACATGCACCGCTTCCACGTGGGCGAGGCCGACCTGAAGGCCCACCGCGCCGGCGCGTCCGTACGCTCCCTGGTCGCGTTCGAAGCCGAACGCGCCCGGGGCCTCCTGGATGAAGGCACCCCCCTCGTGGGTAGCGTGCACGGAAGGCTCCGGCTGCTGCTCGCGGGCTTCGTGGGAGGAGGGCGCGCCGCCCTGCGAGCCGTCACCGCCGCCGGCTTCGACGTACTCCCCGGCCCGCCCAAGCCCACCAAGAGCGGCCTGCTCCGCGAGGTGGCCGCCGTCCTGCGCACAGCGCCGAGAAAGGGGTGAGCCCGACCGTGGAGGGTTCCGCATACACGTCCGCACCGTCCGCAGCGGTCCTGGCGGCCTACAGCTACTGCGAGGCCGTCACCGGTTCTCAGGCGCGCAACTTCGCGTACGGCATCCGCCTGCTGCCCTCCGACAAGCGGCAGGCGATGTCCGCGCTGTACGCGTTCTCCCGGCGCGTCGACGACATCGGCGACGGCACGCTGGCCCCCGAGGCCAAGTTCGTCCGGCTTGAGGAGACCCGCGCCCTGCTCGGCCGGATCCGGGGCGGAGAGATCGACGAGGACGACACCGACCCGGTCGCCGTCGCCCTCGCCCACGCGGCCCGACGCTTCCCGATCCCGCTCGGCGGCCTCGACGAGCTCATCGACGGCGTCCTGATGGACGTCCGCGGCGAGACCTACGAGACCTGGGACGACCTCAAGGTCTACTGCCGCTGCGTGGCCGGAGCCATCGGGCGCCTCTCGCTCGGCGTCTTCGGCACGGTGAACACCGGCGGCCTCGGCGCGTCCGAAGCCGCGCGCGCCGGCGAGTACGCCGACACCCTCGGCCTCGCCCTCCAGCTCACCAACATCCTGCGCGACGTCCGCGAGGACGCCGGCAACGGGCGTACCTACCTGCCCGCCGAAGACCTCGCCAAGTTCGGCTGCTCCGAGGGCTTCCACGGCGACCGGGCCCCCGCCGGGGCCGACTTCGCCGGGCTCGTCCACCACGAAGTCCGGCGCGCCCGGGCCCTGTTCGTCGAGGGCTACCGGCTGCTGCCCATGCTCGACCGGCGCAGCGGCGCCTGCGTCGCCGCCATGGCCGGCATCTACCGGCGCCTCCTCGACCGCATCGAACGCGAACCCGAGGCCGTACTCCGCGGCCGCGTCTCGCTGCCCCCGCACGAGAAGGCGTACGTCGCCGTGCGCGGCCTGTCCGGCCTGGACGCGCGGACCATCTCACGCCAGAGCACACGGAGGCGGATGTGACCGCGCCGACCCGCCCGACACCCAGGCCCGGCGGGGCGCCCGGCCCTGCCCGGCCGCCGCGCACCGGCGCGCACGGACCCGCCGGCCCCGCCTGGACGTCCGCGGCCGGACCGCGGGGCGTTGCACAGCCGCGCCGGACCGCCGCCGTCGCCGGTGCAACCCCTGCCGGGGCGGCCGCGTCTCTCCCGGCGGGCGCTGCAGGCCACGGCACCGGGGAGGGCGCATGAGCGGCAGCGACAACCGCGCCGTCGTCATCGGCGGCGGCCTCGCCGGAGTGACGACCGCGCTCGAACTCGCCGACGCGGGGCTGCAGGTCACCCTGCTCGAAGGACGCCCGAGGCTCGGCGGACTCGCGTTCTCCTTCAAGCGCGGCGAGCTCACCGTGGACAACGGCCAGCACGTCTACCTGCGCTGCTGCACCGCCTACCGGTGGTTCCTCGACCGCGTCGACGGCGCCGCCCTGGCACCGCTCCAGGACCGGCTCGACGTACCCGTGCTCGACGTGGCCCACCCCGGCGGGCCGCGCCTGGGCCGGCTGCGCCGCAGCGCCCTGCCCGTACCCCTGCACCTGGCGGGCTCCCTGGCCCGCTACCCGCACCTCTCGCTCGCCGAGCGGGCGAGCGTCGGCCGCGCCGCCCTCGCGCTGCGCCGGCTCGACCCCGCCGACCCGGCGCTGGACGGCGTGGACTTCGCGACCTGGCTCGGGCGGTACGGGCAGAGCCCGCGCACCATCGAGGCCCTCTGGGACCTCGTCGGCATCGCCACGCTCAACGCGACCGCCGACCGGTCCTCGCTGGGCCTGGCCGCCATGGTCTTCAAGACCGGCCTGCTCTCCGAGAACGGCGCCGCCGACATCGGCTGGGCCACCGTCCCCCTCGGCGACCTGCACGACACCCTCGCCCGCAAGGCGCTCGACGCAGCCGGCGTACGCACCGAACTGCGCACCCGCGTCACCTGCCTCTCCCGTACCCCGGACGGGAACTGGCGGGTCGACACCGAGGGCCGGTCCCTGGACGCGGGCACGGTCGTCCTCGCCGTCCCCCAGCGCGAGGCGCACGGACTGCTGCCGCCCGGCGCCCTCGCCGACCCGGACAAGCTCCTCGACATCGGCACCGCGCCCATCCTCAACGTCCACGTGGTCTACGACCGCAAGGTGCTCAGGCAGCCCTTCTTCGCCGCGCTCGGCTCCCCGGTCCAGTGGGTCTTCGACCGCACGGACGCCTCCGGGCTGCCCGACGGCGGCCAGTACCTGGCGCTGTCCCAGTCGGTCGCCCAGGACGACATCGACGAGCCCGTCTCGGTGCTCCGCACGAAGTACCTGCCCGAGCTCGAACGGCTGCTGCCGGCCGCACGGGGCGCCAAGGTACGGGACTTCTTCGTCACCCGGGAGCGGACGGCCACGTTCGCCCCCACCCCCGGCGTCGGCCGGCTGCGCCCCGGAGCGCGGACCGACACGCCGGGCCTCTACCTCGCCGGTGCGTGGACCGCCACCGGTTGGCCCGCGACCATGGAGAGTGCCGTCCGCAGCGGACTGAGCGCGGCCCACGCCGCACTCGCCGCACTCGGCCGCCACCGCGAGCACCCCCTGCAGGAGGCGGCATGACGACCACCAGCACGACCGGAACAGCACGTACAGGACACAGAGGAGAGCCAGTGAACCCGGGGAATCCGGCTGTCGAGAACACGGACGCCGGCAACGGCGCAGCCGGAGCCGGCGTCGAGAAGGCGGACACGATCGCCCTCCTGGAGCGCGGCCGCACGCTGTCGACCCCCGTGCTCCGCGCCGCAGTCGACCGGCTCGCGGCGCCGATGGACACCGTTGCCGCGTACCACTTCGGCTGGATCGACGCCGAGGGCAACGCGGCCGACGGAGACGGCGGCAAGGCCGTCCGCCCCGCCCTCGCGCTGCTCTCCGCCGAGGCGGCGGGGGCCGCGGCCGAGGTAGGCATCCCGGGCGCGGTCGCGGTCGAGCTGGTGCACAACTTCTCGCTGCTCCACGACGACCTGATGGACGGCGACGAGCAGCGCCGCCACCGCGACACGGTCTGGAAGGTGCACGGTCCGGCCCTTGCGATCCTGGTCGGCGACGCGCTCTTCGCGCTCGCCAACGAGGTCCTGCTAGAGCTCGGCACCGTCGAGGCGGGCCGCGCCGCACGCAGGCTGACCACGGCCAGCCGCAAGCTCATCGACGGCCAGGCACAGGACATCTCCTACGAGCACCGCGAGCGCGTCAGCGTCGAGGAGTGCCTGGAGATGGAAGGCAACAAGACCGGCGCCCTGCTCGCCTGCGCGGTCTCCATCGGCGCCGTCCTCGGCGGCGCGGACGACCGTACGGCCGACAAGCTGGAGGAGTACGGCTACCACCTGGGCCTCGCCTTCCAGGCGGTCGACGACCTCCTCGGCATCTGGGGCGACCCGGAGTCCACCGGCAAGCAGACCTGGAGCGATCTGCGCCAGCGCAAGAAGTCCCTGCCGGTCGTCGCCGCCCTCGCGGCGGGCGGACCCGCGTGCGAGGAGCTCGCGCAGCTGCTCGCCGCGGACGCCAAGAGCAACGACTTCGCGAACTTCTCGGAGGAGGAGTTCGCGCACCGCGCCGCACTCATCGAGGCCGCGGGCGGGCGCGAGTGGACCGCCGAGGAGGCGCGCCGCCAGCACGCGATCGCCATCCGCGCCCTGGACGACGTGGACATGCCGCAGCGGGTGCGCGAACAGCTCGTCGCCCTCGCCGACTTCGTCGTCGTGCGCAAGAGGTGATCGGCACCCGAGCAGGGATATGACTCGCGAGTCGCCGGCCGGCGCCACCTGACAGGAGCGTCCGGCCGACGGCATACCCCAGCACAGCAGAGCACACTGCCACGTAAGGGGAAGCCATGACAGCGACGACCGACGGCGCCGGTACCCCCGGCGCCGGCCCGGATGACACCACCCCCGGCCCGGCCCCGGCCGGCCGGCCCGAGCCGGGCGGCGCTCCCGCCGCGATGCAGGGCGTCCACGACGCCGCCGCGCGGGCGACCCGACACCTGCTGGCACGCCAGGACGCGGCCGGGTGGTGGAAGGGCGACCTGGAGACCAACGTCACCATGGACGCCGAGGACCTGCTGCTGCGGCAGTTCCTCGGTATCCGGGACGAGGCGACCACGCAGGCCGCCGCCCTCTTCATCCGGGGCGAACAGCGTGCGGACGGCACCTGGGCCACCTTCCACGGCGGGCCGCCCGAACTCTCAGCCACCATCGAGGCGTACGTCGCCCTGCGGCTCGCCGGAGACGCGCCCGACACCCCGCACATGGCCCTCGCCTCGGCCTGGATCCGGGCCCACGGCGGGATCGCCGCCGCCCGCGTCTTCACCCGGATCTGGCTGGCCCTGTTCGGCTGGTGGAGCTGGGACCACCTGCCCGAACTCCCGCCCGAACTGGTCTTCCTGCCCCCGTGGGTGCCGCTGAACATCTACGACTTCGGCTGCTGGGCCCGCCAGACCATCGTGCCGCTGACCGTGGTCTCCGCGAAGCGCCCCGTCCGTCCGGCCCCGTTCGCCCTCGACGAGCTGCACACCGACGCAACGAGGCCGTATCCCCCCGTCCGTCCGGCCCCGGTGGCCAGTTGGGCCGGCGCCTTCCAGCGGATGGACAAGTTCCTCCACGTCTACCGCCGCTTCGCCCCGCGCCGGCTGCGCAAGGCCGCGATGGACACCGCAGCCCGCTGGATCGTCGAGCGCCAGGAGAACGACGGCTGCTGGGGCGGGATCCAGCCACCGGCCGTGTACTCCGTCATCGCCCTGCACCTGCTCGGGTACGACCTCGCGCACCCGGTCATGCGGGCCGGCCTGGAGTCCCTGGACCGGTTCGCGGTGTGGCGCGAGGACGGCGCCCGGATGATCGAGGCCTGCCAGTCCCCGGTCTGGGACACCTGCCTCGCCGCCATCGCCCTGGCCGACGCGGGCCTGCCGCCCGACCACCCCGCCCTGGTGAAGGCCGCCGACTGGATGCTCGGCGAGGAGATCGTCCGTACCGGTGACTGGGCGGTCCGGCGGCCCGGACTCGCTCCCGGCGGCTGGGCGTTCGAGTTCCACAACGACACCTACCCCGACATCGACGACACCGCCGAGGTGGTCCTCGCCCTGCGCCGGATCAGGCACCCCGAACCGGCCAGGGTCGAGGCGGCCATTGCCCGCGGGGTCTCCTGGAACCTCGGCATGCAGTCCGGGAACGGGGCCTGGGGCGCCTTCGACGCCGACAACACCAGCCCGTTCCCGAACCGGCTGCCGTTCTGCGACTTCGGCGAGGTCATCGACCCCCCGTCGGCCGACGTCACCGCGCACGTGGTGGAGATGCTCGCGGCCGAGGGAAAGGCGGCCGACCCGCGGACCCGGCGCGCCGTCGCCTGGCTGCTGGACGAACAGGAGCCCACCGGCGCCTGGTTCGGCCGCTGGGGCACCAACTACGTGTACGGAACGGGGTCGGTGGTCCCGGCCCTGACGGCCGCGGGCATCGCCCCCGCGCACCCGGCCGTCCGGCGGGCGGTGCGCTGGCTGGAATCCGTACAGAACGAGGACGGCGGGTGGGGCGAGGACCAGCGCTCGTACAAGGACCCGGCGTGGGCCGGGAAGGGCGCCTCCACCGCCTCGCAGACCGCGTGGGCGCTGATGGCCCTGCTCTCGGCGGGGGAGCGGGAGGCCAAGGCCGTCGAGCGGGGCATCGCGTACCTCGTGGAGACCCAGCAGGCGGACGGCTCCTGGGACGAACCGTACTTCACCGGCACCGGCTTCCCCTGGGACTTCTCCATCAACTACCACCTGTACCGGCAGGTGTTCCCGCTGACCGCCCTCGGCCGCTACCTGTACGGCGAACCCTTCGCGCCGGGGGAGGCCTGATGGCCGCCGACCGGGCCGGGCCGCCCGGACCGCAGGCCCCGATGCTGGTCGCCTGCGCCCTGCGCATCGAACAGGCGGCCCTGCGCAGCGGCGGCGGCCGCGCCGCGACGCGCACCGGACCGGGCCACACCGTCCTGCGCACCGGCATGGGGCCGCGCGCCGCCGAGCGGGCCGTCGGACGGGCGCTTTCCGAGCCGGGGCTGTGCCTGGCCCCCGTCCTCGCCACGGGGTTCTGCGCCGGGCTGGTCCCCGGCATGAGCCCCGGCGACCTGGTCGTCGCCGAGGAGACCCGGGATCCGCGGGGCAGTGTCACCTGCGACGGCACCGTCCTGCTCGCCGAGGCACTGGCCCGGGCCGCTCCCGGCCGGACCGTGCACACCGGCGTACTGACCGGATCCGACCACGTCGTCCGCGGCCAGGAGCGCGCCCGGTTGCGCGCCACCGGCGCCATCGCGGTCGACATGGAGTCCGCGGCCACCCTGTGGACGGCCACCCGGGCCGCCGCACATGGCCGGAACCGTCCGGTTGCGGCCGTCCGGGTGATCGTGGACGCTCCGGAGCATGAGCTCGTCCGTATCGGCACGTTCCGCGGTGGAATATCGGCCTTCCGCGTACTGCGTGCCGTACTGCCCGCGTTTGCTGACTGGCACCGTTCTTTGCTGCTCCCCAGGAGGTGAGTCAGATGGCCATGCCACTGCGACAGACCATCAGGGTCGGGACGTATCTTCTCGAACAGAAGCTCCGCAAGCGTGAGAAGTTCCCGCTGATCGTCGAGCTGGAACCGCTCTACGCCTGCAATCTGGCCTGCGAAGGGTGCGGGAAGATCCAGCACCCGGCAGGCGTGCTCAAGCAGCGCATGCCGGTGGCCCAGGCGGTCGGCGCGGTACTGGAGTCCGGCGCGCCCATGGTGTCCATCGCGGGCGGCGAGCCGCTGATGCACCCGCAGATCGACGAGATCGTCCGGCAGTTGGTGGCCAGGCGGAAGTACGTGTTCCTCTGCACCAACGCGATGCTGCTGCGCAAGAAGATCGAGAAGTTCACCCCGTCCCCGTACTTCGCCTTCGCCGTGCACATCGACGGGCTGCGCGAACGGCACGACGAGTCGGTCGCCAAGGAAGGCGTCTTCGACGAGGCGGTCGCCGCCATCAAGGAGGCGAAGAGCCGCGGGTTCCGGGTCACCACCAACTCGACCTTCTTCAACACCGACACCCCGCAGACGATCATCGAGGTGCTCAACTACCTCAATGACGACCTCAAGGTCGACGAAATGATGATCTCGCCCGCCTACGCCTACGAAAAGGCCCCCGACCAGGAACACTTCCTGGGGGTCGAACAGACCAGGGAACTCTTCAAGAAGGCATTCGCGGGCGGGAACCGGGCACGCTGGCGGCTCAACCACTCCCCGCTCTTCCTCGACTTCCTGGAGGGCAAGGCCGATTTCCCCTGCACCGCCTGGGCCATTCCCAATTACTCCCTCTTCGGCTGGCAGCGCCCCTGCTATCTGATGAGCGACGGCTACGTGCCGACGTACCGGGAGCTGATCGAGGACACCGACTGGAGCAAGTACGGCCGCGGAAAGGACCCGCGCTGTGCGAATTGCATGGCGCACTGCGGATACGAGCCCACCGCCGTCCTCGCCACCATGGGCTCCCTCAAGGAGTCCCTGCGGGCGGCCCGGGAGACCCTCGGCGGCAACCGGGGCAAGCCGGCATGACGCCGGCACCGGAAGGAGGCAAGGGATTCGACCTCGGCGCCCTGCTGGCCGAACGCGGCGCGGAGCGCTACGAGCTGCACGCACGGCACCTCAACCACCAGCTGCCGCGGATGCTGCACACGATCGGCTTCGACAAGGTCTACGTCCGGGCCGAGGGCGCCCACTTCTGGGACGCCGACGGAAACGACTACCTGGACATGCTGGCCGGTTTCGGCGTGATGGGCCTCGGCCGGCACCACCCGGTGGTCCGGCAGGCCCTGCACGACGTCCTGGACGCACAACTGGCCGACCTGACCCGCTTCGACTGCCAGCCGCTGCCCGGGCTGCTGGCGGAGAAGCTGCTCTCGTACAGCCCGCACCTGGAGCGGGTGTTCTTCGGCAACAGCGGCACCGAAGCCGTGGAGACCGCCCTGAAGTTCGCCCGGTACGCGACCGGGCGGCCCAGGGTCCTCTACTGCGACCACGCCTTCCACGGGCTGACCACGGGCTCGCTCTCGGTCAACGGGGAGGGCGGGTTCCGGGACGGCTTCGCGCCGCTGCTGCCCGACACGAAGATCGCCCTCGGTGACCTGGCCGCGCTGGAGCGGGAGCTGAAGCGCGGCGACGTGGCCGCCTTCGTCGTCGAGCCGATCCAGGGGAAGGGCGTGCTCGCCGCCCCGCCCGGGTTCCTGCTCGCGGCGCAGGAGCTGCTGCACCGGCACAAGGCGCTGCTCATCGCGGACGAGGTGCAGACGGGCCTCGGCCGGACCGGCGATTTCTACGCGTACCAGCACGAACCAGGCGTGGAACCGGACCTGGTATGCGTGGCCAAAGCCCTTTCGGGCGGCTACGTCCCGGTCAGTGCGACCCTGGGCAAGGACTGGATCTTCAGACGCGTCTACTCGTCCATGGACCGGGTCCTGGTGCACTCCGCCAGCTTCGGTTCCAACGCGCAGGCGATGGCGGCCGGGCTGGCGGTGATCTCCGTCATGGAGGACGAGTCGGTCGTCGCGAACGCCCTCGCGATGGGCGACCTGCTGCGCGGACGGCTCGCCGCGCTCGTGGACGAGTACGAGCTGCTCCACGAGGTGCGCGGGCGGGGCCTGATGGTCGGCATCGAGTTCGGGCGGCCGTCCTCGCTGGGGCTGCGCAGCCGGTGGACCATGCTCCAGGCGGCACGCAAGGGGCTCTTCGCGCAGATGGTCGTGGTGCCGCTGCTGCAGAAGCACCGGATCCTGACGCAGGTGTCGGGCGACCATCTGGAGGTCATCAAGCTCATCCCGCCGCTGATCGTGGACGAGCGCGACGTCGACCGGTTCGTCGGCGCCTTCCGCCAGGTCATGGACGAGGCGCACGGCGGCGGCGGGCTGATGTGGGACTTCGGCAGGACGCTGGTGAAACAGGCCGTCGGCGGCGGCTGACGGCCTGCTCGGCTTCCGGCCGGGTCCTCGTCCTCAGTCGAGCAGCCGGTCCCGCAGCCGGTCGAGGGTCTCGGGCGTGAGGCCGAGGCCCTCGGCGAGGTACTGCTCGACCCCGCCCCAGTGCTCGTCGATGGTGTCGAAGGCCGCCGTCAGGTACTCGGCGCGCGCGTCGAAGAGCGGGGCGAGCAGTTCCATCACCTCGGGGGAGCGGGCCTCCGGCGCGCTGCTGCCGCGGTGCACGCGGTAGCGGCGGTGCGGGGCGTTGGACTCCAGGTAGTCCGCCGTGATCGCTTCGCGCTCGACGCCCAGCGCGAGCAGGGTGACGGCGATCGAAAGCCCCGCCCGGTCCTTTCCGGCCGCGCAGTGCATCAGCACCGGAATGCTGTCCTCGGCGAGGGCGTGCACGACCCGGCTGTGCTCGGCCGTGCGGTTCTTGACCATCGAGCGGTACGAGTGGGTCATCCGGGCGGCGGCCTTTCCGTTGCCGAGGAGGCCGCGGAGCTGTTCGAGGTCGCCGTCGCGGACCATCTTCCAGAATTCCTTGCCGTCGGCCGGATCCGACAGCGGGATGTTGACGTTCCGCACGCCGGGGAGCTCGACGTCGAGACCCTCCAGGGCGTGGTCGGCGCCGTTGCGGAAGTCGAAGATGGTGTGCAGGCCGAGCGATGCGAGAAATTCTGTATCGGTATCGGTGGCATGTGCCAGATGTCCGCTACGGAACAGTCGTCCCGTCTTGACCCGTCGCCCGTCGGCGGTCGGCAGGCCACCCACATCACGGAAGTTGCGTACTCCGGCCAGCTGAGGCTCCGGCACGGGGTCCATCCGCGGTGGCTGGGGTATCTGCTGGGTCACGGGAATTCCTCCGCGTCGTGGTGGGATGTCCGGATTGCGCTGCTTGGGGCCAACTTGCCATAACCGGAGGCGAGATCGGGCGCAGCCCCGTGAGGCAGATCATACGGTGACCGTGCGTGCCTGATCGTCAAAGTCGAATGGCCGGGCCGGGGCGGTCGTTGGCGGCGGGGAATGGACGGAGGGTGACCGGAATTCCTTCGGATTCCGCGTCCTGTGAATCCGTCAGGAAATTCACGGCTTGTTCCCTGCGGCCGCGCTGGATTACCTTCGCGATCGATCCGGACGGACCGCCGAATCCTGCCACCGTCCGGAAACCGCACTCGACTATTCACGCGCGCGGCAGGAGCGGGGGAACCAGGTAAGTCGCTGTTCCCGATCTTTGTACCGGGACGGCTCGGGGTGAAGTCGTACGTGTTCCTTTCATGTGCGGCCGGGCATCTCCCGTCCGAACCCGACAGCTCACCTCGCAGGCGACGGAGAGGAATTCGCCATGCCTGCAAAGGGTAAGCACCGCCGTCCCAAGTCCCGTTCCATGGCGCGCGGTTTCGCCGTTGCAGGCACCGGTGGTGCGGCCCTCGCGCTGCCGCTGCTGGGTGCCGCCGGCGCCCACGCGGCCGGAGCCCCGGCCGCAGCACCCGCCGCGGCTCCCGTGCAGGCCCCGCAGGCTCCGACGGAGTTCCGGGCCGCGCCCGCCGCTGCCGCGCAGGCCGCCCCGGCCGTCTACACGGTCGTGCCGGGCGACTACCTCTCCAAGATCGCCCAGGACCGCCACCTCTCGGGCGGCTGGCAGCAGCTGTACGCCGACAACCGCGAGGCCGTGGGCGGTAACCCGTCGCTCATCCACCCCGGGCTGAAGCTGACCCTGGGTGCGCCGGGCGAGGCGGCCCCGGCCGAGGAGTCCGCTCCGGCCCCGGAGAAGAAGTCCCCGGCCCCCCACGGCAAGGGCTCCGCGGATGCCGCGCCGGCCCCCGCCGCCGCACCTGCACCCGCCAAGAAGAGCGGGTCCGCCGCCGGTGCGGTCAGCGCCGCCGGCTTCGTCGCCCCCGTCTCCGGCGGCGGGATCTCCACCCAGTACAAGACCCCCGGCGCCATGTGGTCCAGCGGCTACCACACCGGTGTCGACTTCATCGCGAGCTCCGGCACCACCGTCCGGGCCGTCGGCGCGGGCACCGTGGTCTCCGCCGGCTGGGGCGGCGCGTACGGCAACGAGGTCGTCATCCGGCACGCGGACGGCAAGTACTCCCAGTACGGCCACCTGTCCCAGCTGAACGTCTCGGCCGGCCAGAGCGTGACCGCCGGCCAGACCATCGGCCTCTCCGGCTCCACCGGCAACTCGACCGGCCCGCACCTGCACTTCGAGATCCGCACCGGGCCGTCCTACGGCTCGGACATCGACCCGCTGGCCTACCTCCGCTCCAAGGGAGTGAGCATCTGACGGCCCTCGCCGCCGGAGGGGCAACCTGACACGTGAGGCCGGGACCCGAGGGGGGTTCCGGCCTCACGCCCTGTTATTCCGTACCGACCGGGTGGTATAGATCACGGTCCGTCAACCCCTTCCTACGGTGGCGTAGGTCACGTGCAGGGGTGAAGGATGGGGTCTCGTGGCAGCGACGAAGACGACACTCAAGACCATCGGCTCGTACGCGGCGATCGGGGACAGCTTCACCGAGGGTGTGGGGGACCCGGGGCCCGGGGAGACCTTTCTCGGCTGGGCGGACCGGCTGGCCGTACTCCTGGCCGATCAGCGCGAGGAACATGAATTCCGGTACGCGAACCTGGCCGTGCGGGGGCGCCTCCTCGACCAGATCGTCGCCGAACAGGTCCCCCGGGCCAAGGAGCTCGCACCGGACCTGGTGAGCTTCTGCGCGGGCGGCAACGACATCATCCGGCCCGGCAGCGACCCGGACGACGTGGCGGAGCGGTTCGAGGCGGCCGTCGCCGACCTCACCGGAGCCGTCGGCCAGGTCATGATCACCACGGGCTTCGACACCCGCGGGGTGCCGGTCCTCAAGCACCTCCGGGGCAAGGTGGCCACGTACAGCGCCCATGTGCGCGCGATCGCCGACCGCTACGACTGCCCGGTGCTCGACCTCTGGTCGCTGAAGTCCGTACAGGACCGGCGCGCTTGGGACGACGACCGGCTGCACCTCTCGCCCGAGGGGCACACCCGGGTCGCGCTGCGCGCCGCCCAGGTGCTGGGGCTGGAGGTGCCGGCCGACCCCGACCAGCCGTGGCCGCCGCAACAGCCGCGCGGCTCGGTGGACGTGACCCGGGACAACATCCAGTGGGCGCGGGAGCACCTCGTGCCGTGGATCGGGCGGCGGCTGCGCGGGGAGTCCTCCGGGGACCACGTCGAGGCGAAGCGCCCGGACCTGCTGCCGCTGTAGCCCGGCCGGAGCAGCGGGGAACGGGGAGGGGAGTGCGGGGAGGGGTAACACGGGGAGGGGTAACACGGGGAGGGGTGCACGGGGAGGGGTGCGCGCGGCGGAATCCTTCGGGGCCGGTGCGCGTTGGCATGGTGATAGACCGGTACTTCGTACGGCCTCTCACGCCCATCCGCCCCACCCTCCCAGGAGGCGCTTTGACCGGCTCCCGTCCCCTGCGTCCACGGTTGCGCGCCCTGCGTCCCGAAGCATTCGGCGCGGATCCGTCCGGCGCTCGCCTGGAGCGGATCCTGCGCTCGCCGAACTTCGCCGACGGCGTCTTCCAGAACCCGGTCGGGGCCCGGACCAGGCCCTCCGGCTCCATGCTGGAGTTCGCCAAGATCTACTTCCACAAGGAGCAGCGGATCCGGCGCAACCCGGGCGCACCGATCCCGGTGTACCCGACGACGCTCGCCGAGCTGGCCAAACCTCCGGTCAGCGGGCTGCGTCTGACCTGGATGGGGCACTCCGGCGTACTCGCGGAGATCGACGGGCGGCGGGTGCTGTTCGACCCCGTGTGGGGTGAGCGGTGCTCTCCCTTTCCGTTCGCCGGCCCCAAGAGGCTGCACCCCGTACCCGTACCGCTCGCCTCGCTGGGCCCGGTCGACGCCGTGGTGATCTCGCACGACCACTACGACCACCTCGACCTGCCCACCATCAAGGAGCTGGCCGGTACGGACACGGTCTTTGCCGTCCCCCTCGGCGTCGGCGCCCACCTGGAGCGCTGGGGGGTGCCGCCGGACCGGCTGCGCGAGCTCGACTGGAACGAGGGCACCGAGATCGCGGGGCTCTCGCTGACGGCGACCCCGGCCCGGCACTTCTGCGGGCGCGGCCTGCGCAACCAGCAGAACACCCTGTGGGCCTCCTGGGTGGTCGCGGGCGACGAGCACCGGATCTTCCACAGCGGTGACACCGGCTACTTCCCCGGGTTCGGGGAGATCGGCGCCGAGCACGGCCCCTTCGACGCCACCATGATCCAGATCGGTGCGTACTCGGAGTACTGGCCCGACATCCACATGACCCCCGAGGAGGGCATGCGCGCCCACCTCGACCTCCAGGGCGGGATCCCGCACGGCACCATGCTGCCGATCCACTGGGGCACGTTCAACCTGGCCCTGCACCCGTGGGACGAGCCCGGCGAGGGCACCGTGGCCGCAGCCGAGGCCACCGGGGCGGCCGTCGCGCTGCCGGTCCCGGGTCAGCCGTTCGAGCCGGGCGCCGCCGACGCCCCGGGCGAACCGTGGTGGCGCCCGTTCGTGGCCTCGTCCGCCCCGCCCGTCCCCGCGGCGCCGTCCCGCCCGGCCGGGACCGGACGGCCCCCCGCCGTGGCCCACGAGGAACCGGAGGCCGTCGGCTCGTAGACGCCGGCCGGGAGACCCCGGCAGCCAGGGGGTGTGCGTCGCTCGCGGCCGCTGCGCACGCACGCCCCCGGCGGATTCGGGCTGCCGTACGAGCGCTCCATCGGGAGCGGGAAGCACCCCGGTGAAGTTCCCCAACTGGCTTTCAGGGGCGTGATCGTGCGGTCTAGCGTGGGTTGATCAACGCCGGGCCCCGGAACCCCTGGGGGCCCGGGCCCCACGTAGAGGACGCCGATGTCCGGACTCCGCGCCGCCCGCCACGCCCCGTCGAGACACGCCGTCACCGGTCCCGTCCGGCAGATACACCCCCAGCTGGTCCGTGCCGCCCTGCTGCCCACGCTCGCCGCCGGGCTCATCGGCACCGCCGCGGTGATCTTCACGTTGCAGCTCGGCGGGGGCGCGGGGGCGCGGGACGCCAGGCTGTGGCCGCTCCTGGCAGGCTGCGCCCTGCTCGTCGCCGGCGCACTGGCCGCCGCCCTCCTCGGGGCCCAGCGCACCGCCAAGGCCGTCCGGGACCGCTGCGAGGCCCTGCGCCGCTCCAGCGTGCGCGGACGGCAGGAGCTGCGGGCGGCCGCCGAACGGCTGGAGCGGGGTGAGCCGCCGGCCCGCCCGATCCGCGGCGGCCCGACGGCGCCGCCGCCCGGCGTCGACCCGGCCCGGGTGGACGAGTTCTGGCTGCTCTCCCAGGAGCTGCGCGGCGCCCGCGAACTCGCGCACACGACCCTCGTACGGCTGGCCGGCCCGGCCGTGCCGTGCGACAGCGACCGCAAGGTCGAGGTCTTCGTCAACCTCGCGCGCCGCCTCCAGTCACTCGTGCACCGGGAGATCTCGCTGCTCGACGAGCTGGAGGACACGGTCGAGGACCCCGACCTCCTCAAGGAGCTCTTCCACGTCGACCACCTCGCCACCCGGATCCGCCGCCACGCGGAGAACCTGGCCGTCCTCGGCGGCGCCGCCTCCCGGCGCCAGTGGACCCGGCCCATCGACCTGAGCGAGGTGCTGCGCTCCTCCGTCGCGGAGGTCGAGCAGTACACGCGGGTCAAGGTGGTGCCCCCGGCGGGCGGCACCGTCCGCGGCCACGCCGTCGCCGACGTGGTGCACCTGCTGGCCGAACTGGTCGAGAACGCCACGGTGTTCTCCGCCCCCGACACCGACGTGGTGGTGCGCGCCGAGCGGGTCACCGCGGGCATCGCCGTCGAGGTGGAGGACCGCGGGCTGGGCATGCCGGCCGCGGAGCAGCACCGGATGAACGCACTGCTCGTCGACCCCGACCAGATCAGCGTCCGGCACCTGCTGGCGGACGGGCGGATCGGCCTGTTCGTGGTCTCGGCGCTGGCCCGCCGGCACGGGATCGCCGTCGAGCTCAAGTCCAACATCTACGGCGGCGTGCTCGCCGTGCTCGTGCTGCCCCAGGAGCTGCTGGGGGCGGAGGCACCCGGCGCCGCCGACGCGCTCGGCGGCTCCCGGGCCACCTCGTGGGGGACCGGGGAGGGGACCGCAGGCATGCCCGCGCTGGAGCCCGTACGGGCAGCCGTGCCGCGGCCGGCACCGTTTCCCGCACCTCAGCCGCGGCTCGTGCCGCGGCCCCAGCCCGTGCCGGAGCTGCAGCCGCCGACCGTGCCGGTCTGGGGGGCACCACCCGTACCGGGCCCGGACACGCGTACGCGCCCGAGGGCGGCGCGGGGGACCGGGCAGGCGGGCCGGGTGACGGACCTCCGGGAGCCGCAGGCGGCGCCGGTCGCGGAGACGACGCCGGACCTCGGACCGGATCCGCGGCGGGACGCGACCCACGGCATGAGCCGCGGCCCGGCCCCGGGAGCGGCGCCGGCCGTGCGGGAGCCGGCCCCCCCGGCGCCCGCTCCCGCGTACCCCCCTGCCCCTGCCCCCGAGCCCGCCCCTGCCCCCGAGCCCGTGTCGGCGGCCCGGCCGCCCGTCCCCGTGACGGTGTCCGTACCGGCCGCCCGGACGGACCCGGACCGGCCGCCCCTGCCCCGCCGCCGGGCCCAGTACCACCTCGCCCCGCAGCTGCGCGACGCCCCCGCCCCGCGGCGGGCCGGCGAACCCGAACAACCCGTGCACGACCCGGGCCTGATGGCCGCCTTCCAACGGGGCTCAGGTCTCGCCCGGTCGGAGAACCAGCCATGACCCCGACCTCCCACACCGGCAAGGAGCGCACCACCATGGGCGGCGAAGCGGCGACCACGACCAGTCGGCTCTCGGATCTCGACTGGCTGCTCGGCGGCCTGGTCCAGCGGGTCCCCTCCACGCGCAGCGCGGTACTCCTCACCGCGGACGGCCTCGTCACGTGCGTGCACGGCCTCGACAACGACAGCGCCGACCACCTGGCGGCACTGGCGTCCGGGCTGTACTCGCTCGGGCGGAGCGCCGGATCCCGGTTCGGGGACGGCGGGGAGGTCCGGCAGGTGGTGGTCGAGCTCGACAGCGCGCTCGTGTTCGTCTCGGCCGCCGGTGCGGGCACCTGCCTGGCCGTCCTGGCCGACCGGGAGGCCGATGCCGGCGTACTCGGCTACGAGATGGCGATGCTGGTCAAGAGCGTCCGACCGTACCTGGCGGCCCCGCCGCGGCGGCCCGCCGGCGAGCCGCAGTGATGTGCGTCCGCGCCGCGCACGGCATGGGGGCCCCGCGCGACACGCCCTGGCTCGACGACTCGGCGGGCCGGGTGATGCGCCCGTACACGGCGAGCGGCGGCCGGACCCGGCCGGCCGCCGCCCTCGACCTGCTGTCCCTGGTGACGGCGACGGGGGTGCGACCGCGCGGCCCCCTCGGCGCGGAGCACGCCCTGGCGCTGCGCCTGTGCGCGGGCTCCGCGGCCGTCACCGTCGCCGAGGTGGCCGGGCAGCTGCGGCTGCCGACGGTGGTGGTGAAGGTACTGCTGTCCGACCTGATGGAACACGGCGCCGTCACGGTGCAGGCGCCGCGGTTCCCGGGCGGCGGATACGTGGCCGACGACGACCAGAACCTGCTCCGGGCGGTGCTCGATGGTCTACGCCGACGACTGTGACACCCGCTCGGCCCCCGTCCTGCCCGCGACGCTGAAGATCCTGGTCGCGGGCGGGTTCGGGGCGGGCAAGACGACCTTCGTGGGCGCGGTGAGCGAGATCGAGCCGCTGTGCACGGAAGAGCTGCTGAGCGGGCTGAGCGAGGGCCCCGATCCGCTTGACCGGGTCGAGACGAAGACGTCGACGACCGTCGTGCTCGACTTCGGCCGGATCACCCTGGACGAGCGGCACGTCCTGTACCTCTTCGGCACGCCGGGGCAGCAGCGCTTCTGGTTCCTGTGGGAGGAGCTGTGCGCGGGCGCGCTGGGTGCGGTGGTGCTCGTGGACACCCGGCGGCTCGCCGACTGCTTCCCGGCGGTGGACTTCTTCGAACGGCGCGGCATCGGGTTCATAGTCGCCGTCAACGAGTTCGACGAGGGCCACCGCTACACCGCCGAAGAGGTCCGCGAGGCGGTGGGGCTCGGGCCGGAAGTGCCCGTCGTACGGTGCGACGCACGGCTGACGAGCTCCGGGACGGGGACCCTGGCCGCCCTGGTCCACCACCTGCTCTTCACCGCGGCAACGGACAAGTCGGCAAACTCAGCGAAGCCTTGGGATGGGGGAGAACCGCGATGACGTACTACGAGTCGACCGGACACCTGCTGCTCACGCCGGTGGACCGGGCGGCGCCCGCGCGCACCGTCCGGCTGCGCGAACTGGGCCTGGGGGAGCGGGTGGACACGGAACTCGACGCCTTCGCCCGGCGGATCGCCGAGGTCCTGGCGGCACCGTACGCGGGGGTCAACTTCATCAACGAGGAACGGCAGTTCTTCGCCGGGCTGCACCACGCGCCGGACGCCCCGGTGAGCGGGTACCCGGCGCGGGCGCTGCCCCGGGACCACGGGTACTGCCCGCACGTGGTGGTGCGGCGTCGGGCGCTGGTGCTGGAGGACGTACGGGACTTCGCGCGCTTCGCCGGCAACGCGGTGGTGGACGAGAGCGGGGTCCGGTCGTACGTGGGCGCGCCGCTGACCGACCGGCAGGGGATGGTCCTGGGCACGGTGTGCGCGGTGGACCTGGAGCCGCGCCGCTGGGGAACGCAGGGGCTGGCGACGGCCAAGTCCCTCGCGGCAGAGCTGGTGGAGATCATCCACGCCCGGGAGGACGCCCTGCGCGCGGGCTGACCCGCCGGAGTCTGGGGGCGGCTGTCAGTACCGGGCGTCTGGCGGCGGCCCATCCGGAACCGGCCGGAGAGTGACCGGGGGCCTCGCCGCACTGGCGGGCCTCAGCGGAGGAAGGCGCTGATCCGCTCGCGGAGCGAGTGCGGGTCCAGGCCGTGCGCGGCGGTGTGCTCCTCGATCGTGCCGTAGCGGCGGAGCTCGGCGCGGCCGACGCCGAGGCCGAGGACGCGGTGGGGGATGTCGCAGAGAGCCTGGGTGGCGGCCGTGGTGGAGGTGCCGGCGAGGTACGGCTCGACGAGGACCACGTCGGCCGTGCCGCGGCCCACGGCCGCGCGCAGGGCGGCGTCGTCGAAGGGCCGCACGGTGGCGGCGTACAGCACGGTCGCGTCCAGCCCTTCCGTCGCGGCGAGGACATTGTCCAGCAGCGGGCCCACGGCGACGACGACACCAGCCCCGGGGCCTCCCTCCCGTACGGTCCGCCAGCGCAGGCCGTCCACCGGGCGCGGGGCGGCGTTCGACTGCTGTGAGAGCCGGACGTACACCTTGTCGTCCCCGGCGGCGTAGGCGTGGCGCAGCAGCGCCTCGGCCTCGTCCGGATGCCCCGGCACGTGGACCGTCCAGCCGTCGAGGGTGTCCATCAGGGCCACGTCACCCGGCGCCATGTGGGTGAACCCGCCGGCCGGCCAGTCGTAGCTGGCGCTCGCGCTGACCAGGACCCCGCCCGTGCCCTGGTGCCCGAAGTCCAGCTTGATCTGCTCGAACGGCCGCTCCACCAGGAAGCTGGCGAAGGTGTGCACGACCGGCCGCAGCCCGGTGAGGGCCAGCCCTCCGCCGACTCCGACGAGCAGCTGCTCCCTGATCCCGACGTTGATCACCCGGTCCGGGTTGCGCCGCTGGGCGGGCCGGAACCCGTCCATGGTGATCTCGGCGAGCACGAGTGCCAGCCGCGGGTCCTCGTCGAGCGCGCCCGACGTGACCGAGATGAAGCGTTCCCGCATGGTGTCCATGACTCCCCTGACCTCTACTGCCTCTGCTCCTGCTACTGCTTCTTCTCGACGCGGGCGACGACGGCGTGCGGCCGGCCCGGATGCGGTGCGGTGAAGGCGGCGTGCAGCGCCGCGTGGTCCCGGCCGTCGACGGTCGTCGCCGACCAGCCGGCGGCCTCGAAGCGGGAGGCGATCCCGCCGTGCCAGCCGTGGGTCGCGGAGTCGTTGTCGATCACCACGGTGTGGAGCCGCTCCAGCCCGGCCGAGCCGGCGTACGCCAGGGCCTCGTGGTTGCTGCCCTCGTCGAGCTCCGCGTCCCCGATCAGCACCCACACCGCCGGGTCCGCCAGCCCCTGCGCCCGCAGCCCGAGGGCGCTGCCGACGGCGAGCGGCAGCCCGTGCCCGAGCGAGCCGCTGCCGATCTCCACTCCGGGGACCAGGGTGCGGTCCGGGTGGTGCCCGAGGGGGGACCCGTACGAGCCGAAGCCGCTCAGCCAGTCGACGGGGAAGAACCCCTTGGCGGCGAGCACGGCGTAGTACGCCATCGGCCCGTGCCCCTTGGAGAGCAGGAACCGGTCCCGCCCGGGTGCCCCGGCGGCCGCCGGATCCACCCGCAGCACCCTGTCGTAGAGGACCCACAGCACGTCGAGCGTGGAGGTGGCGGCGGGCCCGTGCTTCTCGGCCCCGGTCATGAGCCCCATGAGCCGGCTCAGATCCTGGTAGCGGAATCCCGTGTCCGCTGTTGCCTGTGTCATGCATCGATCATTCAACCTCAAGTGAACTTGAGGTCAAGTGCCTGCGTGGCGCGACCCGGCCCGGGAAAGGTGCGCGCGACCACCCCGCGAAGTGCGGTATTGTTCTCCTGCGCGTTCAACCAGGGGAAACCCCAGGTCAGCGGGCATCGGGACGTGGCGCAGCTTGGTAGCGCACTTGACTGGGGGTCAAGGGGTCGCAGGTTCAAATCCTGTCGTCCCGACCATGCGGAAACGCAGGTCGGAGGCCGTTCTCTCGCTCATGAGAGGGCGGCCTTCCGCGCGTCCGGAGCCATGGAGGTCGCAGCCGCGCCGGCCCGCCCGTTTGGTGGTTGGCCCTCTCGGCTCCGGTGAGCGCGTTGGCGATGGTGTCGACGGCTTCGCGGGCTGTCATACGCCCGAAGCCTTCGTCACAGTCCGAGTTGCTGCTGCAGCCGGTGTTCGCCTGCGGATCCGAAGGGCGGCGTTGGCAAGGTCACGGGGGTGTTCTCCTTGCAGGACGGGCCAAGGGTTTGACTCAGGGAAGGGACAGGACGGGCGTCTCGAACGGGTCGTGGTGGATGCGGTCGGGCGAGGTGCCGCCCAGTGTGAGTGTCTCGCTGGCGGAGACGACCATCGGCGCCGGACCGCTCAGATAGGCGTCGTGGTCGTACCACGGCCCGAACTCGGCCAGCACTTCCGGCAGGGACCCCCGGAGGCCGGGGATGTGCTCGTGGGAGACCGCGCCCCTGATGGTCAGCCAGTGGTACCGCTGGGCCATCCGGAGCATGTCGTCGACCCCGTACAGCTCGTCCCCGGTGCGGGCGCCGAGGAACAGGTCGACCTGGTGGCGCTCCCCGCGACGGGCCACCTCTTCGACGAGCGCGCGGATCGGGGCGAGGCCGGTGCCGCCGGCCACGAAGAGCAGGTTGCCGAAGGTGGCGGCGTCCAGAACCATGTCCCCCATCGGAGGCCCCAGCCGGATGACGCTTCCCACCGTCGCCCGGTGCACCAGTGCGCTGCTGACCGAGCCGCCGGCCACCGCGCGCACGTGGAGGGTGAGGGTGTTGTCTTCGCGGGGAGCGTTGGCGGGGGAGTAGTAGCGCCACTGCTTCGGCCACCAGGGGGTCTCCACGCTCACGTACTGTCCGGCGGCGTACTCGTAGGCCGTGTGGGGTCGTACGGTGATCTCGGCAATGCCGTGTCCGCGCGAGATGCGGTGCACGACGGTGGCGGGCCACACGGCGGGCCGTACCGCCTCGTCCTGCTCGGCAGCACTGATCATGGCTTCGGCGACTGCACCGTACGCCTTCGTCCAGGCGGCTGCGATCTCCGCGGTCCACGCGGGGCCGGCGTAGCGGGCCAGAGAGGCGAGGAGGCACTCGCCGACGGCCGGGAAGTGTGCGCTGAGGGTGCCGAACTTGCGGTGGTCACGTCCGAGGTGTCCGCAGAAGCGCACCAGACTCCCGGCGTCGTCGACCAGCTCCACGATGCGCAGCAGCGCACGCAGCAGGCGTCCCCGCTGGGCGTCCATTCCCGGCGGGAACATCGGACGGACCTCGGGGTGGCGGGCGAAGAGGATCGCGTAGAAGTAGACCGTCATGTCTGCGGCAAAGGGCTCGACCACCGACACGGAGGCGCGTATGAGGTCGATCTCGCGGGCCGACAGAGGTGCCTCGACGGCCTCCGGCTCCGCTGTCGGGCCTACTGGGCTCGGGGCGGGTGCCGCATCTCCCGGAGACTGGTACGCGGATGTGTCGCCCGGGCGGCCCAGCCGGAACCTCAAGGCGCTCCTCCGTCCGCTATTCGAGATGGCTCGCGGGCTGACCATGGGGTGGCTTCGGTCCTGGGGGCACGCCCTCGCAGCACGCTGCGGGCAGGGTTTCCACGGAACCCCCGGCTCGGGGGAGCGGCGATCGGGGCATCGGCATCGGCAGGCATGAGTCCTCTTCAGGGCGCGGCAGCGTTGAAACGGATCAAACGGTTCCGGACGCTACATGACCGTGCAGGTGACTCAGAAGTAGCTTGGGGATGTGACCGGAAGGGTCATTACGGCCGGTTCTGCCGGGTATGTCAGTCGCGGATCTCGAAGTCTTCGAGGCTTTCGGGCCGCTCCCCGTGGAGCTCGACGCGGGTGACGGCTGCTCCGCTCGGGCCGTGGTGCGCCCATTCGGTCATGAGGGCGACCGCGTCCGCCTCGCCCTCGAACACCGCCTCGACGGTCCCGTCCGGCAGGTTCCGCACCCAGCCGGCCACGCCGTGGCCGAGTGCGGCGCGGCGGCAGGTGTCACGGAAGAAGACGCCCTGCACCACGCCGTGGACGATCACCCGGCTGCGAACCCGTTCCATGGGCCGACGATAGCCGTGCGGGCCCGGATCGGCACGGAACGTGCTCGCGCGGTCGCGGAATGTCGCTTCCGGAAATCTTCACGCGGTGAAAGTGGAGGGGGTGCCTCCCGTTGCATCCCTCCCCGATGTGCCGGTGGCGGCCCGTCCGTCCGGTGGGGGTTCGGGCCGATTTCGCCCTCGGGTGCGGCAGGCCGCCCGCAAATGTTACTCGATCTTGTGGAGAACCCGTGGCGATCCGTCGAATCAATTCGGAAAGCCCGCCACTTGTTCAGTCGCCTCGCGTGACCGGGACGTCAACACGGTTCGCCCGGCCGTCCGTTCGCGTGCTTACATCTGCCCACCGAAGCGATGCTCGGAAGTGGTCGGACCGCCTTGTCGCAGGCCTTCCACGCCATTTGAGAAACAATCAGACGAATGAAGGGTGCGCACATCATGCGTAACGACATCGAAACCCGTGAGATCGCCGACGACGAACTGGACGCGGTTTCCGGCGGTGTCAGCATTTCCGGCGGAGTCCTCGGCGCCGCGACCGGCGACGTCTTCCACGTGGTGAACACGGTGACCTCGCTGCAGACGGTGCACGGCGTGCAGGCCCTGCCCGGCCAGGTCGAGGGCATCGTCGGCGTCCGCGCCGGTGTCGCCGGCCTCTGAGCCGGATATCAGTGCGCGTGAACCCCGGGACACCTGTGCTCCGGGGTTCACGGGTGCCCGTGCCATGAATGCCGTCGAAGGATTGTCGTGCAGTTCCGTCAAAAGGCGCTCTCCAAGCTGCAATCGCCCGAAGAGCTCGACCTTCCCGTGCGTTTCGCGCGCCCGCAGGGCCGGCTCGTTCTCGGCGTCACCGTCGTCGTCATGGCCGCCGCGGGTTTCTGGGCATTCACCGGATCCGTTTCCGCGAAGCTGAGCGCACCCGGCATCCTCACCCGAGCCGAAGGCAGTTATCTGCTCCAGAGCCCGTTCTCCGGACAAGTCACCGCGGTGCTCGCCAAAGAGGGCCAGCTGCTCTCCCCGGGCGCCCCCCTGCTCCAGGTCGCCACGGACCAAGGCGACCGGACGGTGCGCGTGGTGGCCGGAGGCCGGGTGACCACCCTGGTCGCCAAGACGGGCGCCGTCGTCACGACCGGTGCGGACGTGGCGACCGTGGAACGCGTGAAGAGCGCGGACGACCCGCTGGTGGCCGTGCTCTACGTGCCCGGCGGCAGCGGCGCGGAGATCCGCGTCGGCGCCCCGGTCGACCTGGACGTCCAGACCGTCCCCAGGCAGCGGTTCGGCGTACTGCGCGGCCGCGTCAAGGAAGTCGGCCGTGCGCCCCAGACGCAGGAGCAGATCACCGGTTTCCTCGGCGACGCCCGTCTTGCCGACCGGTTCGCCCGCCAGGGCAATCCCGTCGCGGTGCTCGTGCAGCTCGAACGCTCCTCCGCCACCGGGTCCGGCTACCGGTGGTCCTCCGCAGGCGGGCCCCCCTACCCCCTCGATTCCACGACACCGGTCACCGGAGCCGTCCACCTCCCCGCACAGCGTCCCGTCGATTGGCTGCTTCCGTGACCGTGCCGCAGCACACCTCCCCGAACCGGTCCCGGCCGGCGCCGCCCCGGGTCCCGTCCGGCGGCCGCCGGCGCCGCGGCCCAGCCGTCCCCGCGGGCCGCACGCCCCGTCCCGTGCGCACCCCCACCGTGCTCCAGATGGAAGCGGTGGAGTGCGGCGCCGCCGCGCTGGCCATGGTGCTCGGCCACCACGGCCGCTTCGTACCCCTGGAAGAGCTGCGCATCGCCTGCGGGGTGTCCCGCGACGGGTCCCGCGCCGGCAACCTCCTCAAGGCCGCCCGCGGTTACGGGCTGACCGCCAAGGGCATGCAGATGGACCTGGCCGCGCTCGCCGGGACGCGCCCGCCGGCCATCCTCTTCTGGGAGTTCAACCACTACGTCGTCTACGACGGCACGGGCCGCCGCCTCGGCCGCCGCGGCGTGTACGTCAACGACCCCGGCAAGGGCCGGCGGTTCGTCCCCATGGAGGAGTTCGACACCGGCTTCACCGGTGTCGCGCTCGTCTTCGAACCCGGCCGGGGCTTTCGCCGTACGGGCCGCCGGCAAGGCGTCCTGGGCGCCGTGCCGGCCCGCCTGCGCGGCATGTCGGGCACCATGCTCGCCGCCGTCGTCTCCAGCCTCCTGCTGGTCGCCGTCGGCGCGACGGTGCCCGCGCTGAGCCGTACGTACATCGACATGTTCCTCATCGGCGACCAGACGTCCCTGCTGGGCGTGCTCTTCGCGTCGATGGCGGCGGCCCTGCTGCTCACGGCGGTGCTCACCTCGGTCCAGCAGGCCAACCTGCTGCGCGGCCGCATCATCTCCTCCACGCTCGGCAGCGCCCGCTTCCTGAGGCATCTGCTCAGGCTTCCGGTCGCCTTCTTCACCCAGCGCAACCCGGCCGACCTGGTCCAGCGCCTCCAGTCCAACGACGCGGTCGCCGAGACCCTCGCCCGGGACCTGGCCGCCGCGGCCGTGGACGCCGTGGTGGTCGTGCTCTACGCGGTGCTGCTGTGGACGTACGACCCGCAGCTCACCGCCGTCGGGGTGCTCATCGCCCTGCTCAACGTCGCGGCCATGCGGATCGTGATGGGGATGCGGGCCACCGGCACCCGGAAGCTGCGCGCCGAGAGCGCCCGCCTCACGAACACCTCGTACAGCGGTCTCCAGCTCATCGAGACGATGAAGGCCACCGGAGGCGAGAACGGCTTCTTCCGCCGCTGGGCCGGCCAGCACGCCGTCACCCTCGACGTACAGCAGCGGCTCGGCGTCCCGGGCACGTGGCTGGCCGTCGTCGCGCCCACGCTGGCCGCGCTCAACAGCGCGCTGATCCTGATGATCGGCGGCCTGCGGGCGGTGGAGGGGCACCTCTCCGTCGGTCTGCTCGTCGCCTTCCAGGCCCTCGTGACCAGTTTCACCGCGCCGATCACCCGCCTGGGCGGCGTGGCAGGACGGATCCAGGACTTCGCCGCCGACGTCGCCCGCCTCAAGGACGTCGAGAACTTCCCCGTCGACCCGCTCTACGTGCGGCACGCGGGACACCGGTCCTCCGCCGCGACCCGCCGCCTCAAGGGGCACGTGGAGCTGGACGGCATCACCTTCGGCTACAGCCCGCTGGACGCACCACTGCTGAAGAACGTCTCGCTCGCGGTCGGCCCCGGGCAGCAGGTCGCGCTCGTCGGCGGCTCCGGCAGCGGCAAATCCACCGTCTCCCGGCTGATATCAGGCCTCTACACCCCCTGGGAAGGCACCATCCGCATTGACGGGATGCGGCTGGAGGACATCCCGCGCGGGGCGCTGGCCGCCTCCGTCTCCTTCGTGGACCAGGACGTCTTCCTCTTCGAGGGCACCGTCCGCGACAACGTCGCGCTGTGGGACCCCTCCATCCCGGACGAGGCCGTCATCGCCGCCCTTGAGGACGCCGCCGTGTACGACGTGGTGGCGCGCCGCGCCGGCGGCATCCACAGCCGCGTCGAGCAGGACGGCCGCAACTTCTCCGGCGGCCAGCGCCAGCGCCTGGAGATCGCCCGCGCGCTGGTGCGCCGCCCCAGCGTCATGATCCTGGACGAGGTGACCAGCGCCCTGGACGCGGCGACCGAGCAGATCGTCATCGACAACCTGCGCCGCCGCGGCTGCGCCTGCGTGGTGATCGCCCACCGGCTGAGCACCGTCCGCGACAGCGACGAGATCGTCGTGCTCGACCGGGGCACCGTCGTGGAGCGCGGGCGGCACGAGCACCTGCTCGCCGCGCGGGGAGCCTACGCCGGCCTGGTCAAGGAGCACTGAGGTGGCGACCCCCCACCCGGTCCACGTCGCACCCGATCCGGTCGTGGCGGCCCTGGGCGGCCTCGGCTCGGCGGTCGACTGCACGGGCATGCGGAGCCTGCCCCTGGAAGGACCGCTCGTGCTGTGGCTCGTCGTACAGGGCGAGCTGGACCTGTTCGCCGTCGACGCCGCGCAGGCGGGCCACTGGCACTTCCTGGGCCGGCTGGAGCCGGGCGCGCTGCTCCTGGGCCCGGTCGAAGGGCCCGCCCACACGCTGACCGGCCGGCCCTTCCAGGGCTGCGTACTGCGCCGCATCGAGCTGCGCGAGCTGTACCGCCCCGAGTACGGAACCCGGGGCGCGCCGGCGGACGGAGCCTGGGGGTGGCACGCCGAGCCGTGGCGCAGCGCAGACGCCGAAGCCGCGCCCAGCCCGCTGGAGGACGCCTTCGCCCGCGGGATCGGCCGCGGTCTGCACGTGCTGTACCAGTCGCCGCTGGAGAGCCGGGCCGGCGCCGGCCGGAGCGGGGCGGACGAGGACATCCTGTGGATGCGGATCCCCGCGGGCAGCGTGCAGTACGGCGCCGTGTACGAGCCCCACGAGGGCGGGGACGGCACGGCCGGCACACTCCTCGTCGACGAGGCCGTGTGGCAGTCCATGGTGGACCAGCAGTACCGGCTGCTGTCCGCCCTGGACCGCCGGATCGAGCAGGACGAGCGCGCCCACGAGGACCGCACGGCGGCCGGCATCGAGGCCGGCGAGGCCGCCCGTACCCAGGCGGACCGCACGCTGCTCGCCTCCATAGGCCGCACCCGCGGCGGCTCCCGCCCCGCCGCGGGCGACGACGCTACCTTCGCCGTGTGCCGACTCGCGGCCGGCGCATCCGGCATCACGCTGACCGAGCCGACGGGCCCCGCCTCCGGGCGGACGGACCCCGTCGAACGCATCGCGCTCGCCTCCCGGATCCGCACCCGTGCCGTCGGGCTCGGCGGGCGCTGGTGGCGGGAGCCCGTCGGACCCCTGGTGGGCCGGCGTGCGGACGACGGGACGCCGGTCGCGCTGCTGTGGCGGCGCGGCGGATACGAGGCCGTCGACCCCGCCACCGGCGCGCGCGAGCGCATCGGCAGAGGCAACGCGGACGCCTTCGAACCGCGCGCCGTCATGTTCTACCGCCCACTGCCCGACACCAAGCCGGGGCTGCTCGGGCTGCTGCGCTTCGGGGTGCGCGGCAGCGGCCGGGACCTGCGCAGCCTCGTCCTGGGCGGGCTGGGCGCCGTCGGCCTCGGCGCCGTCGTCCCCGTGGCCACCGGACGGGTGCTCGGCACGTACGTGCCGCAGGCCGAGGACGGCCTCATCGTGCAGACCGCCCTCGCGCTCATGGTGACCAGCGTGGTCTCCGCCGCCTTCATGCTGCTCCAGAACACCTCCGTCCTGCGGATGGAGGGCCGCATCGAAGCCACTTTGCAGCCGGCCGTGTGGGACCGGCTGCTGCGGCTGCCGGTGACGTTCTTCGCCGGCCGCTCCACCGGCGAACTGGCCGGTGCGGCCATGGGCATCAGCTCCATCCGCAGCGTGCTGTCCGGCATCGTCTCGGTGTCCCTCCAGGCAGGCACCGTCGGCACGATGAACCTCGTGCTGCTGCTGGTCTACAGCGTGCCGCTGGCACTGGCCGCGGTCGCCATGCTGCTCGCCGTCGCCGGCGTCTTCCTGGGCCTGGGTCTGTGGCAACTGCGCTACCAGCGGCAGCTGATCAGGATCGGCAACAAGCTCGACAACCAGGCGTTCCAGACCCTGCGGGGGCTGCCCAAGCTGCGCGTGGCCGCGGCCGAGAGCTTCGCGTACGCCGCCTGGGCGCGGGAGTTCGCCCGTACCCGCGAACTCCAGCAGCGCATCGGACGGATCAAGAACGCGGTCACGGTGCTCAACGCGGTCTGCCTGCCGCTGTGCACGTTCGTGATGTTCGTCCTGCTGGCCGGACCGGCCCGGGGCAGCATGTCCGCCGGCGAGTTCCTCACGTTCAGCACCGCGGTGACGATGATGCTGTCCTCGGCCACCCAGCTGACCGGCGCACTCCTTTCGGCTGCCGCCGTGCAGCCGATGTACGAGCAGGTCAAGCCGATCCTCGAAGCGGCCCCCGAGGTACGCGGCGCAGGGGTCCGGCCGGGGGAGCTCAGCGGCGCCGTCGAGGTGCGCGGCCTCTCCTACCGGTACGCCGACGACGGCCCGCTCGTCCTGGACGACGTGTCGTTCCGGGTGCGGCCGGGCGAGTTCGTCGCGGTCGTCGGGGCCAGCGGCTGCGGCAAGTCGACCCTGCTCCGAATGCTCATCGGCTTCGACCGGCCGGCCTCCGGCAGCGTGCTGTACGACGGCCAGGACCTGGCCGCACTCGACCGGGCGGCCGTACGGCGCCAGTGCGGTGTCGTCCTGCAGAACGCGCAGCCGTTCTCCGGGTCGATCCTCGACTGCATCCGCGGCTCCGGTGCGTACTCCCTCGAAGAGGCGGGTCAGGCCGCCGCGCTGGCGGGCCTCGCCGAGGACATCAAGTCCATGCCCATGGGCATGCACACGATGCTGTCCGACGGCGGCGGCACAGTCTCGGGCGGCCAGCGCCAGCGCCTGATGATCGCTCAGGCGCTCATCGGCAAGCCGCGCATCCTCTTCCTGGACGAGGCCACCAGCGCGCTCGACAACGAAGCCCAGCGGGTGGTCATCGAGTCCACCTGCGCCCTGCGCGCCACCCGCATCGTGATCGCCCACCGGCTGTCCACCGTCATGGACGCCGACCGGGTGATCGTCATGGCGGACGGGCGGGTCGTCCAGCAGGGGCCGCCCGCCGAACTGCTCGCCGATACGGCGGGCCTGTTCCACGAGCTGGTCCGCCGCCAGGTCGGGTGACCGGCCGGCGCGGCCGCCAGGTCAGGCCCCGGTGAACCAGTCCGGCAGGGCCTCGCGGCGGGTGAGCCAGCTCTCGGGGACGCCGGTCAGCCCGGTGCGGGCAGCGACCGTACCGCCGGTGATCGCACAGGTGGTGTCCACATCGCCGAGCCCCTCCGCGGTGGCCCACAGCGCGTCGGCGAGGCTGTCCGGGTGCCGGGCGGCCGACCACAGGGCGAAGGGGACCGTGTCGCTCGCCCGGATCCGCAGCCCGTTGCCGAGGAGTTCGGCGGCTCTCCACGGCTCGGTGTCCGCGGGCAGGGCGGCGGCCCGGAGCAGGCCCTCGCGGATCTCCCCGGCCGGTGTGCGGGCGGCCACCTCCCGCAGCAGCGCCGGCCCGTCCGGCGCGGGAAGGCCCCGGCTGCGGGCGGCCAGCGCGGCGGCCAGGGCCACGGCCACGGCTCCCGCGATCCCCTCCGGGTGCGCGTGCGTGACCTCGGCGGAGAAGGCGGCCTGCTCCGCCACCTCGTCCAGGTCCTCGCAGAACCACGCGCCCAGCGGCGCCACCCGCATCGCCGCCCCGTTGCCCAGGCTCCCCTCACCGCCGAAGAGGGTCCGCGTCCGCGTACGCCAACTCGACGGCTCCTGTGCGAGCACGGGCAGCAGTTCGTGCATGCCGTACCCGTAGCCGCGGTAGGCGTCCGCGAGATAGGCCGCGGCGAACGCCTCCGCCAACCGGTCCTGGTGCACCGCTCCGTGGAGCACCAGCACCTCGTGGAGCGCCACCGCCATGGCCGTGTCGTCCGTCCAGTGCCACGCGGGCTCCTCGGGCGTCCGGCGCGCCCGGATCGCCTCAAGCGCTTCCCGGGCGGCCCGGATGCGCGGGAACCAGCGCTCTCCGAACGCGTCGCCGAGGGCCAGGCCTTCCAGGGAATCGCGGGCGGCTGCGGGACGGGCGGGAGGGGGGATCGCACTCATGGCTGCATGCTGTCAGCGCGATTTCCCCTCACGCACCCGGATTTACGGTCCGCACGACATCCTGCGCACGGGCGGCGGCCGACGGTCAGCCGCACGCCTGAGCCGGGGCCGGCTCCTGAACCGGGGCCGGAGCGGGCGGCGGAGTGCCGGGCCGGCCGGACGCCGGGGCGCCGCCGTCCCCGGGCAGGGCGAACACGCGCAGGAAGAGCTGGGAGAGCGGCCCGATGGCCAGCGCGTACGCAACGGTGCCGACGCCGGCCGTCCCGCCCAGCAGGACGCCGGCCGCGAGGACCGTGAGCTCGATCCCGGTGCGCACCAGCCGCAGCGACCGCCCGGTCCGCCGGTGCAGCCCGGTCATGAGCCCGTCGCGGGGGCCCGGCCCGAAGCGGGCGGCGATGTAGAGGCCGGTGGCGACACCGTTGAGGACGATGCCCGCCGTCAGCAGGGCGGCCTGCGCGACCGCGCCGTGCACGTCCGGCACCACTGCGAGCGTGGCGTCCATGGACAGGCCGACGGCGAACACGTTGGAGACGGTGCCCAGCCCGGGCCGCTGGCGCAGCGGCACCCACAGCAGCAGCACCAGCGCCCCGACGGCCACGGAGACCGTGCCGATGCTCCACCCGGCGCGCTCGGCGAGCCCCTGGTGGAAGACGTCCCACGGATCCAGCCCGAGTCCCGCGCGGACCAGGAACGCCGAGCTCGCGCCGTACAGCGCGAGCCCGGCATAGAGCTGGAGGAGCCGACGGGGCAGACGCCGCGCGGGGCGGGCGGGGGCGAGGGGCACCGGTGGAGCCTTTCAGGGAGCCAAAGACCGACAGGAATCACGGTGTGGCATTCCCCGGACGGCCGAACAGGGCCAATCCGAGCCAAGTGGCCTTACTTTTGAGGCTCCGATTCAGGGGGCGCGCAGACCGGTATGCCGCTGGGCGCCCCGGTAGGCCCTCTTCGTGACAACAGGCACATTTTTGACCCCTTTAGTCCGAATTGGTGAATGCTGGTTGCCGGTCCACGCCGACGTACCAGAGCCACCGGCACCGGGAGAGACGAGAGACATGCGACGCGTAAACCGCCTGACGATCAACCGGCGGACGGCCCTGCCCCTCGTGGGCGGAGCCGTTGTCCTCAGCTTGGGAGGCCTCTACGTCACCGGTCTGGCCATGGCGGGCGACGCCATCGCCGACGGCACCCACGTACGCGGGGTCGACATCGGCGGCATGAGCCGTACGGAGGCGAAGTCCGCCCTCGACCACGCGCTCGGCCCCGCCGCGGCCGCCCCGATCGAGCTGCGGATCGGCGACCGCACCGAGAAGACCGCCCCCGCCGCGTTCGGGCTGTCCCTGGACACCGCGGCCACCGTCGACCGCGCCGCACGGTCGGGATCCGATCCCGTCACCGTGATCGGCCGCCTGCTCACCCCGGCCCAGGACCGGGACGTCGAGCCCGTGATCCGTACGGACGGCCCCACGAGCACGGCCGAGGTCGACCGGCTCGCCGCCGCCGGACGCCAGGTCCGCGACGGCGCCGTCACCTTCGAGGGCGGCGCGGCCCGGGCCACCGCCCCCGTCACGGGTCTCGCCGTGCGCGCCGACCGGGCCGCCGAGACCATCCGCGCCGCCTACCTGAACCCGCAGGGCGGGCCCGTCTCTCTCCCCGTCGACCAGAAACCGCCCGCGGTGGGCCGGCAGGAGACCGATCGGGCGCTCAAGGAGTTCGCCGAGCCCGCGATGTCCGGCCCGGTGAGCCTCACCGTGGCCGGAAATCCCGTCACCCTCACCCCCGCGGTGCTCGGCAGGCACCTGGCGGTCGAGCCCGACGCCCACGGCCGGCTGGTCCCGGAGCTCGACTCCAAGGCGCTGCTGGCCGACCCCGCCGTCGCCCGCCAGGTGGCCGCGGCCACCCGCCCCTCCCGTGGGGCCGTCTTCCGCGTCGACTCCGCCGGCAAGGTGGCCGTCGCCCAGGACGGGCGCTCCGGGGCGCAGGTCACCGAGAAGGCCCTCGCCGACGCCGTCGTCCCGCTGCTGACGCGCACCGGCGCCGCCCGCAGCGGGAAGCTCGCCGTGACGACGGTTCCCCCGCGGTTGACCGCCGCCGAGGCGCAGCGCCTGGGCATCAAGGAGAAGGTCTCCTCCTTCACCGTGAAATTCCCGGCCGCGCCGTACCGCACCACCAACATCGGCCGGGCCGTGCAGCTGATCAACGGCTCCGTCGTCATGCCGGGCCAGACGTGGAGCTTCAACAAGACGGTCGGCGAGCGGACCAAGGAGAACGGCTTCGTCGACGGCATCATGATCAACGACGGCCAGTTCACGAAGTCGCCCGGCGGCGGCGTCTCGGCGGTCGCGACGACCATGTACAACGCCATGTTCTTCGCCGGCGTCAAGCCTCTGGAGCACGGGGCGCACTCCTTCTACATCGAGCGCTACCCCGAGGGCCGCGAGGCCACCGTCGCCTGGGGCACCCTCGACCTGCGCTGGAAGAACGACTCCGGCCACGCGATCTACGTCCGGGCCGAGTCCACGGACACCTCGGTGACCATCAGCCTGCTCGGCACGAAGAAGTACGACGAGATACGCGCGACCAAGGGCCCGCGGACGAACGTCACCCCGCCGGGCAAGCGCACGGGCTCCGGTCCGGACTGTGAGGTGCAGACCCCGCTGGAAGGCTTCGACGTCTCCGTCGGCCGGGTCTTCGTCCAGGGCGGCAAGGAGGTCAAGCGGGAGACCTACCTCACGCACTACACCCCGCGCGACGAGGTCACCTGCGACCCGCAGACCCCGGCGGCCCCGGGCGCCTCGGTGCCCCCGACCGGCTCGGCCGCGCCGCAGCCGGGCCGCGCCTGACCCGGCACGGCAAGCCCGGCCCACCGGCCGCAGGGCCGTGATGCGGCCGTGCCGCCGCCCGGCCACGCGGCCGGCCGGGCGGGCGCAGGTGCCGCCCGCCCGGCCGCCGCAGCGACCGCTCCCACGGGAACTGCGCCGGGGCGCTCCCCGCTAGACGAAGGGGGAGGCCGGGCGGGCGCGCCAGGAATGCGCGGGATGGTGGACCACGGCCGCCAGGTTCCGGTCCCAGTGGGCTCGGTGGCGGCGGGTGGAACGGGGCGCGCACGGCATGTCGGCCGCGCGCGCCAGGATGAGCAGGGCGGCCGTGAGGGCCGCCAGTTCTATGTGGTCCGGCGTGCCCCGCACCACCCTGATCCGGTGCCGGCGTATCACCAGGACACCGGCAGGGTCTTGGGCCCGCGGATCAGCGCGCCCGCCTGCCACTCGATCTGTTCGGGCGGCACGGCGAGGGACAGGCGCGGGTAGCGTTCGAGCAGCGTGGTGACGATGATCTCGGACTCCATCCGGGCCAGCATGGAGCCGACGCAGTGGTGCGGGCCGTTCCCGAACGCCATGTGAGCGATGGGCCCGCGGTCGAAGTCCAGCGTGTCGGGGTCCGGGAAGACCTCGGGGTCGCGGTTGGCCGCCAGGTACGACGAGTACACCGTCTCGCCGGCCTTGACCGTGACCCCGGCGATCTCCACCTCCCGTGTGGCGATCCGCGGGAGACCCACTCCGCTGCGGTGCGGGATGAAGCGCAGCAGTTCGTCGACGGCCTGGGGGATCAGCTCCGGCTCCCTGCGCAGCCGTTCGAGGTGCTCCGGATGGGTGAGCAGAGCGAAGATCATGTTCGCGCTGTTGTTGCGCACCGCGTGCGCACCGCTTACGAGGATCGCGGTGGCGATCGAGACGGCCTCCGGCTCGGTGATCTCTCCGGCGTCGGCGGCCGCGGCGAGGACCCCGGCCAGGTCGTCGCTCTGCTTCGCCCGACGCATGGCGAGCAGGGCGACCACGCACTCGCGCACCGTTTTGAGGGCGTCGGTGCTCTTGTCGGGGGCCGGACCGGGGGTCATGATCACGTTCGCCCAGGAGGTCATGTTCTTGCGCATGTCCTGCGGCATCCCCAGCAGGTCGGCGACGGCCGCGAGCGGGAGCGGGCCGTGCAGGTGCTCGACCAGGTCCGCTGGCGAGCCGTGCCGCTCCATGGCGTCCAGCAGGCTGTCTGCGGTCTGCTGCACGGTCGGCCGCAGCTTCTGCATGCTCTTGCCGGTGAAGGCCCGTGCGACCACGCGGCGCATGTTGTTGAGGCGCGGCGGGTCGGCGTAGTTCATGGACGCCTGTTGTGAGGCGATCGCGTGCGGGGAGGAGGCGGTGATCGTACGGCCGACCAGTTCCTGCCTGCTGAAACGCGGGTCGGTGGTGGCAGCCTTCACGTCGGCGTAGCGCGCCATCAGCCAGGCGCTGCCCTGGCCGTAGGGCAGCCGGATCCGGACGGCCCGTTTGTCCCGCAGGCGGTCGTACAGGAACGGGTCGAATTCGAGCGCCTCGAAGTCGTCCATGTTCCAGCAGTGCACCGGTTCGCCCGTGGCCGGGTCCATCTCCGGCTCGGCCGTGTGCGGGTCTGACTTCATGGTTTGTCTCCCTGCGTGGATGTCACCCCCCAAGGCGCGATTCCACGGGAAATCGGCACAGCCATCCCTTCCCGCTCGTCACACGCTCCGCTGCCTTCCCGGTCCAGCGTCACCGGATTGGCCCATCTCACCAACGCCGTAGTCCCGCGCGCGCATCGACCGCGGGTCCGTGAGGCTGTGTCACACACGAAAGGAGAGCCACCCATGGCGACTCTGTGCAGGCCAACGGTGTGCGTGCCCGAGCACGTGATCACGATGGAGCAGACCCTGGATCTGGCCCGGTCCGTGCACGCGGACCATCCGCAGCTCGACCTGGCGCTGCGGCTGATCCGGAACACCGGCGTCGCGAAGCGGCACATCGTGCGCCCCATCGAGGAGACCCTCAAGCACCCCGGTTTCGAATCGCGCAACGCCGTGTACGAGGCCGAGGCCAAGGCGCGGGTCCCTGCGGTGGTGCGTGAGGCGCTGGAGGACGCGCAACTGCGTGCGCAGGACATCGACATGATCATCTATGTGTCGTGCACGGGCTTCATGATGCCGTCGCTGACCGCATGGCTGATCAACACGATGGGTTTCCGGACGGACACCAGGCAGCTCCCCATCGCCCAGCTGGGGTGTGCGGCGGGCGGCGCGGCGGTCAACCGGGCCCACGACTTCTGCACCGCGTACCCGGACGCGAACGCGCTCATCGTCTCCTGCGAGTTCTGCTCGCTGTGCTACCAGCCCAGCGACCTGGAAGTCGGCAACCTGCTCTCCAACGGCCTCTTCGGCGACGGCGTGGGCGCCGCCGTCGTACGCGGCAAGGGCGGCACCGGCATGGAACTGCACCGCAACAGCTCGTACATCATCCCCCAGACGGAGGACTGGATCATGTACGACGTCAAGGAGACCGGGTTCCACTTCAAGCTCGACCGACGGGTGCCCGGCACCATGGAGCCGCTCGCCCCGTCACTCAAGGACCTGGCCAAGACCCACGGGTGGGACGCCGCCGCGCTGGATTTCTACATCATCCACGCCGGCGGACCGCGCATCCTGGACGACCTCAGCAAGTACCTCGGTGTGGCACCCGAGGCATTCCGCTTCAGTCGGGCCACACTGACCGAGTACGGCAACATCGCCAGCGCCGTCGTCTTGGACGCACTGCGCCGACTCTTCGACGAGAACGGCACCGCTGACGCCGCGCGGGGCCTGCTGGCCGGTTTCGGCCCGGGCATCACCGCAGAAATCTCACTGGGCAGCTGGACCTCGGATCGAGGGACCGGGTGAGGGAGGAATTCGAAGAATGCTGAAGGACGGCCCCGCAACCGCAAGGCCACCCATCACGCACTGGCCCATCCCGGCTCTGGACGGGGTCGACTTCGACCCCGTCCTCGCCGACCTGATGCAGGCAGGCCCGGTGACCCGGATCAAGCTTCCCAACGGAAGCGGGTGGGCCTGGCTCGTCTGCCGGTACGAAGACGTGCGGATGGTGGCGAACGATCCCCGGTTCAGCCGCAAGCTGGTCGTGGATCACGATGTCACCCGCCTGGCCCCCCACTTCATCCCCGCGCCCGGGGCGGCCGGTTTCGAGGACCCGCCCGACCACACCCGGCTGCGCCGCACCGTCGCCGCGGCCTTCACCACCAACGGGGTGGAGCGCCTGCGCGCCCGGGCCATGGAGATGCTCGACGCGCTCGTCGTGGGGATCCTGCGCGACGGACCGCCCGTGGACCTGACCGAGCGCCTGCTCGCCCCCTTTCCGCTCGCCGTCGTGTGCGAGCTGATGGGCGTTCCGGAGGAGGACCGGCCCATGGTCCACGAATGGACCACCCTGATCCTCTCCTCGGCCATGGGCGCCGAGCGCAGCGAGCACGCCAAGAACGACATGTGTGCCTACCTGGGCGGACGCATGCGCGAAGGGGGCGTGGCGGGCAGCGACAGCATCATCGGGCTCCTCGTCAAGGCCATCGAGGCCGGCGAGGTCACCGAGGAGGAGGCCACCGGCGTGGCCCTGCTCATCCAGATCGGAGGCGAGGCCGTCACCAACAACGTGGGCAACATGGTCTACATCCTGCTCACCCGGCCGGACCTGATGGAACAGATGCGCAGCACACCCGGCCTGCGGCCCTCGGCGCTCAACGAGCTGCTGCGCTACATCCCGCACCGCAACGCGGTCGGGCTCTCCCGGGTCGCCACCGAGGACGTCATCGTCGCCGGCCAGCTCATCCGGGCGGGCGAAGCGATCTACGTTTCCTACCTCGCGGCCAACCGCGACGCGGACGTCTTCCCCGATCCCCACGAGCTGCATCTGGACCGCAGCCCCAACCCGCACGTCTCCTTCGGGTACGGACCCCACTACTGTCCCGGGTCGATGCTGGCCCGCCTGGAGTCCGAACTGCTCGTGGACGCGCTCCTCGACCGCTTCGAGGACCTGCGCTTCAGCGTCCCCGCGAGCGAACTGAAATGGCGGCGCGGGGCACTCATCCGCGGGCCCGTGGGCCTGCCCGTGGCCTGGTCATGACCGCGCACATCGCCCGTGACGGGCTGCTCGTGCCACCGGGCCAGGGCCGCAGGCTGCGCACCGACGCCCAGCAGGTCACGTTCAAGGTCACCGGGGAGCACTCCTCGGTGGCCTCCAGCTTCGAGGTCATCGTCCCGCCCGGATTCGACGTCGGGGCCCATCTGCACACCCGCAGCGAGGAGCTGTTCTACATCCTGGAGGGTGAACTCGACGTCATGGCCTTCGAGCCGCGCGTCCGTTCCGGGGACGACTGGCGACACTGGGAATCGCTCGACGGACGCCAAGCCGTCCGGGCTACCCCCGGAACCGTCATCGTGGTTCCGCCCGGCTGCCCGCACGCCTTCGCGAACCCCACCGGCGAACCGGCCCGGATGTTCTTCCAGGCCTCTCCGCCCCCCGACCACGAGCGGTACTTCGAGGAACTCCTCGAACTGCTCGACACGAGCGCCACCCCGGATCCGGCGGCGATCCGCGAACTGCGGAAGCGCTACGACATCGAACAGCTCACGCCGCTGCGCCACGAGCTGTCCTGACCACCACCGCAACACCCCCCACTCACACGCACCACGCTCGGGAGAATTCATGCTGCGCACGCGCCGCAAACTTCGCACTGCCACGTACGCCCTGGCGACCATGGTCGCCGCGAGCGCCTCGCTCGCTGCGGGCCCGGCCAGGGCCGCCGATGCCCTGCCGTCCCACTGGTGCTACGTCAATGGTGTCGAGGCCCCGCCCGGACAGGAGGTGCGGGGCACTTCGGCGGACGACATCATCCTGTGCGAGAACGACGTCGAGAACGTGATCATCTACGGCGGCGGCGGCAACGACAACATCCGCGTCAAAGGCATGCTGATCGACTCCCAGGTGCTCGGCGGCGAGGGCGACGACACGCTCCAGGTCAACAACCTCGCCCCGCGCACTGGCAGCTCCTCGGTGCGCGGCGGTCTGGGCAACGACACCATCATCACCGGGCTCGTCGTGGGCACGGCGGACCACGGGGCCAGCGTCTACGGCGACCACGGAGAGGACAAGATCACCACGGGCAGCGTCATGGGCCAGCCCGGCGAGTACGAGCGCGGCGGCGGCCAGGTCTTCGGCAATGACGGCGCCGACCTCATCCGCACGGGCAACGTCGACCTCGGCGGCCGGGTCCTCGGCGGCAGCGAGAACGACGTCATCGAGCCCAAGTCGGTCGGCGCGGAGTCCGCGGGCATCATCCTGGGCGGCCCGGGCAACGACACGGTCCGCGGCCTCAACGACACCGTCCTGACCATCGGACCGGGCTACGGACAGGTCGACGGCGGCCTCGGGGCCAATGCCTGCCGGGTGAGGCACTTCTCGACCGGCGAACGGGTCCGCAGCTCGCTGGCGAACTGCTCGAACAGCGAAGCGGGCCCGGCTCCCACGGCTCCCACGACCCCCGCCCAGCCGGCCTCGCCCGCGACCCCCGCCCAGCCGGCCTCGCCGGCGGCTCCCGCGGCTGCCGCGAAGCCGGCCTCGCCCGCGGCGCCCGTTGCCCCCGCGAAGCCGGCCTCGCCCGTTGCCCCGGCGAAGCCGGCTTCACCCGCCACCCTCGTGAAGCCGGCCTGGCCCGCCACCCCCGTGAAGCCGGCCTCGCCGGCGGCTCCCGCGGCCGCCGGCGCCCACTCACCGCGCTGACGGGCGGCGGCCTCCGGGAGCGCCGTGTGCGTGCTCCATCGACAGGCCGCCGGGAAGCATGAGCAGGGTCAGCACCGCGCCGGCGGCGAAGATCGCCGCCGATGCCGTGAAGACCGTGTGGTAACCCTCCAGGGCAGCCCGCGCCCTCAGGTCCGGCGTGGGCTGTCGGCCCGCCAGGGAGCGGGCGAAGGCTCCGGCGGCAAGGGTGCTCATCAGCGCCGTGCCGACGGAGCCGCCCGTCTGCCGCATGGCGTTGACCGTTGCGGAGCCCACGCCGGCGTCCCGCCGGTCGATCCCGGCCGTGCCGAGGTTCATGGCGGCCGCCGTGATCAGGCCCATGCCCAGCCCCGTGGCCACTTGGCCCGGCAGCACGTCGACGACGTACGGGCCGGTCGCCGTCACGTTCGTCATCCAGGCCATGCCGCACGCCGACAGCAGCATCCCGGTGACGATGCGCGGGCGTCCGCCGATCCGGCCGAGCAGCCCCGTGTTGCTGCCGATCGCACCGATCATGGTGCAGCCGGACATCGGCATGAAGGCGAAACCTGTCCTGGCCGGGCTGTAGCCGCGGGAGTGCTGCAGGTAGTACGTCAGGAACAGGAACACCCCGAACATGCCGACCCCGGTGATGAACACGGCCGCCAGCGCCGTGCCCCGGACCCGGTCGAGCACGATCCGCAGCGGCAGCAACGGGTGCGTGCTGCGGTGCTGCCACCAGACGAACGCGGTGAGCAGGAGGGCGGCGGACACCAGGAAGCCCAGGGTGTAGTCGGACTGCCAGCCGCGGGGGCCGGCCGTGGCGAGGCCGTAGACCAGGCAGAAGAGCCCGGACGAAGCCAGCACCGTGCCCGGCAGGTCGAGCCGCGGAGGGGCGGTGGGAACCGACGGCTTCAGCAGCAGCACGCCGCCGACGACGGCGACGGCGGCGAACACCAGGTTCACGTACATGGTCGAGCGCCAGCCCAGGTGCTCGGTGAGGAACCCGCCCAGCAGCAGCCCCACCGCGCCCCCGGACGCGGCGAGCGACCCGAACACGCCGAACGCCTTCCCGCGTTCGGCGGGGTCGGAGAAGGTGGTGGTGAGCAGCGACAGCGCGGCCGGGGCCAGCAGCGCCGCGAACACGCCCTGCAGGGCGCGGGCGGTGACGAGGACCCCGAAGGTGGCCGCGGCGCCGCCGAGCGCCGAGGCCGCGGCGAAGCCGATCAGCCCGATGAGGAACGCCCGCCGCCGCCCGAACAGGTCGGCCAGCCGGCCGCCGAGAAGCAGGAGGCTGCCGAAGGTGATCGCGTAGGCGGTCACCACCCACTGCCGCTCGTCGTCGGAGAACCCGAGGCCGGCCTGGGCGGAGGGCAGGGCGATGTTCACGATCGTGGCGTCGAGGACGACCACGAGCTGGGCGATGCCGATGACGGCGAGGATCCACCACCGGCGCGGATCAGGCTGCGCCGTGGCGTCGCGGACGGCTGGAGAGGTGCTGGTTCCGGGGCGGGTCGGCTCTGCGGACATGGTGGTACTCCATGGGTTCCGCTCGTTCTCGCGGGCGAGAGTGCGTGCGCGTGTGCGGGTGCGTGTGCGGGTGCGTGGACTGTCTCGTCCGACGATGCGTGAGACGGCCCCGGCACCCGCGCGCCACGCCACGATGCCGTCCGGATGGACCAGCGAAGAGGCCGTTTCTGCTACCGGTTCCCCTGGCCCCCGCGCTTCCCCTTGCCGCCCTTCTTCCGCTTCCGCGGGGCGCCGGCCGGGCGGCCGGCGTGGAGCTCCAGCGGGCCCGTGCCCTCGGTGCGGGCGCGCAGGCAGGCCTCGATCTGGCGGCGCAGGGACGGTTTGACCAGGGCGCGCAGCTCCGCGGCGGGCACCGCCCGCCAGCGGAGCAGTTCGAAGGGGGCGAGCCGGATCCGGGCCAGGGCGGCGGAGTCCAGCACCCCGCCGTCGTAGAGGAAGCGGACGCGGGCCGGAAAGCCCGGCTTGTGGGACCAGTTGACGCCGAGCAGCCGGCCCGGTTCGAGGTCGAGGCCGAGTTCCTCGCGCACCTCCCGGCGGGCGGCGGCGCGCGGGGTCTCGCCCGTGTCGCTGTCGATCCCGCCGCCCGGCAGGTTCCACCGGCCCGGCCCGCCGTACGCGGGCTCCACCAGCAGGATCGCGTCGGCGGCGTCCGTGTACAGCACGCTCGCCGCGGTGAGGGCCTTGGGGCGGGCGGCCCGGTGGCTCGCGGCGTCGAAGGAGCCGGTGTGTTCGAGGGCCGTGCGCCGCGCCGGGTCCAGGCCCGCCGGGGAGCCGGGCTGGGGCACACCGTCGACGAGGTGCGCGAGTGAGCCGGTGTTCAGGGCGGCCAGGCCGGCGCGCAGCCGGGGTGCGATCCGGGCGGGCAGCTCCGTGCACGCTTCGTCCGGCGGTAGCCACCGGGCCGCGGCGACCTCGCCGTCCGCGAAGGAGAGCGCGGCGGCCTGCTCGGGCGACAGCGGACCGACGAGGTGGACGTGGGCGATGAGGGAGCGGCCGAGCGAGCCGGGCCGCCGGGAGTCCACGGCGAGCAGCCGGCCGACCGGCACGGACAGGTCCAGCTCCTCCTTCAGCTCGCGGGCCAGCGCTTCCTCCGGCGTCTCGGTGTCCTCGACCGTGCCGCCCGGCAGTTCCAGGCCCGCTTTGTACGAGGGCGTCAGTACGAGGACCCGCCCGGCGGAGTCCAGCACGATCCCGGTGGCGGCGACGAGCGGGGACGGCCGGGCGGCGTAGTACGCGCGCACCGCGTCGGGGGAGGGGTGGCCGGGCGCGCGGCCCGAGGGATGGCCGGTCGGACGGTCGGACGGTCGGTCGGGCACTGCGGACTCCTGTGGTCGTACGGCGGCGCGGGGCGGATCGGCCGCCTGCGCCGGTCCGCCGTACTCGGCGTCAGGCCCGGGCCAGGAGCATTCCGCCCATCGTGACCATGGTCGCCGCCACGAGCCCGTCCAGCACCCGCCAGGCCGAGGGGCGCGAGAGCAGGCCGCCGAGCAGCCGGGCGCCGTAGCCGAGGGTGGCGAACCAGGTCAGGCTGGCCAGCCCGGCCCCGATGCCGAAGGCCCAGCGCAGGTCGCCGCGGTCGGCGGCGAGCGAGCCGAGCAGCAGCACGGTGTCCAGGTAGACGTGCGGGTTGAGCCAGGTCATGGCCAGGCAGGTCAGCACGGCCCGGCGGCGGGACCCGGCCGCCGCACCCTCGGTGTCGAGCGCCGCGCCGGGCACGGGCCGCAGCACCCTGCGGGCGGCGAGGAATCCGTAGCAGATCAGGAATCCGCCGCCGGCGATGGCGACCGCGGTCAGGGCTGCCGGCCAGGCGCTGACGAAGACGCCGACGCCGGCGACGCCGAGGGCGATGAGGGCCGCGTCGGAGAGGGCGCAGATCGCGACCACGGCGAGGACGGCGTGCCGGCGGGCGCCCTGCCTCAGGACGAAGGCGTTCTGCGCGCCGATGGCGACGATGAGGGAGAGTCCGGTGCCGAAGCCGGCGAGTGCCGCCGCGATGATGCCGTGTGTCATGCCTCCGACCGTAGGCACCGGAGTGTTTTCAGTACAGCTAAAGATTTTTACGTACCCTTAGCGTTCGTGATGGACGAACTTCCCCTGGACCAGGTACGCACCCTGCTCGCCGTGGTGGACGAGGGCACCTTCGACGCGGCGGCCGCCGCGCTGCACGTGACCCCGTCCGCCGTCAGCCAGCGGGTCAAGGCGCTGGAGCAGCGCACCGGGCGGGTCCTGCTCATGCGGACGAAACCGGTCCGGGCGACCGAGTCCGGGGAAGTGGTGGTCCGGTTCGCCCGGCAGCTGGCCCGGCTGGAGCGGGACGCGCGCGCCGAGCTCGGGATGGCGCAGGAGTCGGGCGGCCCGGTGCGGCTGCCGATCGCCGTCAACGCCGACTCGCTCGCGACCTGGTTCCTGCCGGCGCTCACCCGGGTGCCGCAGGATCCGCCGGTCTTCTTCGAACTGCACCGGGAGGACGAGTCCCACACCACGGCGCTGCTGCGGGAGGGCCAGGTGATGGCGGCGGTGACCTCCTCGCCGGACCCGGTGGCCGGGTGCACCGTACGCAGGCTCGGGCTGGCGCGGTACCTGCCGGTGGCGAGCCCGGACTTCGTGGCGCGGTATCTGGCCCGGGGCCTCGAACAGGGCCTGCGGGAGGCCCCGGTGATCGTCTTCGACCGGCGGGACGAGCTCCAGGACGTGTTCGTACGCTCGTTGACGGGAGATCAGGACGCCGGAGCGGGTCCGCTGCGCCACCACGTGCCGACCTCGGAGGGGTTCCGCGACGCCGTGGCGTCCGGGCTGGGCTGGGGGCTGGTGCCGCAGCCGCAGGCGGAGCCGCTGGTGCGTGCGGGCGCGCTGGTCCTGCTGGTGGCGCGGCGGCCGCTGGACGTGCCGCTGTACTGGCAGCAGTGGAAACTCGACTCCCCGGCGCTGTCGAGGGTGGCCGAGGTGATCGCGGCCGCGGCGTCCGAGGCACTGCGCCAGGACGGGGTCCGGCACCCGTAAGCTGCGGCCATGGAGTCCTACACGATCGGCCAGGCCGCGCGGCTGCTCGGCGTGAGCGTCGACACGGCCCGGCGCTGGGCGGACGCCGAGCGCTTCCCCACCCGCCGGGAGGGCGCGCGGCGGATGGTGGACGGGCCGGACCTGGCCGCGTTCTGCGTGGAGGTCGCCCAGGAGGGCGACCCCGAGGACACCCCGTACACCTCGGCACGCAATGCCTTCCCGGGGATCGTCACCGCCGTGAAGCTCGGCATCGTCGACGCCCAGGTCGAGATCCAGGCCGGGCCGCACCGCATCGTGTCGCTGCTGACCCGCGAGGCGGTGGAGGAGCTCGGCCTGGAGGTGGGTGCGCGGGCCGTGGCCCGGGTGAAGTCGACCAGCGTCTTCGTCGACCGGGTCTGACGCGGCCGCGGCGGGCCGCGCCGGGCGTCAAAGGCCCCGGCGTCCCACCGCGGTTCAGGGGTCTGCGGCAGCTCAGGGGCCGCGGCCCCCGGTGTCCCCGGGGAAGGGCGGGCCGGCGGCGGTGGCAGACTGGCGGCTGATCCGCCGAAGGGAAGTACCCCGTTGTCCATGTTCAGCAACCTGCGCCGGGCCGTGCGCCGCGGCTACCGGCGGGCCGTCGATCTCAGCCATCCGGCCCGCTCGCCGCTCGGCAGCGCGGTCGTCAACTGCGTGGTGTACGTGGACGGCGAACGGCAGGACGGCTGCGCCGAGGCCGAGGAGGCGCTGCGGCGGGTCCGCAAGACGGGCGACGGGTTCGTCTGGATCGGCCTGCACGAACCGGCCAAGGAGGAGCTCGACGGGCTCGCCGAGCTGTTCGGCCTGCACCCCCTCGCCGTCGAGGACGCGGTCAACGCGCACCAGCGCCCCAAGGTGGAGCGGTACGACGGGATATTGTTCTCCGTCTTCAAGACCGTGCGCTACGTGGAACACGAGGAACTCACCGCGACGAGCGAGGTGGTGGAGACCGGGGAGCTGATGGCGTTCACCGGCGACGACTTCGTCATCACCATCCGGCACGGCGGCCGCGGCACGCTGGGCCCGGTCCGCGAGAGCCTGGAAGCGGCCCCGGACCAACTGGCCAAGGGGCCGGCGTCGGTTCTGCACGCCATCGCCGACCATGTGGTCGACGACTACGTGGCCGTCACCGACGCGGTGCAGAACGACATCGACGCCGTCGAGACCGCCGTGTTCAGCGAGTACGGCAGCCGCGGCGATGCGGGCCGCATCTACCAGCTCAAGCGTGAACTGCTGGAACTGCGCCGGGCGGTGGCCCCGCTGAGCCGGCCGCTCCACCACCTGGCCACGGAGCCGATCCCGGTGATCCCGGCGGAGGCCCGCGCATACTTCCGGGACGTCGCCGACCACTTGACCCGGGCCACCGATCAGATCGGCGCGTACGACGCGCTGCTCGACTCCATCCTCCAGGCGCATCTCGCGCAGGTGACCGTCGCTCAGAACGAGGACATGCGCAAGATCACGGCTTGGGCCGCCATCGTCGCCGTGCCGACCATGGTCTGCGGGATCTACGGCATGAACTTCGACAACATGCCCGAGCTGCACTGGACATACGGCTACCCGATCGTGGTCGGCGTCATGGCCCTCGCCTGCTTCGTCATCCACCGGGGCTTCCGCCGCAACGGCTGGCTCTGACTCCCGCAAGTCCCACCCGGCACACATGGCCTGTACGGGTATTGAGCCGTCCCGAATTCTGGTAGTAAAGTTTCCTAACGAAATCGGGTACGACTCAACTCCCCTATGGAGGTCTTGTGTTCACCCCCCACCGCAAGAAGACGGCCATCGGCGCCCTGCTCGGCGGGGCGCTGCTCGCCGTACCGGTCACCGCCCACGCCACCGCCGCACCCGCACCCGCTTCCGCGCCCTCCTCCGCGGCCGCGGTGCCCGCCGCGGCCGTCGGCCTCGACGATCCGGCGAAGAAGGACATCGCCATGCAGATCGTCTCCAGCGCGGAGAACTCCTCGCTGGACTGGAAGGCGCAGTACAAGTACATCGAGGACATAGGCGATGAACGCGGCTACACGGCCGGCATCATCGGCTTCTGTTCCGGCACCGGCGACATGCTCGACCTCGTCGCGTACTACACCCAGGTCAAGCCGGGCAACGTGCTCGCCAAGTACCTGCCGGCCCTCCGCAAGGTCAACGGCTCCGACTCGCACGCCGGACTCGACCCGAACTTCACCAAGGACTGGGCGAAGGCGGCCCAGGACGGCGAGTTCAGGAAGGCCCAGGACCACGAGCGCGACCGGGTCTACTTCAACCCCGCCGTCAAGCAGGGCAAGTCCGACGGGGTCGGCACGCTGGGCCAGTTCATCTACTACGACGCCATCGTGATGCACGGCGACGGCAGCGACTCCACCAGTTTCCGCAACATCCGCAAGCGGGCGCTGTCCAAGGCCAAGCCCCCGTCCCAGGGCGGGACCGAGACCGCCTGGCTGAACGCCTTCCTCGACGCCCGCGTCTGGGCGATGAAGCAGGAGGAGGCGCACAGCGACACCAGCCGCGTCGACACGGCGCAGCGGGTCTTCCTCAAGAAGGGCAACCTGAACCTCGACACCCCGCTCGACTGGAAGGTCTACGGGGACTCCTTCCACATCGGCTGAACCGGCCGGTGAGTCCACGGCGTCCAGAGCCGGGCCGGCCGTCCGGCTCGGGGCGCCTGGGCGAGCGGCGGCGGGCGGCGCCGCATGTCGCAGGGGTATAACGATGTGGACGCGGATGAGCATGCTCCGCCGGTGACAACGGCGTGCGTGGGCCGACGCCGACGGGCTCAGGAGGCTCTCCAGCCCCGGGGAAAGACCCCCGTCACCCCGGTTTCGTCACCCCGGGTGACCTGACACGACCCGTGGGTTCCAAGTGGCGCCCGGTACCGGTGATTTTGGTTGGTGAACCCACGGAACGCCGCTCTTCCGTCGTCTTGGGAACTGGCTTGACCGCCACGTAAGCGGGGCATAAGTTCTGCCCCGGCTTGCTCCAGCAGGACGGGCCGACGAACCGTCCTCTGGGGGGACACATGCACTACTACACCGACGTCCTGAAGAAGTACACCGTCTTCTCCGGCCGCGCCCGCCGCCAGGAATACTGGATGTTCTTCCTGTTCAACCTGGCCGCGACGATCATCGTCGCCGTCGTCGACAGCGCGCTCGGCACGTACCCGCTCCTGTACGCGATCTACGCGCTCGGCGTTCTCCTCCCGGGTATCGCCGTCGGTGTGCGCCGTCTGCACGACACCGGCAAGTCCGGCTGGTGGATGTTCATCGCCCTCGTCCCGCTGATCGGCGGCATCTGGCTCATCGTCCTCATGGCGACCGAGGGCCAGCCGCAGCCCAACGAGTACGGCCCGAACCCCAAGGCCGTCCACGCCTGAGCAGGCCCGTACGCCTGAGTGTCTGAGTGCCTGAGCGCCGCCCGGCCGGAAACGGTCACCGGGCGGCGCTCTCGCCGTTTCCCGGGCCCGGCAGGTCCCGCCCGGGGCCGCGCCCTGGGCCCAGGGTGACACGCGTCTCGCGGCGCTTGCGGCAGGGGGCTGTCCTGACCGGCCCGATCACGAGATATCTTGATGTCGAGCAATGTTGCAGACGAGAGACGCAGACTGTGGAGCGGAGCATCCGGTGACTGACTCGACCATCATCTACACGCACACTGACGAGGCCCCGGCCCTCGCGACGTATTCCTTCCTGCCTGTGATCCAGGCGTACGCGTCGACGGCCGGTGTGAATGTCGAGACCCGTGACATCTCCCTGGCCGGTCGGATCATCGCCAGCTTCCCCGAGCACCTGGAAGAGGGCCAGCGGATCGCCGACGCCCTCGCCGAGCTCGGCGAGCTGGCGAAGACGCCCGAGGCGAACATCATCAAGCTGCCCAACGTCTCGGCTTCGATCCCGCAGCTGAAGGCCGCGATCGCCGAGCTCCAGGGCCAGGGCTACGCCCTCCCGGACTACCCGGACGACCCGAAGTCCGACGAGGAGCGCGAGATCCGCGCCCGCTACGACAAGATCAAGGGCAGCGCCGTCAACCCGGTCCTGCGCGAGGGCAACTCCGACCGCCGCGCCCCCGCCTCGGTCAAGAACTACGCCAAGGCCCACCCGCACCGCATGGGCGCCTGGACCCCCGAGTCGAAGACGAACGTCGCCACCATGGGCGAGAACGACTTCCGCTCCACGGAGAAGTCCGCCGTGATCGCCGAGGCCGGCACGCTCCGCATCGAGCACGTCGACGCCGACGGCGCCGCCACCGTCCTGCGCGAGTCCGTACCGGTCCTGGCCGGCGAGGTCGTCGACGCGTCCGTGCTGCACGTCGACGCCCTGCGCACCTTCCTGAACGACCAGATCGAGCGCGCCAAGGCCGAGGGCGTCCTCTTCTCCGTGCACCTCAAGGCCACGATGATGAAGGTCTCCGACCCGATCATCTTCGGCCACGTGGTCCGCGCGTTCTTCCCGAAGACCTTCGCCCGCCACGGCGAGACCCTGGCCGCCGCCGGCCTGTCCCCGAACGACGGCCTCGGCACGATCCTGAACGGCCTGGGCGCGCTGCCCGACGCCGACGCGATCAAGGCCTCCTTCGACGCCGAGATCGCCGAGGGCCCGGCCCTCGCGATGGTCGACTCGGACAAGGGCATCACCAACCTGCACGTCCCGTCCGACGTCATCGTCGACGCCTCCATGCCGGCCATGATCCGCACCTCCGGCCACATGTGGGGCCCGGACGGCAACGAGGCCGACACCCTCGCGGTCCTCCCGGACAGCAGCTACGCGGGCGTCTACCAGGTCGTCGTCGACGACTGCCGCGCGCACGGCGCCTTCGACCCGTCCACCATGGGCTCGGTGCCGAACGTCGGCCTCATGGCCCAGAAGGCCGAGGAGTACGGCAGCCACGACAAGACCTTCGAGATCGCCGCCGCGGGCACCGTCCGCGTCGTCGACGCCGCGGGCAACACCGTCCTGGAGCAGCAGGTCGCCAAGGGCGACATCTTCCGCGCCTGCCAGACCAAGGACGCGCCGATCCAGGACTGGGTCAAGCTCGCCGTCACCCGCGCCCGCGCCACCGGCGTCCCGGCCGTCTTCTGGCTCGACGAGGGCCGCGCGCACGACGCGCAGCTGATCGCCAAGGTCAGGACGTACCTCGCCGACCACGACACCGACGGTCTCACCATCGAGATCCTGTCCCCGGTCAAGGCCACCGCGTACTCCCTGGAGCGCATCCGCCGCGGCGAGGACACCATCTCGGTGACCGGCAACGTGCTGCGCGACTACCTGACCGACCTGTTCCCGATCCTGGAGCTGGGCACCAGCGCCAAGATGCTGTCGGTCGTCCCGCTCATGAACGGCGGCGGCCTCTTCGAGACCGGCGCCGGCGGCTCCGCCCCGAAGCACGTCCAGCAGCTGGTCAAGGAGAACTACCTGCGCTGGGACTCCCTCGGTGAGTTCCTCGCGCTGGCCGTCTCCTTCGAGCACCTCGCGACCACCACCGGCAACGCCCGCGCCCAGGTGCTGGCCGACACCCTGGACCGCGCGACCGGCACCTTCCTCAACGAGGACAAGTCGCCGAGCCGCAAGCTGGGCGGCATCGACAACCGCGGCAGCCACTTCTACCTCGCCATGTACTGGGCGCAGGAGCTGGCCAAGCAGACCGACGACGCCGAGCTGGCCACCGCGTTCGAGGCACTCGCCAAGACGCTGGGCGAGCAGGAGGAGACCATCGTCGGCGAGCTCATCGCCGTCCAGGGCTCCCCGGCCGACATCGGCGGGTACTACCAGCCCGACGCCGCCAAGGCCGCTGCGGTCATGCGCCCGTCCGCGACGTTCAACCAGGCGATCGCGACGCTCGCGTAACGTCAGCAGGTCCTGAGGGGTCCGCCCCGGCCGGCAGCCGCCGGCCGGGGCGGACCCGTCCCGGGCACCGTCCGGGACACCGGCCCCGGCGAGGTGGTCCTCGGGCTGCCCGTGGACGAGTGGAAGCGGGCGGCCGAAGCACGACCGTGACCACCGGCGGGCCCTGGCGCGCCCGGGGAGGGTGCGTTACCGTGCCGCCGGGGTTCCGGGGGGAGAACGGGTGGCACGTCGCAAGAACACGTCCTGCGGGGGCATCGGCTGCGCGGGGTACCTCCTGCTCAATGTCATGGGGCTCGTCGGCGTCCTGCTCGCGTTCCCCGTGCTGCTGCCCGACCTGATGGCCGGGCAGACCCCGCCGCTGCAGGTGGAGGGCGCCGGCCAGTGGGCCCTCGTGTACGCCACCCCGGTCGCCGTGGCCCTCGTGCTCGTCGCGATCGCAGGGCGCGGCGGGCGCACTCCTTGGTGGATGTTCCCGGCCCGGGTGGCCGTGCTGCTCGCGGCCGTCGCCGCCGCCGTCGGGTACGCCGAGGGGCGGGTGGCCGCGCAGCCCTGGAACGTCCGGGTGAGCACCGAGGCCTGCGCCGCCGGGTTCGCGGCCCTCGTCGTCTGCCTGGGCGTGCGGTGGTGGGACAGGTGGGCCGGAGCCCGCCCCAGGCCGGGCGAGGTCTGGCTGGCCATGGTGCCGCTGCGGGAGGACCCGCAGCAGCAGCTGCGGCACTACTGCGTGGTCCTGGGGACCGGGTCGGGAGGCGCCCGGGTCGCCCAGATCACCAGCAAGGACAAGGACGGCCGGCGCGACCACATCCGGATCCCGAACCACGGCTGGGACGAGTTCTCGGGCCGTCCCCACTGGGTGGAGATCGGCCGCGATCCGCGTGTGGTGCCCTACCGCGGTTTCCTCAAGTCCCGGCCCCAGGGCCCGTGCCCGGATGACGTCTGGGCCCAGCTGCGGGCCCGCCTCCCGGCGGACACGGCCCCCGAGGCCCCCGCGGCGTCCGTCCCCCGGCTGCTGCAGCGGATCCTGCGCAGGTACCGCGGCTGACCGGGGGCACGGTGCGGCCCGTCAGTCGGCCAGGTGGACCTCCAGCGCCGCCCGCACGGCCGACTCCAGCGCGCCCTCGATCCACGCCGGCTTGACGGACGTGTGGCAGCCCGCGAAGTGCAGCCGGCCCTCGGGGCGGCCCACGTGCGGGAACAGCTCGGTGTGCTGCCCCGGCAGCAGCACCGAGGCCTCTCCGTACGCGTACGGGTCGCGCATCCACGACTGGGTCGCGCCGACGCCCGTGTAGAACACCTCGATCCGCTGCCCGTAGACCTCCTGCAGGCCGGCCAGGGCCCGCGGGTAGCGCTCGGCGTCCTCGAAGGCGTCCCACTTCAGGGCGTCGTCGGCCCAGCTGTACGAGGCCAGCACCACCCCGCCCGCGCTGCCCTCCACGGGGTGCGAGGGCTGGAACATGAAGCGGTTCGCGTTGTCGGCGGTGGAGCCGCCGCCCACCACGCCCGCGGCCTCCGGCTGGTCCCGGGCGACGAGCCGGCTGGCCGCGTAATGTGCGCGCTGTGCCTGCGTGACATGCCCCTTCGGGGCCGACGGGTGGGCGGCCAGCAGCGAGCTGTCGCCCGGTGTCCGGCCCAGTTGGTAGTCGGTGTACAGGCCCGTGCGGACGGCCTCCAGCTCGCGCTTCCAGTCCGCCTCGGTGAACTCCCACCAGCGGCGGCTGAATTCGAGGAGCACCTTCGTCGCCGCGTCGTAGTGCAGCTCGGTGACCGCGCGCCGCTTGCCGTACGAGAGGGCCGGCGTGACCGGGATGTGCCGCAGTCCGGAGAAGGGCACGGTGACGACGGCGATGTCGCCGGTGAACGTCTCGCGCACCACCGGGCGGCCGTCGCGGCCCTCGGAGACCGTCTCCACGGTGACCGACTTCTTCGCCGTGTCCTGGGTGATCCGGGTGACGCGCCGGTCGAGCCTCACCAGGTCCTGGACCCGGGCATACATCGCGTCGGCCAACGTGCCGGTGCCCGCGGGGAGTTCGTAGAAGGAGGTGTCCGGGCTGATCAGGGCCGAGGAGATGAAGGAGTGCAGGAAGGTGAGGTGGAGCCGGGAGGTGAGGTTCTCGACGGTGCCGATCAGGTCGACAGTCCGCTCGTCCAGCCCGGCCTCGTCGTTGAGGTAGCGGTACATCGACATGTGGCCGTAGCGCTGGATCACCTGCGCCCAGCCCTCGACGAGGGCGCGGCCCTTCTTGCCGTCGATCAGCTTGCGCACGGGGGCGAGGGCCCCGCGTACGATCTGCGCGGCCGGGGTGCTCTCGTAGGCGGCCGGGACCCCGAAGGAGCGGTTGACGGCACGCGGGTCGCGCGCGTAGTCGGCGCGCCGCACGCGGATGCCGTTGACGAGGATCCAGGTGCGGTACGCGGGGTGGCCCGAGCCGTCCACGTCGACCAGGTGGAAGGGGCGCCGCTGCAAGCCCAGGCCGTCCATCAGCCCGGTGACCAGGGGGTGGCTGTCCGGGATGCGCATGGCGCCGGCCTCGGCGTACTGCCTGGGGTCGGCGAAGGGCGCCGCGGCCCGCTCGTGGCCGCCCGCACGGAAGGTCTTGATCCGTCCGCCGACGCGGTTGGCGTTCGCCTCGATCACGGTGACCCGGTGGCCGGCCGAGCTCAGCAGATGGGCGGCCGTGAGGCCGGCGGGCCCGGCGCCGATGACGAGCACCTTCTTGGGTGCCCTGCGGGACCGCGGGAGCCCGGACTTCAGCAGGACGTCGGAGTAACGGGGCGCCAGGGGCTGGTCGTCCTCGTCCAGCACCAGGACCGCGCGGGCCACCGACAGGCAGGTCTCCCAGTCGGCGGAGGGGGCCGCGGCCGGTGCGAGGGAGGGCGCGAGGGAAGGTGCGAGGGAGGGCGCCGCGGCCGAGGAGGCCGCTCCGGCCACGGAGAGGGCGCCCGCGCCCGCCCCGGCGAGCAGGGTGCGCCGGGTGGTCGTGCCGGCGGCGGGGGAGGGGGGTTCAACGATCATGGAACCACCCTCGGGGTGCCCAGGACCGGACGCGCGTGGACCGGGCCCCAAACCACCCGAAGGTGCGGCGCGGTCAACTCCGCGCTGACGCCGCACGGTTGGGGTCGTCCCCGATCAGAGACGGTGCACACGTTCCCCCTCGAAGTTCAGCGGCGACCGGCCCGCGGCCAGGATGCGCAGTCCCGGGGCCGCGGTGAGCAGCTTCCGCAGCCAGGCCAGGGTCTCCGGTGCGAGCTGGTCGGTGCCGTCCAGGACGAGCAGCATGTCCCGCTCCGCGAGCCACGAGAGGGCGTTGGCCCTTCCGCAGGGCAGGAACGGCATGCCCGGTACGCAGCCCAGTGCGGCCGTCAGCTCGCGCAGGCCGAACGGGCGGTCGATCGCGACCACGACGACCCCGTCGCAGAAGTTGGACGGGAGCCGCTCGGCGATCTCCCGCACCAGCCGGCTCCGTGGCTCCCGGAACAGCCCGGTGACTGTCAGGACCCGTCCCCGCCGGACGGCGGTCAGCAGCCGGGACAGCTCGTCGGATGTCGCCGGCGGCGTGCCGGCACGGCCTGAATCCCTCATCGGCACGATGCCCCCCACTGCATGCGTGTCCATGCGCGGCCAAGGGTTCTTTCGGGCCGCGTAGCGATGATTATGCGTCAGTTCTGCCGAAAGGCCAGGGGAATGTCGGATTCCGCAGAAAGGCCCGTGCCGCCCCGCACCGCCCGCTGATCACCGCAGTTGTACACGTGATGGACTTTTGTCCAGCCGGCGCCCCGTTCTGCCGGGGCCTGCGCCCGTCCCCCTGCGAACGGTTGTCCGGGAGCCGCCGATCGGCTCTACTGCTGTGCAGTCCCGTACCCGGGGCACGTGCAGGGGAGGGCACCCACGATGAGTTCGCACCGCCGCCGGCCGCGGCTGCGCCGCCGGCCCCTGCCGACCCTGCTGATCGCCGCCCTCCTGCTCGTCGGCGTCTGCGCCGCCGCCGGCATCGTCTGGAACCCCTTCGCCGGCGCCGCCACCCGGGAGGCCGCCGCTCCCGTGACCGGTACGCCCCGGTCCGCCGGGCCCGACGCGAACACGGGGAGCGCCGCCCCCGGTGAGGACGCCCCCGCCACGCCCGCTCCCGGCCGGAGCCCGAGCGGCACGGGCCGGGATGCGGGCAGCTCCCCGGGCGCGGGGGACGCCGGCAGCAGGCGCCCCGCCGCCGCCCTGCCGTTCGACCTGCCCGCGCCGGCCGCCCTGCGCACCGGCGATGCGGGCAGGAAGCTCGTGTTCGCGCACTACTTCACCCCGTACCCCCTCTCGCTCGACAATGCGAGCGCCGACGCCGACTACTACACCCGCAACTACCTGAACCCGGGTGGGGAGAACGGCAAGCACGTGCGGTACGGCGGCCTGCTGCGCGACCGGCCGCTGCCCGTCCGCCCCAAGGGCGGCAACTGGGAGCTCGCCAACCTCGAACAGGAGGTGCGCACCGCCCGCGCCGCGGGCCTCGACGGGTTCACCCTCGACCTGCTTTCCCTGACCGGGCAGAACCGGGACCGGGCCGGCCTCCTGATGGAGGCCGCCCACACGGTCGACCCGGCGTTCAAGATCATGCTGATGCCGGACATGACCTCACTGGACACCGACGACCCCGGCGTCCTCGCCGACACCCTCGCGGCCCTCGGAAAGGCCCCGGCCGCGCACCGCCTCGGCGACGGCCGGCTCGTCGTCTCCCCCTTCAAGGCGGAGGCGAAGGACGTCGCCTGGTGGACGCAGGTCATCGACCTCCTCAAGACCCGGCACGGCATCCGCACCGCCTTCGTCCCGACGTTCCTCGACTTCGACGCCAACGGCGCACGGTTCGCGCCGATCAGCCACGGGTTCTCCGCGTGGGGCAGCCGGAGCTACGTCGGCCAGGAGAGCGCCACCCGCGACGTGCGGCGGGCCCACGACATGGGCGGGATCTGGATGCAGCCGGTGTCGGTCCAGGACGCCCGCCCCAACCAGGGCATCTACGACGAGGCCGGCAACACCGCCACCCTGCGCTCCACTTGGACGCACGCCATCGACGACGGCGCCGACTGGGTGCAGCTCACCACCTGGAACGACTACTCGGAAGGCAGCCAGTTCGCGCCCTCCCTGCACAACGGGTACGCCTACCTGGACCTTTCCTCGTACTACCTGACCAAGTTCAAGACGGGCAGCTGGCCGGAGATCGTCCGCGACACGCTGTACGTCTCCGCCCGCACCCAGTTCGCCGCCGCCGCCCCGACCGGCGACCAGTCGCTGGTGATGTCCCTGCGCAAGGGCAGCGCCACGTCCCGCGACACGGTGGAGGTGCTCAGCTTCCTGACGGCCGCGGCGAGCGTGCGTACCGTGGTGGGCACGGCCGAGGACACGCACGACGCCCCGGCCGGTGTCCACTGCGAACTGCTCCCGCTCCGGCCGGGCACCAGCTCGGCGGTGGTGGTGCGCGACGGCAGGCCCGGCGCGGAGGCGGAGCTGCCGTACCCCGCGGAGCGGACGGTGGCGGTCCAGGACCTCCAGTACTACGCCGTGACCAGCGGCCGGGACACCCGCTAGGCGGGACCGGGCCCGCAATACCGGCCACTTCGGCTGCATTGGCCCTTCCGGTCCGGCCGGGGCGTACCCCATCATCCGGGCAGCCGCACCCCACTCCTCGGAGGACCCGTGACCGACCCGACCGCCCCCGCCGCGCGCCCTGCCGCCCCAGCCGTGTTCCCCGGCGGCCCCGGGCTCTTCCGGCTGGACCCGGAGATCGCCCACCTGAACCACGGGTCGTTCGGCGCCGTGCCGGTCCCCGTGCAGGAGGCCCAGGCCGTCCTGCGCGAGGAGGCACACGCCGACCCCGACGCCTTCTTCATCGGCGTCGCCGAACGGATCGCCGGAGCCCGCGCCCGCGTCGCCCGGCACCTCGGCGCCGACGACCCCGAGGGCATCGCCTTCATCGCCAACGCCACCGAAGGCGCCAACCTCGCCCTCGACGCCGTGCAGTTCGCCGACGGCGACGAGATCCTGGTCACCGACCACGGCTACGGCACCGTCACCGCGGCCGCCGCCCGCCGCGCGCGGGTCACCACCGTCAACCTCGACCCGTACCTCCCCGACGAGGACGCCGTACGCGAAACCGTGCTGGCCGGGCTGACACCCCGCACCAAGGTGGCGGTCCTCGACCACATCAGCTCGCCGACCGCCCGGCTCATCGCCTCACCCCGGCTCCTCGCCGACCTGGCCGCCCGCGGGGTCACCACCATCGTCGACGGGGCGCACGCCCCCGGCATGGTCGCGAACCCGCTGGCCGCAGGCGCCGACTTCTGGTTCGGCAACCTCCACAAATGGGCGTACGCCCCCTCCGGCAGCGCCGTCCTCGCCGTCGCCCCCGCACACCGCGGACGGGTCCGGGCACTGGTCCCCTCCTGGGAGGACGCGCACGGGTTCCCCCGCTCCGTCGAGAACCGCGCCACCGCCGACTACACCGGCTGGCTCGCCGCCCCCGAGGGCCTGGACCTCCTCGAACGGCTCGACGCTGGGAAGGTGCGGGCCCACAACGGCGCCCTCGCCGCCCACGGCGCGGCCCTGCTCGCCGAGATCCCCGGGCTCACCCCGCTCCCGTACACCGAGGGCCTCGCGATGCGCGCCCTGCGGCTGCCGCCCGGCACCGCCGGGACCCAGGAGGCCGCCCGCGCCCTGCGCGAGCGGATCGCGGCGGAGCGGGGCATCCGGGTGCTCGTGTGGCCCTGGCCGGGCGGCGGCGGCATCCGCGTCTGCGGGCAGATCTACAACCGCCCCGAGGAGTACGAACGCCTCGCCGCCGAGCTCCCGGCCTTCCTGGCCTGACGGGCCCCGGCCGCGCACGGGCCCGACGGGCCTCAGCCGCGCCGGAGCAGGTACGTGTCCATGATCCAGCCCTTGCGGGCGCGGGCTTCGGTACGGAGTTCCTCGATCCGGCCGGCGACCTCCGCCAGCTTCCCCGAGACCAGGATCTCGTCCGGGGTGCCGACGTAGGCACCCCAGTAGATGTAGAGGTCCTGGTCGAGGTGGGCCGTGAAGGCATGCCGCGCGTCCAGCATCACCACCACGTCGTCCACGTCCTGCGGCCAGCCCTCGGCGAGGCGCCGCCCGGTCGTGATCTGGACCGGCCGGCCGACCCGGTTCAGGTTGGTCCGGTGCCGGGCCAGCAGCGAGGAGATGCTGCTGATGCCGGGCACGACCTCGTGCTCGAACGCCACCCGGCCCCGCTCCAGCACCTCGTCGAGGATGGCGAGGGTGGAGTCGTACAGCGAGGGGTCGCCCCAGACCAGGAACGCGCCGGTCTCGCCGTCCGCCAGGTCCTCGGCGATGAACCGCTCGAAGATCTCGGCCCGCGCGCTGCGCCAGCCGTCGACCGTCGGCGCGTACTGGTCGGGGGTCCGGTCCCGGTCCGGATCGCGGCCCTCCACGAGCCGGTGGCCGGGGCGGGCGTGCTCGTCGAGCATCGCGCGCCGCAGCCCGGTCAGATCCGCCTTCTCCTCGCCCTTCTCCAGGATGAGGAATGCGTCCGCCGCGCCGATCGCCTTGACCGCCTGGAGGGTCAGGTGGTCCGGGTCGCCCGCGCCTATGCCGATCACTGAGAACTTCTTCACCCGGCTATTGTGCCCATCATGCGTGCCGCCCTGTTCGTCACCTGCGTCAACGACGCGCTGTACCCCCGGACCGGCATCGCCGTCGTACGCCTGCTGGAGCGGCTCGGCGTCGGCGTCGACTTCCCGCCGGCCCAGAGCTGCTGCGGCCAGCCGCAGTACAACACGGGCTACCGGCGCGAGAGCGAACCGCTGCTGCGGCGCACCGCCAAAACCTTCGCGGGGTACCCGTACGTGGTCACCCCGTCGGGTTCCTGCGCCGCGATGGTCCGCTCCCACTACCCGCGCATCGCCCGTCGGGCGGAGCAGGAGGGGCGCGGCTCCGAGCTGGCGGAGCTTGCCGAGGACCTCGTACCGCGCGTCCACGAGCTGACCGAATTCCTGGTCGACGTCCTCGGGGTCACCGATGTGGGCGCGTACTTCCCGCACACCGTCACCTATCACCCCTCGTGTCACGGTCTGCGGGGACTCGGGCTGGGGGACCGCCCGCGGCGGCTGCTCGCCGCCGTCAAGGGCCTGGACCTGGTCGAACTGCCCGGCGCCGAGGAGTGCTGCGGCTTCGGCGGCACCTTCGCCGTGAAGAACCCGGACGTGTCCGCGGCGATGGGCACCGACAAGACCGGCAGCGCGGTGGGGACGGGCGCGGACGTGCTGTGCGGGGCCGACAACTCCTGCCTGGCCCACCTCGACGGGATCCTGCGCCGTCGCGGGGACGCGATGCGGACCCTGCACCTCGCCGAGATCCTGGCCTCGACGGAGGAGGAACCACTGAGATGACGGGCACGTTCGTGGGCATGCCGGCCTTCCCCGGCTTTCCTGCCTTCCCCGCCTTCCCTGCCTTCCCGGACGCGGCGCGCGAGGCCGTGGGGGACCGGGTGCTGCGCGCCAACCTCCGGCACGCCACCCACACCATCCGCGACAAACGCGCGCGGGCGGTCGCCGAGCTGGCCGACTGGGACCGGCTGCGCGCGGCCGGCAAGGCCGTCAAGGACCACACGCTGCGCCACCTCGACCACTACCTGCTCCGGCTGGAGGAGGCGGTGACGGCCGCGGGCGGCACCGTCCACTGGGCGGCCGACGCCGCCGAGGCCAACCGGATCGTCACGGACCTGGTGCTGGCCACGGGCGAGCGCGAGGTCGTCAAGGTCAAGTCCATGGCCACCCAGGAGATCGGCCTCAACGAGGCCCTCGAAGCGGCCGGGATCGCCGCGTACGAGACGGACCTCGCCGAGCTCATCGTCCAGCTCGGCCACGACCGGCCCTCGCACATCCTGGTCCCGGCCATCCACCGCAACCGGGCCGAGATCCGGGACGTCTTCGAGGCGGAGATGGGCCGCTGGGGCCGCCCCGCGCCGGACGGACTCGGCGACGACCCGCGCGAGCTCGCCGAAGCCGCCCGCCTCCACCTGCGCGAGAAGTTCCTGCGCGCCAAGGTCGCCGTGTCCGGCGCCAACTTCATGGTCGCCGAGACGGGCACGATGGTCGTCTTCGAGTCCGAGGGCAACGGCCGCATGTGCCTGACGCTCCCCGAGACCCTGATCTCGGTGGTGGGCATCGAGAAGGTGGTACCGACCTTCCGGGACCTGGAGATCTTCCTCCAGACGCTGCCGCGCTCCTCCACGGCCGAACGGATGAACCCGTACACGACGATGTGGACCGGGCTGGGCCCTTCGAGGGGGGCGGACGGCGACGGCCCCTCCGCCTTCCACCTCGTACTCCTCGACAACGGCCGCACCGACACCCTCGCCGACGAGGTGGGCCGCCAGGCCCTGCGCTGCATCCGCTGCTCCGCCTGCCTGAACGTCTGCCCGGTGTACGAGCGCGCCGGCGGCCACGCGTACGGCTCCGTCTACCCCGGGCCGATCGGCGCCATCCTCAGCCCCCAACTGCGGGGCACGGGCAGCGACATCGACGCCTCGCTGCCGTACGCCTCCACCCTGTGCGGGGCCTGCTACGAGGTCTGCCCCGTCGCCATCGACATTCCGGAGGTCCTGGTCCACCTGCGCGAACGGGTGGTCCAGGGCGGCCCGGTGACCCGCGGGGGCATCCGCGTACGGATCCGCCCGGCGCGGGGGCACGCCGCCGAACGGGCCGCGATGCGGGCCGCCCGGTTGCTCCTGGACCGGCCGGGCGCGCTGCGCGCGGGGGAGCGGCTGCTGGCCCGGGCCCGGCGGCTGCGGCCGCGCCGGCTGCCGGGGCCCGGGCGGGCGTGGACGGACAGCCGCGAGCTGCCGGAGCTCCCGGCGGAGTCGTTTCGCGACTGGTGGGCGCGCGAGCGGGGAGAGCGGGCATGAGCAGCAGGGACCGGATCCTGGGCCGGATCCGCCGGGCGACGGCGGACGGCGCGCCCGACCCCGCCGTCCCCCGGGACTACCTCCGGGTCCACGGCACCCGCACCCCGGCCGAGACGGCCGACCTCCTCGCCGCCAACCTCGCGGAGTACCGGGCGAAGGTGCACCGCACCGACGAGGACGGGATCGCGCCCCTGCTGATGCGGCTGCTCGCCGAGCGGGGCGCGGGGACGGTCCTCGTCCCGGCCGGCCTGCCCCCGCACTGGCTCTCGGCGGCGGACCCGACCCGCGTCCACGACCGCACGGACTCCACCCCGTACGAACTGGACGCGGTGGACAGCGTGGTGACCGGCTGCGCCCTGGCGGTGGCCGAGACCGGCACGATCGTCCTCGACGGCGGTCCAGGCCAGGGGCGGCGCCGCATCACCCTGATCCCGGACCACCACATCTGCGTGGTCCGGGTCCCGGACCAGGTTGTGGACTCGGTCCCGCAGGCACTGCCCCTGCTCGACCCGGCGCGGCCGCTGACCTGGATCTCCGGCCCGTCCGCCACCAGCGACATCGAACTCGACCGGGTGGAGGGTGTGCACGGCCCGCGCACCCTGGAGGTGGTCCTGCTGACCCGACCAGCACAATGAGTGCCATGTCCGCATACATCGCCCTCACCGCCCTCGTCGTCCACGACTACGACGAGGCCATCGACTTCTACACCCGCGCCCTCGGCTTCACCCTCGTCGAGGACACCGCGCGCCCGGACGGCTCCCGCTGGGTCGTGGTACGCCCGCAGGGCGCGACCGAGGCGGCGCTGCTGCTGGCCCGCGCCAAGGACGAGGCCCAGCGCTCCCGGGTCGGGGACCAGACGGGCGGCCGGGTCGGCTTCTTCCTGTACACCGACGACTTCGCCCGGGACCACACCCGGATGACGGCGGAGGGCGTCCGCTTCCTGGAGGAGCCGCGCCACGAGCCGTACGGCTCGGTGGCGGTCTTCGAGGACCTCTACGGCAACCGCTGGGACCTCCTTGAGCCGGCGTAAGCCCTGTCCGGGTCCGGGGCCGGGGCCGGGTCCGGAGCCGGTTGCCGGGCCGGCCGCGGCGGGCGGTGCCGCCGGGCCCGCCCGCAGGTCAGGCGGGATCGGGGCGATCGGGCCGGACCTGCAGGGTGGCGAGCCGCGGAGCCTCGGCTGCGGCGTCGACCGCCGCCCCGGCCTCCACGCGCCCGGCCAACTCCCGGGCCCACTCGACCAGGCCCGCCACGTCGATCCCGTACGAGGCCGGCGTCCCACCCGCCCCGGCCGGCCCGGCAGCCGCGTCAGGCCCGGCCAGGGCAAGGGCGTCGGCCCCGCGTCGCAACAGGCGGGCTCCGCCGACGGCGTTCCCGCGCGCGGCGTGCGTGAGCCCGACCGCCAGCTGCGCGAGCGCCCGCCACAGCGGGGCCTCGGCCTGCGGCCCGGACTTCCAGGCGTCCTCGAACACCTCGTGCGCATGGAAGGGCATCCCGGCGTCCAGCAGCCGCTGCGCCTCGGCCACCGTCTCGGCGGGCGTCCGCACGACCCCCTCGGGCTGCCGCTCCACCCCCGGCTCCCCGTACGGCAGCGGCCGCCCCAGCCTGTCCCTGGGCCGCGCGCTCCGCGCGCGCCCCTCACCGTCCCGATCCCGTGCGTCCACCCGGCCATCCTCCCTCCCGACGGAAACCGGTGCATGCGCACCCCTCTACGTGGGGTAATGTTCTGCATGTGCCGCCGGGACGAGGGAAACCCCAGCTCAACGGCACATCGGGACGTGGCGCAGCTTGGTAGCGCACTTGACTGGGGGTCAAGGGGTCGCAGGTTCAAATCCTGTCGTCCCGACTTTTCGAAGTCGCAGGTCAGGGGCCGTTTCAGAGAAATCTGAAACGGCCCCTTGATCGTTTTTAGGGACCACTTGGGGACCAGTCTCCAGGTCCCGCGCCGCTTCTTGACCCAGTCAAGGTGCGCTACAGGCCACAAGCCGGCAGCGTGGACGGAGCGCCTGCTGATGGTGGCCAGGCGGGTTCGGCCTTGTAGACAGCGGTAGCCTTGTCGTAGAGGCTTCGAGGCCGGTCAGCACCGGGCAGACGGTCCTGAGTCGGCTCCGAGTTGTTCCCGCGAGGCGTCGCGCCGCGTTTCCGCATCGAGCGCCGAGCGGAGGCGATCTGCGTACGGCAGGTCTTCGTGCCGGGTCAACCAGCCGGCTGCCAGGCGCATCACGTGGACTCTCTGGGTGGGCGAGAGCGCCGGGAGAGCGAGCAGATCCTCGATGACCAGACGTACCTTCGGCCCAATGTCGTGCGATTCGAGCCAGCGCAGGGCGCTGTCGACGGCGCGGGATCGTCGGTCCTCGTCGAGGGCCGGGTGGCGCAGGACACCGGAGAGCACGGAGCGGGACTTGATCGACCGGTCGGTACTCAGACGGTCCAGAGCGATGTCGATGCCGATGCGTGCCTGTTCGACGGACAGGTCTGGGCGTGTGAGGAAGGAGGCGAGCACCGGGCGCTGGACCTTGCCGCCGTGGCAGGCGAGCCACCGCAGGCTGACGTCCGCGAGGGACCGTGCCTGATTGCGCGTCAGCCCATCGAGCTGGCTGAGCATGACGGCCATGAGCACATGAGCGTCTGGATGCGCGAGGAGCGTGGCGCATCCGAGATGGATGGCACGCTGTAGCTGTGCGGACGGCAGGTCCGGCACGCGCAGGAGGGAGCCTAGTACGGAACCGAACGCCTCGTGCTCCGGGTGGCTGTCGAGCCACGTGAAGGCGAGCGTTGCGGCGGTTCCAGCTTGGTCCTGGGTGAGTTCCTCGCAGTGGATGAGCAGGCGAAGGATAATGGCCGGGCCGGACTGGGCGTCAGGTTGCGACTTCAGTCGTTCCAGGAGGAGGGCGGCGGCGTCCGCCACGCTGTCGGCGGACAGCAACGTGCCCAGGACGCGGGAGCCTGCCGGGTGGTCGGCAGGTCCCTCAGCGGCCCACCAACGGGCGACGGCGATCATCCTGGGACGAAGCTCCGGCGGGCACCCGTCGGTGGACAGGAGTTTTTGCACGACCCGGCCCGTGCTCGGGTACACCTGTCCCGTCTCCAGCCAGTCCAGTGCGCTTCGGATCAATGTCGCGCGGTCCGGGAGGCGGTCGTCTTCGAGCAGAACACACAGTTCCGGACCGATGTTCGAGCCTGGGCGCAGATCAGAACGCAGCCACACGAGGCCGTGGTCCACGAGTTTCCGGCGGGCGACCGTCTCGATGTCCGCACGCTGCAGGAACGCACGGATCACGGGTGCGACTCCGAGGGACCGGTACGGAGTGAGCCACGCCAGTACGCACGCGACCACTCTCTCCAGTCGATCCCTGGAGTGGTCCATGCCGAGCAGGCGCTTCAACAGCGCGGGCGTATGACGCCAGTCGGGCCGGGAAGACACCCAGGCGAGGGTGCAGTCGACCACCAGGTCCTCGGTCCTCGGCGAAAGGTCGGGGCGCTCGATCAGTGCGAGCAGAAGATACTCCGTGTCGGTCTGTCCGCCCCGGCGAACAAGCCATCCGACGGAAGCCTCGACAAGGAATGCGGGAGCGGGATCCATGCCTCGCAGGGCGGCGGTAAGGAACGGCTGCGCGGTGTGGTCGGCCTCGGCGTGGGAGAGCCAGGGAGCAACCAGTGTGTTCCACACAGAGCGGTCGAACCCTTGCCAGGGCCGGCTCGTCACCATCGTCAGCAGCACCTGGCCGCCGTCGTCACCGGCTCCCGCCAAGAGTTGGCCGAGCGGATCCATCTGGGCCGTGAGCCATTCCCCGCAAAAGCGTTCCAGGGCAGCGATCCGATGGGCGGGGCCATGCGCTGCCATGTCAACGGCCAGCCGTCGGAGATGGCCGGTGAATATGGAGAACGTACGTGCATGCCGCGTGAACGCGGCGAAGAGCGCACCGGCAGCGCCTGCGTCGAGGCTCCATCCGGGAGAAGGCATCAGTGACTGCAGCAGGAGTTCGTCGGTGACGATGTCGTGGACCACGACCAGCTGACCGCCGACCTCATCGAGCCACCCAAGAGAGATCAGCGTGTCGACGACGCGCCGCCCTCCGAACGGAACGGCCAGCCCACAGGCCACCGTAAGGAACGTGTCGATGGCCTGTTCGACGACCATCCGGGACTGCGGGCTCGCCGCGACCGCCACAGTGAAGGCCAGCTGCTCGACGGCAGGGGTGGTGATACCCCAGGGGGAGGGGCTGAGTGCGGGGCTCGTGGCGAGCGCGTCCCGGCGCATGCCCTCGCGCAGCCAGTCCAGCAGTTCGCCGGGCCGGACCGATACCGCCACCCCCGGTGTGTGCTGGGCCAGCCCCTGCTCCTCGATCGCCCGCGCGATCAACAGCGCGATCACCGGACGCCGCCCGCAGATCTGGGACAGCGCCTCGTTCCCCCATCGGCGCACGGTTTCGGGTGCTGTGTGGCGGACTACCTGGTCGATGATCGCGGACTGGTGTGGCCAGTCCTCTCGTACATAGATCTCGTCGAGCATTCGGCTGCTGCCACGGAGCTGAACCGTGTGCAGGGATCCGGGCCGCACGGAGGCCAGGCACGCCACGGTCACGCCACGTTGCTTGGCCTCCGGGATCAGCACTTCGGCGAGGACGCGCAGGTCGACCTGTGGGCAGGCGTCGAGGTAGTCCAGTATCAGCAGCACCCGTCGGCGGCCGCACGAGACGACGGACGCGGCCACGTCGTCGACTGTCACGGCGCTGTCGGGCTGGACGTGCAGGACTTGCCAGCCCGCGCGGTCCGCCCGGTGCGCGACCTCGAAGCATGTCCGCGTCTTGCCCGAACCGGCTGGTCCGACCAGCAGTGCCCCTCGTGAACGGCCAGTGCTCAGCCGGGCGAACAGGCGGTCCGGATGCGATGCGTGGTCCATCCCTGGATGGATGAAGGGTAGGTGCTCCTCGTCGAGAAAGCTGCGTCGTCCGAGCAGGCGCCGCATGACCTCGGCATGGGTGCTTACGCGGCTGCGCACGGCTGGGTCGAACGGCGTCGGCACGATGTCCCCCGGCGGCACCGGCTCCACCCCGTGCTCGGCCAGCAGGCGCACGAATTCAGGATCTCGGGACACCTGGGAGAGGTCGGTCGCGGTGAGGCTCGCCGCGCCGGATGGAACGTGATGGCTCGTGCACACGCCGACGAGAACGCCGTCTTGCGTGAAGACCCCTGCCCCGGACACCCCCTGCCAGGGGGATCCGCTTGACTCCAGCGGCGCAGGGCTGCTGAGGGACAGCTCCATCTCGTGGCTCCCCAGGAAGGAGCCCAGAAGGATCGACCCAGTCAACTGACGACTTTTCGGCACATCCTGACGCGACGCATGGTCGGGGAACCCGATCGCGATGAACGGTACCGACTCCACGGTCCGGGGCAGGACGCCCCACCGGGCGGGAGGGATGAGGGGCCCGCCCTCCCCGAGAACTAGGAGGGCGAGGTCCACCTTGTCGATCCGGTGCCGCAGCACCGCGGTGACCTGAAGCCTTTGCGTCGACTGCCCTGGAGGTCTCACCTCATAGCGGTCACCGGGCTGGGTAAAGCCGTGGCCAGCGCAGATGGCCAGTCGTGAGGCGAGCATGAAACCGGAAGCAGCGAATCGAGGGACGCCGTCGGATCCGCGGCGCACCACCATGGCCACACGCTCCAGGGGCTGCTGCGCGGCGATCAGATCAGCCACAGCCGACGCCACTCTCGGAGGGCCGACTCATCCACGAGGTCAGTCCTCCAGGACGGCTCCACGCCCCGAATCTGTCAGGACCGAGCCGCCGTTGGCCGTCTCGGCCGAGAGTTCCAAAGAAACGGTGTGCGTGGCGGAGACGCCCCCGGTTGCCTTACCTCCGGCCGACAGCACCCAGAACTTGACCCCGCCCTGGGCCTCTGCCGATGCCGTCACCGCGACCTGTACGTCTAGCTTCACCGACTGCACTCGAAGCCGGACCGGTTGACCCTCGCCGTCCGCCATAGCTTGCGCCAACTCGCCACGCAGTGCCTTGATGGTCTCCGCCAGGCCGATCTCCACCAGTCCCCCTCTTCCGAACCGCTCCCGGCCGCCATCGTCCCCGTTCGGAGATGGTGGTAGGAGACGGCCTACGTGATCACCAACCATGGTAGAGGGCCGGGCCGAAAATGCAGGGGGATCGGCGCCAGAACCAGACGACTGCGAGGAAGGAGGAGGGGAAGCTTGCGCTCTTTGAGGCCTGACCGGAAGAGTATTCAATGAACCCTCGTCGGACCTCGGCCTGTTCGGTGGCGGTGCCTCAGCTGTAGTGCAGGTGGGCCTCTTTCGGACGTTTGATCACATCGGCGTCGTGGCAACAGTTGCGGTGCGATGATGTGCGGCATGGTGCTTCACGTGGGGGTGGCTGCGCTCCGTAAACGGCGGACGCAGTTGCGAGACAGTGCGGGCAAGGTGGCGGACGGCGGGGATACGGTCACTTCCTGTCTCCTTCTCTTCTATGCAGCGGAGTGCGCGCTCAAGGAGAGGGTGCTGGCGCGCCGAGGCCTTCGGGACACTTCGCATCTCGAGCCGACACACGATCTCTGGAAGTTGGCAAGGGACCTAGGCCTGCCGCGGCGTCTGGGAACTGCGCTGAAGGGGATGAAGAACTGCCGCGCTGCCGGGCACCCCGGAGTGAACGTGGCCCTAGCCGATCTGCATCAGGCCTGGCGTTATGGTGTGAAACTGCACGTCGAGGACGAGAAGAAGGCCCGTGACCTGCTGGACGAGCTCATCTCATGGTGCGAGCAGGACTGAGGGGGATCGAGTCGTGGCAGAACTGGGAAAGCTGGAGATCATGGACAGCGGAATCGTGCCTCCTAGCCACCTCTTCAGCTGGGTGGATGTGGATGAGCATTTGACCAGGCTGGCTCTGGCGGGGGAGTGGCCCGACTGGCTCGTCGCGGCGGACGGCTGGTGGGACTGTCTGGAACTGGTCACCAGGAGTGCTGTCGAGCCCGAAACAGTGAAGCGCTGGTTGGACGCAGTGTTCGGCACCGGGTCGGCCGGGTGGGTTGACGGCGACCTATTGCTCGGGCTCGATGATCCTCGAACCACCGAGTTCACCGGATTGCGGGTCGAACTCAGCGTGGACGCTGAGCAACCTGGTGTGGCGAGGAGACGCGTGCCGTTGCTTCGGGAGAAGCACATCACGCGTCAGTTGGCAGAACCTCTTCGCCGGCCTGACGCGCCGACTTTTGCTGACGATGTGCAGCTCATGGCATTCCACTCCTTCAAGGGGGGAGTCGGGCGTACGGTACACGCGGTGGCAGTCGCCGACCGACTGGCACGGAGCGGGGGCAAAGTCCTGTTGATCGACGCCGACCTGGAGGCCCCTGGTATCACCTGGATGCACAAGGAGCAGGGTGGACAGTGCGACTTCACCTACGAGGACTTCATCACCCTTCTCCAGGGTGCGGAGAACGGCGACGCTGCGACTGCGGTCGACATCGCAACCGCTTATCTGCCCAATCAACAGGCCGGCCACTATGCGAGTGGCGGGAGCGTCACTGTCATGCCGTCGAGCCGCCGTGTGACGTTGGCTCCGCCTCGGATCGAGCCAGCGGACCTTTTTTCCCCTGGGAGGTCGGTGTACTTCGTGACGGAGGCGCTGGCAGCTCTGGGAGCACGGCTCGGGGTGGACACGGTGGTCGTCGACCTCAGAGCGGGTGCTTCTGAACTGTCTGCTCCGGTGCTTCTCGACCCTAGGGTTCAGCGCATCTTCGTGACTACGCTAAGTCATCAGTCCCTGGCCGGCACGGAACTGATGGTTCAACAGCTTGGAGGAAAAGCGCCCACCGTTCAAGGTACCGACCCTGCGACGGCGGTCATTGTCACCCAATACCGGATGGATACTCACACTGCTCAGGCCGATGCCGCGCGCAGCATGCTTTCGGTAGCTCTGGGAGCTGCGCTTCGCAGACCGGTGGGGACTGATGGAGACGACACTGAAACCGTCGATGCTGCGCTGCTTGCCCAGCCGGTATTGAGCCCCTTCAGGGAGGAGCTTCTCGCGCTTCCTTCCTCCTGGGATGCGGTGTTGGACGTGATTTCGTCGTGTGGAGTCGCCGACGGACTCGAGTCCCTCCTCCCGGCCCCCGCACCCCGCACCCCGGCTGGATCGGTGCCCGGGGCAGCGGTGGACTACGGTCAATTGCGGCGCAATCTCGCTCGGACTGCGGGCAAACTCGTCTATGCAGAACAGAGTGGGCTCTCCTCGGCCGGTGGCTTCCTCGTGACTGAACCGCTCCGTCGTCTGCTTGCTGACCACCGGACCGAGCTGCCGCAGGCCCTCGTAGTGGGGGCGAAGGGAGCGGGCAAGACTTTCATGTACGCGAAGGCATGTGCCGCGCGGACATGGCAGACGTTCGCGGAGCAGTCCGGGATCAGAGGTGTCACGGTCGAAGCGCCCATCGTTCCGGTTCTGGAGTCAGCGAACCTGGAGTACGGGGATCTCGAGCCACAGGACCTGCGTGATGCCTTCGCCGCGGCACACGAAGACTTGCCACCACGGGATGTCACCGCATCCAGTATCTCGGACAGGCTGAAGGCTGGTCTGGGAAGGCTCGATGGTCAGGATGAACTCGGCTGGCGGAGTCTTTGGCTGGAATGCTTGGCTATGGCCTGCGGACTGGAAGTCTCCGAGCAGCGGACTTCAGAAGAGGCATTGATCGATCTTGGTCGACGGGCCAAGGCGGTCTTCGTGATCGACGGCCTCGAGGACCTCATGCAGAACCTGGACAGTGATACGAAGCGCACTGCATTGAGGGTTTTGCTGATCGACGTCCTGGGATGGCTTCGCTCGCTGCGCGGCCGGCCCTTCGGCCTCGTGGTCTTCGTTCGGCGCGACCTTGTCACCGGGGCGGTTCGGCAGAACAGCGGCCAGCTCCTCGGTAGATACGATCACTACGCTTTGCATTGGAGCAAGGACGAGGCGCTGCGTCTTGCGCTCTGGGTGACTGCACACGCCGAAGCAATGCCCGAACCAGTTCCGCTCTCCGGGATCACCGATCTCTCGGCGGATGAACTGATCGACAGTCTCATCCAGGTGTGGGGTTGGAAGATGGGCAGTGCGAAGTCTCGCGAGGCGCGCTCCCACCTGTGGGTCCCTGCGGCTCTCGGGGACTTCAACGGCCAGGTGCAGGCTCGAGACGTAGTCATGTTCCTCGCGACAGCGGCCAAGAAATCCGAGCAATACAACGACACGGTGGACGATCGCGTGCTCGTCCCCACCGCAATGCGTAAGGCCTTGCTCGAATGCAGCAGGAACAAGATCACTTCAGTTGGGGAGGAGGACAAGGAGATTGGCCGGCTGCTGGCGCATATGCAGGGACTCGGCCACTCTGTCCTGGTTCCGTTCGAGCTCGAGCAGGTCCAGCTGACCGTTGCGGATGCGGACCTCCTGATCGAATCCGGAGTTTTCAGTAAGGGGTCCGACGGACGCTACTGGGTGCCGGAGATCTATCGACACGGTCTCGGATTCAATAGTGAGCGTCGTGCGAGGGTGCTCTGGTAGCAGGCGGCGACCTCAGATACCGGTGTGAGGGGTCCTGAGCGCGTGGGTCTTCCGGGGACCAACCTCCCGCCCGACCTTCGGCGGGAGTTGCCGCGACTTCAGGTACGCCGGTATGCGGTTGCACTTGCGCAGGCGCCGACCGGAAGGGTGAAAGGTTCTTCGTCTGGCGGCGAGTGTCAGTGCTCGGCCCTAAGCTCGCAAGGCAGGAGAAGGGGGAGTTCGTGCGTGACCGCATGCTGACAGCCGACGTACCGCTCGGGCCGTTCGAGGGCACCAAGATCACCGTTTACTCGGCGAAGGGCAAGAACGCCATGTTGCATGTCCGGAGGGAATGCGGCCAGCTCCGCACGGCCAACGTGACCACGACCGAAGTCCCGTTGAACGCGGACGTGATGGGCAGGTTCTGCTCGGGTTGCGCGGACTGAGGCCCGAGGGCCCGGCCGACGTCCGGGCTGGGCATCTTCATGGGGGCGCTCGGCGGCGTGGGACTGCTTCACCAGCTGCAGGCTTATGCGGAGCCGGACGAGGACGTGTACTGGACTCAGGACGAGGTGCGGGCCGCAGCCGAGCTCCTGCCCTCGAAGCGGAATGTTGCGGACGAGGATGACGAGGACGACGACGGGCGGTGGGAAGCCCGTAGGGAGGCCGACCACCTGCAGGAGCAGGTCTTGTCCCTCTGGCGTCATGCTGCGGGGAGCCTTCACCGAGCGCAGGCCGTCATCGCCCACCTACCTTGGCTGACGGACTGGGCGTGGCCGAAGCTGTTGGCGAAGGAGGGTTACTTTGAGACCCTGCAGGCGCAGGCGGCCCTCTTCGTGGAGCCAGCCGGTCTCGTTGTAGCCGCTGCCGCTGCAGCTGCAGCACTGGGAACGCCCCCGCTGCCCGCCAACGATCCTGCCTTCGCGGTGCTCGGCAACCGCAGTCAGGTCTCCACCGGTCTGAGCGCGCTATGGCGCAGGTGGCAGTACGCGGCCGAAGGCGGCTGGGAGGGACCGGCCTCCCGGGCGTTCAGGCGGTATGACCTGGTGGAGGGCATCAGGTCCAACAAGAAGGGGCATGCGGAAGCTCTGGAAGGAGCCGCCCGGCTGATCCAGTCGTGGGAGGACGAGGCCCGCGCCGCTGCCGCGACGACGGATTCGATACCGACGGTGTGGGTCACGGCACGCCTGCCGGAGGACACGGACGAGCCTTCGCGCGGGAATACACGTGAGGCCCTGGACGGCCTTGACCGGTGGACCCTCGGGGTGGTGGTGACCTGGACCGTCACCGCCGACTGGAGCCGACGCACCTTGACGCTGAAGGTCCCCACCCTCGTCGCTGACAGACTCTTCGCATCCTCGAGCGCCCTCGCCTGCGAGCGCGGGGCCGAAGCCGAGCCGGCGGAGGCCGTCCCCCAGGCACAACCCGGCTCCGTGGTGCCTGGGGTCTTCGACGACACCGCTGTCTTCGACCGCCAGCCCGTTACCCCTGCTCATTTGCGAGCGCTGCGGAACTTCTCGTACGCCGCCGACCAGCTCTACATCGTCTTCTCGACGAGCGGAGGAGCGGAGGTCTTGCCCCTCGAGGTCATCGAGAAGCGCGTCGAGCAGGGCTGGCTCGGCGTCATCGTCGCTGGCGCGTCGGACCTTCCCGAAAGCGTGATCAATCCGTGGATGAAGGAGGTCCACCCCACACCGGAAGCGGACGAGGGCCCTCACCCGGGCCACGCCGGCGCAGGGCAGGATGACCGCTCCGGGGCTGACCTGGGCCTCGCAGCTGGGGCTCAGGCAGCCGTCCGGTGGGCGCACGGGGAGCGGGCGAAGGAGCACAACCTGCGTCTGCTCGCCATGGCACGCGGCGTTCCCGACCTGCGGAGCCTCGACACCGGACGCTCCGGCGTGCTGTCGGTCACGGTCTGGGAGGGCCTGCTCACGCCCGGCCCCCTGGACCTGACGCCGTTCCGACCGCCCAGCACCGACCGCTGGCGCGGCGGTAGCGGCCTACCACTGGCGTACTGGGACCGGTGCAGATCTACGCCACGAACGCGGATCCCGCGTTCGAAGGCAAGGGACATTCACCCTTCTGTCAGCACACACGGGACAGAGGTCTCGCGCAGAGCGACGACCTCCTCAGCGTCTCCGACCTGCTGGCCCGTGACGACTGGGACTGGTGCAGCAAGTGCGGCGGCTACTCTGCGCGCCGGCTGACCGACACCCAACTCTCCTATTACCACGCTGCCCACCAACTCCACGACATCGCCGGCCAACTCGACGACGAGCGCACCTACCGCGCTCCTGTCGAACCGGATGCCCTGCTCAAGCGGCTGGAAGAGCTCGCGGACTGGGAGCCCGGCGGCCACGAGAACGGCAGCTGGGAGGGAAGGTGGCGTTGGCGTGAGGTCGTCAGCGACCTTCGCCGCCGGGCCGAAAGGGAGCAGCTCCACACCGCTCCCTGACTCGCCCCCGCCCAGCGGTCCGAGACGGCTCGGCGGGGGAGGGCCAGGGTGGCTTACCTTGGGGACCAGTTGGGGACCACCGCCCACGTCGATGGGCGCACGGCAGGTGCATAAGTACACGCTGTGCGCCCTGAGATTGAGGCATATGTCACGATTTTCCTTCGGCCCATCGATCTGGGGGTCAAGGGGTCGCAGGTTCAAATCCTGTCGTCCCGACTTTTCGAAGTCGCAGGGCAGGGGCCGTTTCAGAGAAATCTGAAACGGCCCCTTGATCGTTTTCAGGACCAGTTCGGGACCAATCCCGTGGCCGGGGTCGGCGTCGAAAACGCCGGGCATTTCTTGAGGAATGGCGGGGTGCTCGCTCTGCGGTGTCCTGGCGGACGAACCCTACGGGCGGATGATCGTCCGAGACGAACAGGTCTCTGACGAGGTGTTCACCATGGTGTGACCGGTGGAAAATGAACACAGGCGAACACACCGGAGAGGTACGTGGGAGAGAAGCCGGGCGAGCGGGGAGAGGCGCGCGTCAGGTTGCGCAATGAGCTGGCCGATGGTCTGGCTCGCGCCCAGATGGACAAGAGCCGGCTCGCGGTCCGGGCACGCCTGAGTCGCACCACCGTCCATGGGGCCTTCAGCGCAGACGGGATCATGCCGTCGGCTGCGACCATTGCGGCCCTGGCAGCCGCACTGCGGTTGCCGATTGACGAGCTGCTGGAACTACGGCGGATGGCCGCGGGAGAAGGCATTGTCGAATCTGTGCGGCCGTCGGGCCTGGGCAGGCCCATCGGCGAGTGGGATCCCCATGATCTGGAGGTCCATCCTGCCGGCCTCATCGCCATCGGACCAGACCAGAGGTGTGTTCTCCCCGGCTACGTGACGCGAGGACACGACCGAGTGCTGGCAAGCGCAGTACAGGATGCAGCTGGGGGCAACAGCCGCATGGTGGTACTCGTCGGCTCATCGTCCACCGGGAAGACGAGGGCATGCTGGGAAGCCGTTCAGCCGCTCGCGGCCGAGGGCTGGCGATTGTGGCACCCCTTCGACCCGACCCGGGCTGAAGCGGCCCTGGACGACCTTGTGCACGTCGCACCGCGAACCGTCGTGTGGCTGAACGAGGCCCAGCACTACCTGGGTCAACCGCAGGCTGGTGAGAGGATTGCTGCTGCCCTGCATGCCCTCCTCAGCACGCCTGGCCGCGGCCCCGTGCTCGTCCTGGGCACGCTTTGGTCTGAGTACGCAGACCAGTACACACACTTGCCCGAGTATGGGGCCCCGGACCTGCACAGCCGTGTGCGGGAGCTACTGGCCGGCCGCACCCTCATCGTGCCCGACACCTTCGATCCCGCAGCTCTCCGTGTGGCCCGTTCCTTCGCACGGAACGGCGACCACCTATTGGCTGACGCTCTTGCTCGTACCGGTGGCGACGGACGCATCACCCAGGATCTCGCCGGCGCCCCCGAACTCTTACGACGCTACGAATTCGGCACCCCAGCCGCCAAAGCCCTTCTTGAAGCTGCGATGGACGCACGCCGCCTCGGCATCGGCGTCCACATCCCGCAGGCCTTCCTCATGGTCGCCGCCACCGATTACCTCACTGACCATGACTATGATCAGCTCACTGAAGATTGGGCCGAAGCCGCTTTCACCGAGCTTGCCCGACCCGTGCACGGCAAGCATGCTCCCCTGCGCCGCGCCAACTCCCGTCCTGCGCGACGCCCTCCCGGTGACTTGGCGCCCAATAGGCTCGCACCATTGGCGGGGCCAGTGTTCCGGCTTGCCGACTACCTCGAACAATATGGCCGCACCACCCGCCGCATGTTCTGCCCACCCGCATCCTTTTGGCACGCGGCCCACACTCACCTTGCGCATGCCGAGGATCTTCACAACCTCAGCACCGCGGCCAGGCAAAGACATCGGTTGCAGTGGTCACATCACCTGCTCAGCCGAGCGGCTGATGCCGGCCATCCCAATGCCCTCGTCCATATGGCGATCCGGCGAGGCAAGGACGGGGACCGGCCAGGAGCGGAAGGCCTGTTCGAACAGGCCGCCGACGCCGGCGACCCTTATGCCCTGTCCGTTCTCGTGGCGATGCGCGAGGAGGCCGGCGACCGAAAGGAAGCCAAGCGTCTGGTTCAACGCGCCATCGATATCGGGCACGCGCACGTCGGCGGCGACATGGCCATGTGGTTCGAGCAGAGGGGAGAGCACGATGAGGCCGAAGCCATGTCTCTCCTCGCTGCTGTAGCCGGCAGTCCCCATTCCTTGTTCATATTGGCCATGAGTCGCGAAAAGGCGGGAGATCGGGAAAGGGCCGAAGCGCTCGTTCGGCGGGCCGTGAACGCCGGCGCCCTCCAGGCTGCGACTGATCTGGCGCGACAGCGTGAAGCGGCCGGCGACTGGTCGGGAGCCGAGGGCCTGTACCGGCTGGCTGCTGACTCCGGTGCGCCATCCGCCCTGCTTGCCCTGGTTACGCAGTGCGAGAAGGCGGGAGACCGAAAGGGAGCCGAAGCGCTCGCGCGGCAGGCCACGGGCGAGGCATACCTTGACGTCCTCATCTGCCTGGGAGAACTGCGCCAGATGGCTGGGGACCGGGAGGCTGCCGAGTTGCTGTATCAGGAGGCCGCCTCCGCTGGCGCCGTCCGGGCGCTCGACTGCCTGGCGACAGCGCGCGAGAGGGCCGGCGATCACAAGGGCGCCGAACTACTGGCGCAGCAGGCAGCCGACGGGGGAGACCCTGACGCACTCATCGGACTGGGCGAACTGCGCCAAGTGGCCGGGAAGGCGCGAGAGGCCGAGGCCCTCTACCGCCGGGCCGCTGATGCCGGCGCCGTCCATGCCCTGGACTGTCTGGCCTCAATGCGCGAGGCAGCCGGCGACCATGAAGGAGCCGAGGCGTTGGCCCTCGAAGCTGCCGTCGCCGGTGATGTCCATGCCCTGCTTCTCCTCGTGCAGCTGCGTGAGGAAGCCGGAGACCAGAAGGCGGCCGAAGCCATGGCGAGTCGGGCCGCGATCGCCGGATACCCCAGTGGCTTGATTCAGTTGGCTGAGAAGTATGCAGAAATCGGAAATTGGAGCGAAGCGGAGGCTCTCTACCGCCAAGCTGCCGAATCAGGATCCGTGCGCGCCCTCGTTGTCTTGGCGGCGCGGCTGAACCAGCAGGGGAGCCGGGCAGACGCTGAGTTCCTCTACCGGCAGGCCGCTGATGCTGGTGACACCGCGATTTACTGCGAAAAGACTTGGCCGTTCGGCCTGGACCCGGACGGTTCACCCACTTCCCCCTGGAAATAGGGCAGGGCAGGGGCGATCCGGACCCTCCTGGGGCAGGAGGGTCCGCTCCGGGGCAGCTGCTCGGGGAGCTACCGCTTGTGTCCGTGCTGCACGTCCAGGCAGAGCGCCCAGACGTCGGAGTAGCTGCCCTGGGAGGGCGAACCGCCGCTGTGGGTGGCTGCCGTCCAGTACGACGGGTCGGCGCCCCCGTCGCCGACCGGGGTGCCGGCGGCATCGCTGGGGAAGCTGCCGTTGAGGTGGGGGCCGCCCGAAGTCGCCTTGCTGAAGTCGGTCGTGGTCACGTTTCCGCCGCTGATCGCGGCGCCGCCGCTGACCAGCTGCCCTTCGCCGCTGGCGCAGCCTGCCGTCGCCGTCGTTCCCGTAGAGGCCGTGTTCGGGCCGCTGACCTCGGTGAAGTGCACCGTCGTGGAGACGTGCTTGAGGTCGATGTCGTCCGTGCTGCAGATCGCGTAGGCGTACGTCATGTTGTCCTCGCCGCGTCCGCCGCCGATCCCGCCGACCGCCGTCCACGAGTCGGGGTCGCGCTCCCCGTCACCCGCTGCGATCGAGCCGAAGTGGTGCTCGGCGTCGTTGAAGGTGGGGAAGCCGGCGATCGGCTTGAGGCTGCCGACACTGGCCGGGGTGGTGCGGGCGCCGCCGCCGATGAGGACGGTGTTGGCCGGGCAGGTCGCCGTCACGAGCTTGGACGACAGCCCGCTCGTGGGCCCGGAGGCCTTGTTCATGACGACCTGGGTGTGCCTGATCAGGTTGCTGTGCAGGCAGATTGCGTACGGGGTGGTGGAGAAGGCGTCGCTGCTGCGGCTCCCGCTCCCGCCGAACGCCATCCAGTGCGCGGCGTCGCTGCCGACGATCCCGGGCGCGTCGGTGTACTCGGTGGCGCCGTCGGCACTGGGCACCATGCCCATCACGTGGTTGCCGTTGGACATCTCGTCGTTGCCGATGGCCTGGTCGGCCCCGCCGCCGGAGACGAGGCCGTCGGGGCAGTCGGCGTGCGAGGTGACCCCGGTGAAGGGGGTCGGGGGGCCCATGGTGGGCCCGGGGGTGACGACGGTGACGTCAGCCGTCTTGGCGTACGCGGCTCCCGGCACCGCCACGGTCAGCAGGGCGGCCAGGATCAGGGCCCTGCCCGTGGCGGAGCCCCGCCGGAGATTCATGCTCATCGGATTCTCTCTCTTGTGTTCACGTGCGTGTCCGGCTGTCCGGCCGTCGGGAACGGCCGCCTCAGACACCGTCGTTGGCGCACAGCGCCCAGGCGTCGGTGTAGGTGCCGGGAGAGGACTGTCCTCCGGTGTGGGCGGAGGCCGTCCAGTACGCCGCCGTGGTGGTCCCGTCGCCGACCGCGGCGCCGCCGGAGGTGCTGGGGAAGCTGCCGTTGAGGTGGTCGCCGCCCGAACCGGGGCCGGTGAAGTTGGTGGTGGTCACGCTGCCCCCGCTGATCGCGGCGCCGCCGCTGACCAGGTTCCCGTCGCCCTGGCCGCAGCCCACGGTCGCCGTCTGGCCGGTGCTGCCGGTGGTCGGGCCGCTGACCTCGGCGTAGCGGACCTTCACCGTGGCGCCGCTGACGTTGATGCCGCTTCCGCTGCAGATCGCGTAGGCGTAGGTGTAGTTGGCGCTGTTGGCGCCGGAGTCCCAGCCGACGGCCGACCAGGAGTCGGGGTTCGTCTCTGCGTCCGCCGCGGCCTTCGCGCCGAAGGCGTGCGCGGAGTTGTTGAAGGTGGGGAAGCTCGCGATCGTCTTGAGGCTGCCCGTGTTGCCGGGGGTGGTACGGGCTCCGCCGCCGAGGAGGCGGGTGTTGGCCGGGCAGGTCGCCGTGACGAGGCCCACGGTCGCTCCCGCGGTGGGTGCGTTGACCTTGTTCATGACGACCTGGGTGTGGTTGATCAGGTTGCTGGTGAAGCACATGGCGTACGGGGTGGTGGAGAAGGAGGCGTTGACCTGGCCCCCGCTTCCGCCGATGCCGAGCCAGTGCGTCACGTCGGTGCCGACGACGCCGGTGGAGCCGGTGTATTCGGTGGTGCCGTCGGAGCTGGGCGAGGTGCCGTTGACGTGGTTGCCGTTCACGCTCGCGCCGGTGCCGATCGCCTGGTTGATCCCGCCGCCGGAGACCAGGCCGCTGGAACAGTCCGCGTGGCTCGATATCTCGGAGTTGGCGGAGGCGGGACCGCTGGTTGCCCCGGGGGTCTTCACGGTCACGCCCACGGTGTTGGCGTAGGCGGTTCCCGGCACTGCCAGAGCGAGTACGGCACCGAGCATCAGCGTCCTGCCGGTGGCAAAACGGCGCAGAAGTCCTGCGTTCATGTGGATCTCCCCATCTGACGGGCGAAAGCGACGAGCGACGAGCGGTGAGCGGGCGATGGGCCTCAAAGGCGGCACGGGCGGTACGGAGCGGAAGAGGCGCACGGGCATCGTCGGTGCGGAATTGCCACGGCATCACAACGGCTGTCTGCCTCGCGGATGTACGCCGCACAGGGGCAGACCTGGGGGTTCGGACCGGCCATCTCGCCACCCTGTCCCGAGCAGCGCATGCGGACTCTAGCAGCCATCCAGTCATGCATCTACATAGGAATTTTGTACTTTCGAGTAGCAGATGCGTAGGTGAGCGAACGGCCTCCAGTGCGTCCGGAGCCATGGTGGTCGCAATGTGGTCGCACGTTCAGTCCGTGGCCGGTCGGCCATAGCGCCGAAGGCCGGCGGCGCGGGGGAGCGGCGTCGACAGCAGCGCCGGCCCGGCTCACCCGCGCCCTGCCGCCTCCGGCTCACGCGCGTTGGGGCCGGCTGCCGTCGTGCCCGTCCAGTGGCCGACGAGCTCCGCGTAGTGCGGGCTGCGTACGAGGAGTTCGGCGTGGGTGCCCAAAGCCGTCCGGTCGCCGTCGAGGAGCAGGACCCGGCGGGCCCGGGTGGCCGAGACGAGCCGGTGGGCGATGACGACGAGGGTGCCGGGGCGCTCGGCGAAGGCGGCCTCCGCGCGTTCCTCGGCGACCGGGTCCAGATGGCAGGTGGCCTCGTCGAGGACCACCACCGGGGCCGCGCAGGCATGGACCCGCGCCAGGGCGAACAACTGCCGCTCACCACTGGACAGTTCCGTGGCGGGGGAGCGGAGCCGGGCATCGAGCCCGCCGAGCCGGTCGATCACCGCGGAGAGCCCGACCGCCTCGGCGGAGCGCTCCAGGTGGGCCGGGTCGGCGCCGGGAGCCAGATAGGCCAGGTTGGCGGCGACCGTGCCCGGGAAGACGTACGCCTCCTGCGGGACGAGGGCGAACAGCCGGCAGCGCAGCGCCTCCTTGAGGTCCGTCACCGGGCGGCCGTCCAGGCCGACCGTGCCGGCGGTCGGGGGGATGATCCCGGTGAGCAGCGCGGCGAGGGTGGACTTGCCGATGCCGCTCGGGCCGACGATGGCGAGGTGGTCGCCGAAGGGGACGTCCAGGCTGAGCCGGCGCAGCACGGGCTCGGCGTGCGGGCCGTACGCGAAGTCGAGCTCCCGTACCGCGATGTGCGGAGCCTTCCGGTGCCACCGGGGCGCCGGCACCGGCTCAGAGGGCCCGGACGGCCCGGACGGCCCGGACGACGGGGACTGCTCCGATGGCTGGGACGGCCGGTCGGACCGGGACGGCTGAGAAGGAGGCTCCGGCACCGTGGCCGCCTCGGCCAGCCGGTGGAGCACCACGCCCAGCTGGCTCCAGTACCCGGACACCGTGCCGGCCAGCATCTGCAGGGCCGGCAGGAGGTGGGCCGCCACATAGGTGGCCGCGCCGACCACGGCACCGGGGCTGACCGATCCGTGCTCCACCAGGCCGGGGCCGGCCAGCAGCAGGAGCAGCAGCGGCAGTTGGCCGCCGAGCAGGACCACGGGGACCCGCAGCGCGGCCGCCAGTCCGACGGCGAGCTGTGCCCTGGCCGCCCCGGCCACCTCCTGCTCCACGACCGAAGCGGCGTGCGGCTCGGCCGCCAGCGCCGTGATGTCGCGGGACGCGCCGAGCGCCGCCCCGGCCCCGCCCGCGACCTTCTCCTCGGCGAGGACGAGCAGCCGCCGCCGCGTCGTCAGCCGGCGCATCGACCAGAAGAACACGGCCAGCGCCGGTACCAGCGGTGCCAGTACCAGCCCGGCGAGCATCGGGTCGAGCGCGGCCAGCCCGATCACGGCGGCCAGCAGCGAGACGCTGAGCGGCCGGGCGGTGCGCAGCAGTGCCCCGGTCAGGTTGCGGACGGTGTCCACCTGGCCGTTCAGCTGGGCGACGGCCGCGGATCCGCCACCGTGCCCGCCGGTTGTGGCCCGCTCCAGCACACCGCGCACCACGCGGCGCACCAAGGTGTCCCGCAGGTGCTCGACCACCTCGGCGAGGGGGGTGAACAGGGCGCGCTCGGCGGCGGCCCGGGCGAAGAACAGCCCGGCCAGCAGGGCGATCCAGGCCAGGCCGACACCGGGCCGGCCGGCCAGGAACCCGTGGTCGAGCGCGGCCGCGGTCACCCAGCCAGACGCCAGGGCGGGGGCGGCCTCCAGGACCGACCAGCCGGCGATCCGCCGCAGCGGTCCGCCGCTGCCGCGCAGCCCGTCGGCGAGCAGCCGCCCTGCGGGGGCGCTGAGCCCGAGGCCGATCCTCATCGGTGTTCGACGCGGCACCGCTCGTCCTCCTTCTTCATGGGTTCCGGCTCCTTCTTCACGGGATCCGGGCCGGCGAGGGAGCCGGTCGCGCCCGCCGGGCCGAAGACCGCCCGGTAGCCGGGGTCCGCCCAGAGCAGGTCGTGCGGGCCGAAGGCGCGGATCCGGCCGCCGTCCAGCCATGCGACGAAGTCGCAGCGGGCGGCGGTGGCGGCGCGGTGGGCCACCACGAGCCTGGTACGGCCGGCCAGCAGGTCGGTGACGGAACGGCTGACCTCGGCTTCGGTGGCGGTGTCCAGGCCCGAGGTCGCGTCGTCCAGGACGTGCACCAGCGCCGGACGCAGCAACGCCCGGGCGAGTCCGAGCCGTTGGCGTTCGCCGCCGGACATGGGGGTCTCCTCCAGCGGGGTGTCGTATCCGGCCGGGAGCCGTCGGACGAACCGGTCGGCCTGCGCCGCGCGGGCGGCCCGGACCACGTCCTCGCGGCTGACCCCGGGCCGGCCGAAGGAGATGGCTTCGTGGACCGTCCGCCCGTACAGCTCGGGCCGTTCGAAGGCGTGCACCACCAGGGTGCGCAGCCGGTCCAGGGGCAGATCGAGCACCGGGACGCCGCCGATCGAGATCTCGCCCTCGTCGGGGTCGGTGAGCCGGCCGAGCAGGCCGGCCAGCACGCTCTTGCCCGCGCCGGTGCGTCCGACCAGGGCGACGGCGGCGCCGGCGGGAAGGTTCAGGTCCAGTCGTTCCAGGACGGGTTCACCGGCGTGGCGGACGGTGACGCCGCGCAGCCGCACCCCGCCGTCCGCGGGCGTGGTGCTCCCCGCGCCCCCGGCGGGCGGCTCGTGCCGGAACACCTCGCCGAGGCGGCGGGCGCCGGCCCGGGCCTGGGCGATCCCGAGCAGGGCGTCGATCTGGTCGACCATGCCGGAAGCCAGGGCCAGGTATCCGGTGACGGCCAGCAGTCCCGCCGGGCTGAGCCGGCCGTGTGCCACCGCGAGGCCGGCCACCGCCAGGACCAGCACGTCGGTCAGGGGCAGCAGGAGTCCCAGGCGCCACACGACGTCCCGCTCGGTGCGCCACATCGCGCGTCCGGCGGCGGAGAGTTCGGGCAGCGGCTCCAGGACGCGGTCGGTCTCCGTGGCGAGGGTGCCCGCGGCCCGGATGGTGCGGACGCCGGCGAGCGCGGCTACCAGCCCGTCCGCGATCCGGGACTGGGCCCCGAGGTAGTTCTCCTGGGCCACGCCCGCCTCGTTCATGAAGCGCTGGGCGATCAGGACCGTCACCGGCATGGCCAGGGTGAAGGTCAGTCCGGCCTGCCAGTTCGTCCACCACAGGGCGGCCAGGGCCGCCACCGAGCACAGGAGCGACACCGCGCTCTCGGCGGCCCGGGCGGGCAGGCCCGCGGCCATCGGCGCCGACTGCACGACCTGGGTGACCGCCTCCCCGACGGCGTACGGGGACCGGGGCCCCAGCGCCAGGAGATGGCGGACCGTCAGCATGCGCAGCCGGTGGGTTCCGGTGGCGTTCGCGGAGGAGGCCAGCGGTCCCGCGGCCGCCTCGCAGAGCCCGCCGACGGCCAGCGCGGCCGCCAGGAGGGCGGCCGGGCCGCGGACGTCGGTGCCGTCGAGCACGGCGCCGACCGCGGTGGCGAGGAGTGCCGGCACAGCGACGACGACCGACATCCGCACCACCATGAGGACGGCCAGGACGGCCAGCCGCAGCCGTACGGGGGCCAGGGCGGCACGCACCGGCCGCCGGGCCGGGTGCGTGCGCCCCCCGGGCCCGGCGGCCGGTGCGGCGGCGCCGGTACGCTTCACTGGTCTTCCTTTCGGGGAGTTGACGCCCACCGGGCCGCCCCGGCGTGCGGGCGGCCCGGTGGTGGGACTGCGGCGGGGCAGGCCCGGCCGGGTCGGCGTGCCGCACTCGGCGGCCGCGGCGGTCGTGACCGCCGGTCCGGCTCCCGGCTCCGGCTGGGCCTGCCCACCGGCTGCTACTGGCCGGTGATGCCGCAGGTGTTCCGGCAGGTGGTTTCACAGGTGTAGCCGCAGACGCCGGCCTGCTCCTCTTCGGCGGGCAGCTGCTGCAGGGTGTCGAGTTCGAGCTCCATGACGGTGTTCCTCTCTGTTTGATCGCTACGGTCAGCGGGATTGCTGTCCGCGGGTTCGTGCGTGACTACCTGCCGGTGGCGGAGCAGGAGACGTCACAGCTGGACTTGCAGGAGATGCGGCAGATGGTCGTCTGCTCCTCTTCGGCGGGCAGCTGCTGGAGGGCGTCCAGGTCGAGCTCCATGGGTGATCACCTCCTTTCAGGGTGCGGCGGGGTGCGGCGGTGTCCCGGGGGAGGCGGCCGCGGCGATGGGACGGGAAGTCCCGTCAGCGGGCCGTCCTCACGACGCGGTGCCATGGCAGGAGGTGCAGCAACTCCAGCGGCAGACGGTCTCGGCCAGCGCCTCCTCGGCGGGGAGCTGCTGCAGGGCGTCGAGATCGAGTTCCATCAGTGATCACCTCCCCTCGCGTCCGGTGGTGCCGGTACGGACCCGGGTGGGGCGGGGTGCCCCTGCCCGGTGAGGAACCGCACGACCGATGCGACGACCGGATCGGCGGTTCCCGCCCCGAGCGCGGCGTGACCGCGGTCGGGAAGCTCGATGTAGTGGAAGTCGGTGCCGGGGCGGCGGCCGAGGGCCGTCAGCCGTGCGGCAAGGGCTCGTGAGTGGCCGACCGGCACCGAGTCGTCGCGGGCGCCGTGGACGAGCAGCAACGGCGCGGCCAGGGCGGGGGCCAGGCGCTCCACGTCCCGCGGGCCCAGCCGGTCCCGCACGGGGGTCAGCCCGTCCAGTCGCTCGATCATGCTGCGGACCTGCGCCGAGCCGTCGGCGTGCAGCCGCGGACCGGACAGGAACGGCGCCACGGCCGCACAGGCCGTCCAGCCGTCGGGCTCGGCAGCTGCGGTCAGCAGGGCCAGGAAGGCGCCGTAGCTGACCCCGTACAGGGCCGGCCGTTCGCGCTCCGCACCGCGCTCGCGGGTCAGGAAGCGTCCGATGGCGGTGATGTCGGCCAGGTCGGGACCGCCCCACATGCCGCTGATGGACAGCGTGTGGGCGGCGCCGTAGCCGGTGCTGCCGCGCTGGTTCGGCGCGACCACGGCCAGGCCGGCCGCCGCCAGCGCCTGCAGGAACGGATCGAAGCCGAGGGTCCAGCGGCTGTTGGGGCCGCCGTGCAGGGCGAGCACGACCTGCCGGGCGGTGCGCCAGTCGGGCCCGTACAGCACGGCCTCGACGGGACCGTCCGCGCCGGGGAAGGTCTCCAGGCGGGCCGGCCGGTGGCCGGACCGGGCCGGTTCGGGCAGTTCGAGACGGGTGCCGGCGGGCGGCACCCAGCCGAGGGTGCGCGGCCGGCCCGGGTCGGAGTGCGGCAGCCACAGCCCGTGCCCGGTCCACGCCGCGGTCGGCAGCAGGTCCCCCGGCGGCATGCCGATGTGACGGGCGGTGCCGGAGACCGGGTCCAGAACGGTGAGGAACGACCTGGCCCCGGAGGTGGTGAGCAGGGCCAGCCGGTCGCCGTCCGGGTCCAGCGCGAGCGGGTGGACGGCGCCGGGCAGACCGGTCTCGCCGTGGACCGCGCGCAGGGGCGAGTCACCGTCCAGGTCCGCCAGGGCGAGCCGGTTGCCCTCGGGGGTGAGCCGGGCGAGCAGCACCTGTCCGGCGGCCGCGGCCAGCACGTGGGCCGGACCGCTCTGCGCCGTCAGGTCGCGGAGCCCGCCGTCGCGCAGATCGAGCACGACCGGGCGCGGGACGTCGTCGAGCCGTCGGGTGAACAGGACCCGCCGGCCGAGCGCGATCCCGCCGAGCAGCGTGCCGGCCACCCGGGCCGTCACCTCGAACCGGGGCTCGTCCTCGCGTACCGCGACGACGAGGGTGTCGTCCGCCGCACCGCGGCTCACCCCGAGGGCCAGGAGCCCGGACCCTTCGGGCGCCGGGAGCAGCTGCAGCGGCCGCCCGCCGGGCACGGAGACGGTGTCCCGGTGCCCGTCGGGGGTCAGCCGCGCGAGCCACTGCGCGCCACGCGCCCCGTACCAGGAGGACAGCACGCTCGTGCCGTCGAGGGGGAGGAGCTGGGTCCAGGCGGGGTCGCTGCCCAGGCCGGTCCGCAGGTCCAGACGGGGACCGGACGGGCCCAGGCTCCAACTCTCGGCGAAGTCGCGCCCGTCGGTGCCGGTGGCCACGCACACGGCCCGCAGGCCGTCGGCGGAGAAGCGGAAGCTGCTACGGAACGTCACCTCGGCGTCGGTCGGTGCGGCCCGGCGGCCGTCCGGCGGCAGGACCGCGGTACGGGCGCTCACGGCCGCACCGCCGTACAGCCGGCCGGGTCGCCCTGCGCGGACGCCGGGGCCGCCGGACCGTCGGCCATCCAGGGCCGCGGGCCGCCGTGCCGCAGCCGGAGCAGGAAGCCGATGACGCCGCTCAGACCGACGTTCCAGTCGGCGGTGACGTCCAGCCCGCTCTCGTCGGCGATGAGCAGGCGGCCGTCCCGGACGGTGTGCCGGGCGTACAGCGCCGCCGCCAGCTCCTGCGCCCAGTCCCGGTACGGTCCGCCGACGGCGTCGGCGAGGTCGAGCAGGAACTCGCCGTTGCCGGCCAGGCCGTGGCAGGCCGCGGTGGGCGAGTTCCACCGCACGCCGCGGACCGCGACCGCGGCCTCCTTGGCGGCGAGCAGGTGGGCGGGGTCCTGGGTGTCCTGCCAGAGCCGGACCAGGAACGTACCGACACCGGACGCCCCGCTGCACCAGTGGTACAGCATCCCGCTGCCGGGCGCGTCGTCGCGGTCGGTGCGCCAGCGGGCCCCCCACGGACCCCGTTCGGCTTCGGCGACAAGGGTGTTGCCGGCGTCGACGGCGGCATCGAGGTACTTCCGCTCGCCGGTGGCCCGGGCTGCGGCCAGCAGCGTGTACCCGACGCCGGCGACGCCATGGGCGAAGCCGAGGTGCCGGATGCCCGCGAGGTCCGAGTCGAAGTCCTTGGGGACCGGCCAGTACACCCGGTCGCCGTCGTACTCGGCGGCGGCCAGCAGGTCGTCGGCGGCCTCGGCCGCCCGTCGGCGGAACTCCTCACGCCCGGTGGCGCGCCACAGGTGGAGCTGGGTGAGTGCGCTGCCGGCGGTGCCGTGGCAGACGTCCGGGTTGGGCCAGCGGACGGGGAGGTCGAGGGCCAACTCAGCAGCATGGTCGGCCAGTTCGGGATCGTCGAGGCGGCGCGCGGCGTCGTGCAGCGCCCACGCGGTGCCGGCGCGGCCGAAGTAGAGCCCGGGCAGCAGCCGGGGCACGTCGGTGCGGCGGCGGTCGAGCCAGCCGGCCACCTGCGACAGGGCGGCGCGCAGCTCGTCGCGGTTGCCGGCGGTGCCGGCGTGGGTGTCGGCGCGGGTCAGCAGGCCGAGCACGCCGGCGGCGCCGTGCTGCACGTTGCAGGCGTCGGTGCCGCTGCCGAATCCCGTACTGGGCCACAGGCGCGGGGTGTCGTCGCCCGGCTCCGGGAGGGTGGCCAGCAGATGGGCCAGACCGTCGTCGACGAGGAGCTGCTGCATCCGGGGGTCGAGCCGGTCGGCGGGCAGCTGCCCGTCCGAAGAGCCGTCACCCGAACCGCCGCCCGCGGGCCGGTCGTTCGCGGGCCGGTCGTTCGCGGGGCCGTCGACGTCGAGCCCGTCCAGGAACTCGCCCAGCCGGGCGAGGGTCCAGCGCGCTTCCGGCACGTCGCGGGTCAGTCCGAGCACGGCCGGTGCCATCAGACGGGCGGCCCGGTTGCGGACCCCGCTCATGGCGAGCAGGCCGGCGATCTGCGGCTGCCGGGAGGACGGCTCGGGGTGGTCCTCCGGGAACGCGGGTGAGGTGCCCACGACCAGGTAGAAGAGGGACGCGCCGAGGGCGTAGAGGTCCGACTCCAGACCGGGCGTCGGGCCGAACCGCGGCCCACGGGCCTGTTCGGGCCCGGCGAAGCCGTCGGTGTAGCCGCGCGTGGTCCACAGTCCGGGCCGGACCGCCATCTCGGGGTCGATCAGCCGCAGTCCGCCGTCGGGCCCCACGATGATGTTGTTCGGGGTGAAGTCCCGGTAGACCATCCCCCGGGCGTGCACCTGCGCCAGCAGCGCGGCGAGCCGGCGGGCCGTCTCCACCACCCGCGCCGGCTCCAGGCCCGCCTGGCGGTCGATGCGGTTCAGTTCGTCCTGCACCCACTGGGTGAGGGTGCTCCCGGGCAGGGACTCCTGGACGAGGAAGGTGTGGCCGTCGAGGTCGAACAGTTCGACGTGCCCGGCGGCGATCCCGTCGAGCTCCGTCAGTGCGGCGGACTCGCGGCGCAGCGCGTCCCGGGCGTCCTCGCCCGTCACCCGGGTGCCGACGTGCGCCCGGGCCTGCTTGACCACCACCTCCGCGCCGGTCCGGTGGTCGAGCGCCCGGTAGATGCCGCCCCGGGCCGAGTGCCGGATCGCCTCGCGGATCTCGTACCGGTCGACGAGCAGGGCCGGCCCCGGCGTCTTGGGCGCGGACGGTGCCGCGGTCCTGGCCGCGGACGCCGGCTCCTCGGGGAACGGCGTCACGGCCCAGGGCGGCGGGGTGAACCACGGCTTGCGGAGGTCCTCCACGGTGGTGCCGTCCGGCGCCTGGACCCGCAGCTGGCGGCTGCCGTCGTTGGTCAGCACCGGCACCCCGCGGTACACGCCGTAGCGGTAGTGCACCAGGCTGCCCGGGCGCAGCCGGCGGTCGGACAGGATGGCCGGGCCGGGCAGTCCGGCGGTGGCCTCGTCCAGGGCGGCGGCCAGCGTGCGCAACTGCTCGTCGTCCGCCGGGTAGCAGGTGACGATCTTGCCGCACTGGGCGCGGTCGTAGCGGTCCGAGGTCATCTCCTCGACCACCGCGATGTTCTTGGCGAACTTGAAGCCGCAGCCGGCCGCGACCAGGACGGTCGCCGCGCGGTGCACCACCTCGGGCGCCGACAGGCGGGTCGCGGACAGGTGCAGCTTCCAGCCCTGGATCCGCATCTCCCGCTCGGGCGGCATCACCCGGCACCAGACGTCGTCCTCGGTGACCGTCCAGTCGTGGGCACCGTGCTCGGCGAGGACCGCCTGTGCCAGGCCCTGCAGACGGAAACCGTCCGCCGCACCGGCCGTCGCGTGCTTCTCGCCCGCCCCTCCGACCTGCTGCACCTGCTGCCTCCCGTTCGTGTGCCGTCCCGGCGCTGCCACCGCGTCCGCCGGCCGGCGAGGCATGCCTTGCCCCGGCAGGTCAGCGTGTGGGGAGCCGTGTTACCCGGCGTCTGCCGGGCACAGGCAGGAAGCTAATGCGGCGGGTGCGCACCGCAGATCGTGGATTCCCGCAGCACGGACCCGTATTGGGCGGACCGCGGCGGGGGGTGCGGGAAACCACGACACGTACGTACGTGGGTCCGGGAAACGGGGCGGCCCCGGAGCGATCCCGCCGTGCTGCGGGAAGGCTCCGGGGCCTTGTGTGCCGGTCTGTGCGGTCCTCGGCGTTCTGGGCGGCTCTACGGCCGCTGCGCGGTCAGACGGAGTCCAGCGCCCGGGCGAGCGCTCCGCGCCGGGCGATGCCCAACTTGCCGTACACACGCGTCAGATGAGTCTCCACGGTGCGGACGCTGACGAACAGCCGGGCGGCGATGTCCTGGTTGGTGAGCCCTTCGAGGACCAGGCCCGCGATCTCGCGTTCCCGGGCGGACAGGACGTTGTCCGCCGGCCCGCCGGGCCGCAGAGCCAACGGGGGGCGTTCTGCTTGCCGTTCCTCGGCGAGGTGCTCCGCGCGGTCGGGCACGTACCCGTCCGGGCGCTGCGAGGGCGCTCCGGAGGGCGCGTAAGACTCCCGCAGCTGCGCCGCCGTGGCGCGCAGCCCGTGCGCGCCGGCCCGTTCGAACTGGGCCTCCGCAGCGGAGACCGTCCGGGCGAACCCCTCGGCGTGCCCCAGGGCGCCGGCGGAACGTGCCGCCACCAGGTACGCCTGGCCGGCCTTGACGGGCATTCCGGCCGCCGCCAGCTGGTCGCCGGCCCGGCCCGCGAGCTCCGTCGCCCACTCGTGCTCGGCGCGGACGCCCGCCAGCCGGGCCTCGGCGAGTTGCGCCACGGCGGCGGTGATCGCGAGCCCGGGCACCGGGACACCGGTGGCCTGCGCGACGTGCCCGGCGACCGCCTCGACGTCCCCCTCCCGGGCCCAGAACTCGGCTGCGAGCGCATGATGGTTCACGGACATCGGATCGGGCCGCCGCCCGTTCGGGGAGCCGAGGAGCCGGACCGCCTCGGCCGACGGGATCGGGGTGCCCAGGGCCAGTGCGGCCTCGATCCGGACGTGCCGGACGAAACCGGCCCACATCCAGGTCTCCGGCTCCGGGTAGCCCTCCAGCAGTGCCAGGGCCGGCGCGGCGGCCTCGGGGCCGGCTCCCCACAGGACGGCCCGCAGCCGCAGGCTCGCCGCCGGCGCCAGCATTTCCGTGGTGCCGAGCGCCTTGCCCAGTTCGAGGGCCGTGTCCGCGGCCGCCAGCGCGTCCTCCATCGGGCCGGACTGGGCCAGCAGGGCCGCGCGGACGACGTGCAGCTCCGGAAGCATGTAACGGTGCCGGTGGGTCTCGGCGAGCGCGATGGCCTCCTCGACCCGGCGCGCGCACCGGTTCGGACGCTCCAGCAGGATCTCCGCCCAGCACAGGTCGGGCAGTCCGCCCAGCAGTCGCAGCCGCTCGCTGCCCGTGAGGGAGTCGGCCAGACGCTCTGCCGAGTCGAGCGCGTCGGCGGCGCCCGTCACGTCTCCCTGGACGATCAGGCTGAGGCTTGTGAGGGCGTCGGCGGCCGCGGCGAGCTCCGGACGGTCCGACGGGACGTCGAGGGTGTCGAGTCGGCCCAGACATCGGTCCCACTGGGCGTTCATCATCTCCCGTCTGGCCAGGCTGATTTCGGTCTCCGCCGGGACGCACGTCCGAGCCGCCGCGGTCTCCTGCGCGAAGGCCGCCGGGCCTGCCGTACGCGGCCGCGGGCGCGAGACCAGGGCCGAGCCGGCCGGCGCGTCACCGGAGATGCCGGCCTCGCGCAGCAGACGGTAGGCGCGTTCGCCCCGGCCGCGCAGCCGCTCGCCCAGCGCCAGCAGGTCCGCCGCGGACGTCGAGCTCCCGCTCGAAGCGGAGAGCAGCGGGCGCAGCACCTCGGCGGCTTCGTCGAGCCGGCCGGTGACCGTCAGGCCTCGCCCCAACAGCACGGAGGCCCGCCGCAGTTGAACACTGTCACCCCGGTCGGCGAGCACCCGCAGCACGGAGCGCAGCCGCCGGATGCTGGTCTCGGGAGCCTGGTGCAGCTCGGCCCGGGCGATGTCGACGAGCCGGGCCAGCTCGTCCCCGGACGCCGTGTGCGCCAGGTGCTCGACGTGCGCGGCCCAGGCGGCCCCGGGCGCGGCGCCGCGCCGGTCGAGATGGGTGGCGGCCCGCCGGTGCGCCTCGACGCGCCAGGCCGGGCCCGCCAGACGGTAGCCGACGGCGCCCAGCAGCGGCCTGCCGAACCGGTACCACCCGGCGCTGCCGACCACGCAGCCGTGGTCGGCCAGCTCGTCGAGGGTGATGCCGACCCGGCGCTCCGGCAGGACGGCCACCTCCGCGACGAGTGCCGGGTCGAACTCCGCACCGGCGACGGCGGCGGCCTGCAACACCGCCCGGGCGCAGGCCGGCAGGCTGTCGAACTCGCCGAGCAGGTCGGGGTCCGGGTGCCAGCCGTCGAGGAGGCCCACCGGACGGGGGTCCCCCGAGGCCAGCTCGCCCGCCAGCTCGTCGGCCAGGTCGGCCGCGAGCCCGGCCGTCAGGGAGTGGAGGGCGCGCAGCTGGCGGGGGTTGCCGCGGCCCGCCACGACGAGCTGGTGCTCCCGGGCCGGCGGGGCCGCCGGCAGCAGGAGGGCGGCGTCGGGCGGGGCGAGCGGGCCGAGCACGATCCGCAGCGCGGCAGCGTCCCCGAGGGTCCGCGCCAGCCACGACGGGCAGCCCCCGGAACGGTGCGCCAGTACTAAGCCGAGGCGCTGGTCGCACGGCCCGCGCAAGAGGTGTTCGAGGAGTCGCAGGGACTCCTCGTCGGCCCACTGGAGGTCGTCCAGGACCAGGACCACCGGCGTACGGTCGGCGATCTCCAACAGGGCGTCCCGCAGCCTGCGGTGCCTGCGGTGGAGGTCGGACGGCCCCCCTGCCGGCTTCTCGCCGAACTCGTCCAGCAGGTCCAACGCCGGGGTGTGGTACAGGGCGTGCATCAGCAGTCCGTAGGGCATGTCGGTGTCGGCCGGCGTGGCCGCCGCCCGCAGTACCTCGCGTCCCGCCGACGCGGCCCGCTCGCCCGCTGCCGCGAGCAGCCGGGTCTTGCCGATACCGGCCGTCCCCTCGACCACCGCGACCCTGCTCGTCCTACGGCCTTCGGCCAACAGCCGTACGAGCCGGTCGAGCTCGGCGTCCCGCCCGACCAGCGGCACCGACGGCGCGCCAGCTGCGTCCGCCGTCATCCCCGCATCCGTCACCGCTCGAAACACAGGCATCTCCCTGATGTTGCGGGCACGGTGCCGACCGCCCGTCCAGGGCGATTGACACCAGACTTTCACGTCACGCCCGTAAGATCCCCCGAATCGAAGCTGATCATCGCTTCCGCCGCCCTTCCTGTCGAGGGGAGGATCAGCTACGGCTGACGGAGCCTCGTTGGGCAGGCAGCTGTGGAACGGGTCGGGCACCTGGTCCAGCGGCCGGCGGTCGTCGTGACGAGCTCCGCGGGCTGCCCCTCGGGACCGCTCACCGGCAACCGGCCTGATGGCCGCAAGCGCGTCGCCGAACCCCGGCGCCTTCTCCTCGCTCGCCTCCCGGCTGAGCGCGAGCCTGCCCTTCCGGGGCGGCGTCGCATCCGCCGCGCTCCCCAGCCGCGAGGGCCGGGCGGCCGTGCGGGGTCAGGACGCGCAGGTTCCGGCCGAGCCCCAGCGCAGGAACCGGGGAGCGCCGTCGTCGCCGATGACTGCGACCGCGTACTGGGCGTAGACCCACTCCTTGCCGGCGCGGGATTCGGTGAGGAGTGCCCGGCAGGCCACGTCAGCGGCGGCCTTGGCCCATTCCTCCTGTGTGTCCCGGTTCCACTCGGGCTTCGTGGCCCACAGGTACATCGCGCCCTCGTGCGGGGCGAACCCGATGCTGGTGTTCTCGTCGCTGATGTAGCGGGCGTCGTGGAAGAGACGGGAATTGCCGTTCCACTCCCCGAAGAGCCGGTGGACCGCATCGGTGGCCACACGGATCTCCGCCTTGTCGCTGCTGGGGATCCTCGCCGCCTCCAGGCCGGTTTCGGTGGGCTGCCAGTCCGGCGCCTGGCGGCCGTCGGTGACGTCGCGGTCGACGACCCGGGTGGCGCAGCCGGCGTTGGTGCGGAAGTTCCCCTCCCACACGACGGCGGGCGCGGCAGGGGAGGTGGCGTCCACCAGCACGTACTCGTCGTACGGGAGGCCCGCATAGATGTCCGCCATCATGCGGAGGGTGGTGCAGGCGTCCTTGGCCACCGCCTGGACGATGTACGGGGCGGGCGCGGCGCCGCTGATGGCGATGTAGACCTCCTTCCGCGGCGGGGCGAAGCCCACCTCGTACCGCCCGTCGTAGTCGTAGTCCGAGCCCACCCCCAGGCTGACGTCGTGGCCGAGTGCCGTCTCGGTTTCGAGCTCCGCTTCTCCCCGGGCGCGGCGAGCCGTGCGCCACGTGACGATCGTCGCCTCGGCGCTGTCCGCGGACGCCGGCTCAGGCCTTCCCGTACGCGTACCGGCCGGCCCCGCACCGGCGGAGGGCGTGGCGGTCGTCGCGGAACCGGCGGCGGCGCCGTGAGGGCGGCCGGAGGCGGGCGGGGAGGGCGTGTCCGCGGCGCTGAGCGCGAGCGCACCGCCCGCCAACCCGGCGATGACGGCCCCCGTGGCCAGGGTGATGCCGATGGCGCGACGGCCCGGGCGGGCGGGGGGACGCCACATCGGGTCGTCCGCGGCGGGTACGTCCCACTCGGCCCCGACGCGATCAACGGCCAGGGTCGGATCGGCGCCGGACGGGAGGATCCGTGTGGCCTGGGCGGCGAGGACCCCGGCGCACTCCTCGGCGATCTCGCGCGCGGCGGGGCGGCCTTCCGGGGCTTTGGCGAGGGCCCTTCCGACGACTGCGCGGAGTTCTCCGGGGAGGCCGACGAGGTCGGGGTCGGCGGACATGACGCGGTAGGCGACGACGTCCGGGGCTCCCGTGCCGAAGGGCAGGCGGCCGGTGGCGGCGTGCGCGACGAGGGTGGCCCAGGCGAACATGTCGCCTTCGGGGCCGACGGCGCCGGTGCGGTAGTGCTCGGGGCTGATCCAGCCGGGTGTGCCGGTCATCACGCCGGTCCGGGTGACGGACGTGCCGTCGGCCGCGCGGGCGATGCCGAAGTCCAGGACGCGGGGGCCGGCGGGGGTGAGGATAACGTTCTGCGGTTTGACGTCGCGGTGGACGACACCGGCGGCGTGGATGGCTGCCAGGGCCTGGGCGGTGCCGGCGGCGAAGGCGTACAAGGTGCCGCCGGTGAGCGGACCGTGGGCGGCGAGGTGCCGGTCGAGAGTGAGCCCCGGGGCGTAGGCGGTGGCCAGCCAGGGGGTGTCGGCGTCGGGGTCGGCTGCGAGCAGGGGCATGAGGCACGGCCCCTGGACGCGGGCGGAGAGCTGGACCTCGCGGCGGAAGCGGGCGCGGAACTCGGCGTCCGCGGCATGTGCGGCATGGACGAGCTTGACGGCCACCCGCAGGCCCCCCGGGTCGAGACCGGCGTGAACGGTGCCCATGCCTCCCGAGCCCAGGCGGCCGATGATCCGGTACGGTCCGACCCGCTTGGGGTCGCCCGGGCGGGCCGGCTGCACCCGTCCGTCAGAGCGAGCACTGCTCACAGGGTGTCCGTTCCTCTTCTGCGCCGGTGCGTGACGAGGCCGGAGGCATCCATCGCAGGAGTCCGCGCAAGCCCGCCGGCTGGATCGTATCCGCAGGCCGGTCAACGTGTGGCGGCAACCGGAGCATTGGTGCGCGCAGCGGTGCCGCTGCGCCTTCGGGTCGGCCATACGTTCCCACCGGTACCGATGCGGCCCCGGTCCCGGCCCGGCGACGCCCCTGCAGAGCCGTTCGCTCAGCGCGGGCCGGTGGCCGCGGCCGCGAAGGGGGCCGCGTGGGCCGGGGGGCTCGCGAGGACGGCGACCCACGAGCCGTCGGCGAAGACGATGTCCATGCGGCCCTTCTGGAGGATCCCCGTCGGATTGGCGCGCACGGCGGCCACGGCCGGGCGGGGGGCTTCCCAGTACTGCTTCAGCGCGGGCGCCGTCCGCCACAGCGGTGATACGTCGGTCAGGGCGAACAAGCGCCGGTCGGTGACGGCGAGTACGTCCGCTGCCGAGCCGCGGGCGCTCGCACGGCCGATGAGGAACCGCCCGGCCGCGCTCTGCCAGCCGCCCTCCATGCTCTTGCCGTGCATCAGCCGGGTGCCGAGGCGGTCTGCCAGGTCCGGCGCGCGGTCGACCGCGTTCGCGGCGGCGGCGAGCCCGGACTGCCGCGGATCGAGGATTCCGCCCGCCTTGAGCAACTGCCGCAGCGGGCGGGGGGCCTTCGCCTCGATCTGCCGGGCGAGTGCGGACGGCTCCGGCCGGGCGAGCAGGTTTTCGGGCGGATACGGCACTCCGGGGCCGAGTTCGAAGGAGCAGGCGGCGACGAGCCGCTCGCCCGGGTGCAGGAACTGCTGGGCCTGTTCGCGCCTCTCCTGGTTCAACGCGTTTGCTCCCGTTCTGTCGTGGGGTCGGCGGGGCCGGTGGGGACCGGGCGGTTCCGCCTCGGGCCGAGGGTGATTGTCTCCCGGAGGCGCTCGGGGCCGATGGCGGGATTCGGCCGTTCCTTGGGTGAGGGGTCCGGGGCCGTGGGCGGGGTGGTCGACGGGTGGAGAGCAAGCGCGGACTGCGTGGTCGGGGCTGCGCACCGGGCGTACCCGGCAGGCGGCGCGCACGGGTTTCGGCCAGATCGTGAAATGCCAACCGGCTTACCAGGCCCGGATGGTGACCTGTTGTCAAGAGACGCGCACATAGACGCTAAGATTCCGGGCCGTTGTCATATGATCATTCACTTTCGATCGTTTGAGGGTTCTGATGGTTCGCGTGGGATCGTCGCCCGGAAGTCCAGGGCCCACCTCACCCGTCGTTTGGGCGCTGCCCGCCCTGCTGACCGCCGCCGTCGCGGCGATCGCCGTGGCGCAGGTGTCCGCACCTGCCCGCACCCCCGTCGCCTGGGTCGGCGCCGTGGCCTTCGTCGCCGTCGCCCTCTCCTGCGGTGAGGCCGCCCGGCGCGGCAAGGTGGTCGCCGCGCTGCGGCTGACGGTCGCCGCGCAGGAGGCGGCCCTGCACCGACAGCAAACGGAGACCGTACGGCTCGCGCAGGAGCTGCTGCCCGATGTCGTGGAGCGCCTGCGCAAGGGGGAGTTCCCCGAGGAGGTGCTCGCCTCCCTGGAGGAGCTCGACACCCACGGGCCCGGCCTGTCGCCCGAGTTCAGGGCCGCCCACCATGCCGTGCTGAGCTCGGTGCTCGACGCCGTCGTCGCCGAGGAGGACCTGCGCGATTCCGCGCAGCGCGCCTTCGTCAACATCGCCCGCCGCGTCCAGGCCATCGTGCACCAGCAGGCCCAGGAACTGCGGGAGATGGAGGACCGGCACGGCCACAGCCCGGACGTCTTCGGCGACCTGCTGCGGCTCGACCACGGCACGGCCCTCATCGGCCGCCTCGCCGACTCCATCGCCGTGCTCGGCGGGGCCCGGCCCGGCCGCCAGTGGTCCAAGGCCGTCCCCCTGTACAGCGTGCTGCGCGGCGCCATGTCGCGGATCATCGACTACCAGCGCGTCGAGCTCCATTCGGTCTCGCAGGTCGCCGTCGTCGGCCCGGCCGTCGAACCGCTCATCCACGCGCTCGCCGAGCTGCTGGACAACGCCACCCGCTACTCCCCGCCCCAGACCAAGGTCCATCTGACCGCCGTCGACGTGAACTCGGGCATCGCCGTCGAGATCGAGGACGGCGGCGTGAGCATGAGCGAGGAGGCCCGCAAGCGGGCCGAGCGCATGCTGCGCCAGGCACAGCAGGGCATCGACCTCACCGACCTCGGGGAGACCCCGCGCCTGGGCCTCGCCGTGGTCGGCCGCCTCTCGCAGGCGTACGACTTCCAGGTCTCGCTGCGCTCGTCGGCGTACGGCGGCGTCCGCGCCGTGCTCGTCATCCCGCAGCAGCTCATCACCACCACCGCCGCCGCGACCGGCGTCGCCCACGGCATCGGCACCGCCTCGGGCCCCCGTGCCGCCCTGCCTGCCGGTACGGCAGACACCGGGACGGCAGGAGCGGCGGCCACCGTCACCGCCACCGCGACGGCCGGGGAACCGGCCGCCCGGCCGCAGCCGGCCCGCCCGGTCACCGGCCCCCGGATGCCGGCAGCAGCCGACGAGGTACCCGTCGTGACCGAACGGACCCCGAACGGCCTGCCCCAGCGCCGCCGCAAGATCCGCGCCGTGGCACCGGAAACGTCCGGTGCCGGGGTCGGCGGCGACCGGATCGTGGCGGCGGCCGAGGCGGCCGCCGACCGCGCCGGACACGGGTACGGATCAGCGCCCGCGCCCGAGCCCCGGCCCGAGGTGCAGCCCGGGATGTGGCTGGCCGCCTTCCAGGACGGCCTGTCCTCGGACAGCAGCAAGACCGCCGCGAGCCGGAGCGGCGCAGCAAGCCAGAACACAGACGCCTCGCCGGCCTCGGCGAGCAAGGGGGAACAGCCGTGAGCCAGCAGCAGACCAACATGGACTGGATGCTCAAGGACCTGGCCGAGAGCGTTCCGCAGACCCGCCACGTCATCGTCCTCTCCGCCGACGGCCTGCGCATGGCGCAGCACGGGGCGGAGACCGACACCGCGGACCGGCTCGCCGCCGCCTGCGCCGGACTGCAGAGCCTCGCCGGCGCCGTCGCCTCCGAACTCCCGGGCAGCAGCGGGCGGATGAGGCTGGTCGTGATCGAGATGGACGGCGGCTTCTTCTACCTGATGGCGGCCGGCGCCGGCGCCTTCCTCGCGGTACTGGCCGACGAGGGCGTCGACGCCGGACTGATGGGCCAGCGGATGCGCGACCTCGTCGCCCGGATCGGAGAGCACCTGAGCAGCCCGCCGCGCCGCGACGGGCAGCCGGCGTGAGCAACCCGGGCGGCGGGGACTGGGAAGACGGCACCCCCGAGCGGCTTTATGTGATCACCGGCGGCCGCAGTGGAGGGTCAACGCCCACCCACCTCGACCTCGTCACGCTGATCATCGCCAAGTCGGGGCCCAAGCCCGGGATGCAGCCGGAGCACGCGGCGATCATGCGGCTGTGCCAGTCGCCGCTCTCGGTGGCCGAGATCTCCGCGTATCTCGGCCTGCCGGTCAGCGTGGTCACCGTACTCCTCGGTGACCTGCTCGCCGACAAACACGTGCTCTCCCGCCCACCCGTCGCCCCCGCCAAACTCCCGGACCTGGCACTGATTGAGGCAGTCATCGATGGACTTCGAAAGCTCTGACCGGGCCACCGCGCCCCGGCGCGAAGACGCGCTGCCGGCCACGGCCGCCGCCGCAGTCAAGGTGGTGATCGTGGGCGGCTTCGGGGTCGGCAAGACGACCCTCGTCGGCTCGGTCAGCGAGATCCGGCCGCTCACCACCGAGGAGACGATGACCCAGGCCGGGGTCGGCGTCGACGACACGGCCGGCGTGGAACGCAAGACCTCCACCACCGTGGCCATGGACTTCGGCCGCATCAGCATCAACCAGGAGCTGGTGCTGTACCTGTTCGGCACGCCGGGCCAGGAGCGCTTCTGGTTCCTGTGGCGCGGCCTGTTCGAGGGCGCGCTCGGCGCGGTGGTCCTGGTCGACACCCGTCGGCTGGAGGTCAGCTTCGACGTGATCGGCCGGCTGGAGGAGCGCGGGGTGCCGTTCGTGGTCGCCGTCAACTCCTTCCCCGGCGCGCCCGAATACCCCCTGGAGGAGCTGCGCGCAGCCCTCGACCTGCCCGCGTCCGTGCCGCTCGTCTTCTGTGACGCCCGGCGGCGCGACTCCAGCCGCGACGTCCTGATGACGCTGATGCGCTACCTCCACTCCCTCGCCGCGACCCCGGAGGCACTGTGAGCACCACCCCCACCCCCCAGCCGGGTCCGGCCGCCCCGCCGCCCGGCTGCCCGGCCCACCGGCTCTACGGCCCCGAGGCCGAGGCCGACCCCATGGGCCTGTACGAGAAGCTGCGCGCCGAGCACGGCGCGGTGGCCCCCGTCCTGGTGCACGGCGACCTCCCCGCCTGGCTGGTGCTCGGCCACCGCGAGAACCTGGACGTGGCGCGCACCCCGTCCCGGTTCGCCCGTGACCCGCGCCACTGGCGGGACATGCAGGAGGGGAACGTCCCGGCGGACCACCCCCTGACACCGATGACCGCGTGGCAGCCGGCCTGCCACCTGGTCGACGGCGTCGAGCACGAGCGGCTGCGCGGGGCGATCACCGAGTCGCTGGAGCGCTTCGACCGGCGCGGCATACGGCGGTACGTCAAGCGCTTCGCCGACCAGCTGATCGACGCCTTCGCCCAGTCCGGGCGGGCCGACCTGGTCGACGACTTCGCCGAGCCGCTGCCGATGCTGGTGATGACCCAGCTCGTCGGGGCGCCGGAGTCCTACGGGCCGCGTCTGGTCGAGGCGGCCCGCGACATGCTCCGCGGCACCGAGACGGCCCTCGCCAGCTTCGAGTACGTCTCGGCCACCCTCCGCGAGCTTGTGGTGCGCAAGCGGGAGGAGCCCGGCCGGGACTTCACGTCCTGGATGCTGGAGCACCCCACGGCGCTCGGCGACGACGAGATCGTGGAGCACCTGCGACTGGTGCTGATCGCGGCCTTCGAGACGACCGCCAACCTCATCGCGAACACCGTGCGCATGGTGCTCACCGACCGTCGCTTCCGCGCGAACCTGTCCGGCGGCCACATGACGCTGCCGGACGCGCTGGAGCAGGTGCTGTGGGACGAGCCTCCGTTCATGACGATGCTCGGCCGCTGGGCCACCGGCGACACGGAGCTCGGCGGAGCGCAGATCAAGGCGGGGGACATGCTGCTGCTCGGGCTGGCGGCGGGCAACCTCGACCCCGAGATCCGGCCCGACACCACCGTTCCCGTCCACGGCAACCGTTCCCACCTGGCCTTCAGCAGCGGTCCGCACGAGTGTCCCGGACAGGACATCGGCCGGGCCATCGCGGACACCGGCATCGACACCCTGCTGGCCCGGTTGCCCGACCTGGAGCTGGCCGTCCCCGAGGACGAGCTCCGGTGGACGTCCTCGCTGCTGTCCCGTCACCTGGTGGCGCTGCCGGTCCGGTTCAGTCCGCGGGGCAGCACCGTCACCGGCTCCACGCCGGTGCCGCGTCCGGCCGTCCGGCCGTCCGGCACGGTCCCGTCGGCCGTCCCCGTTTCCGGGGAGCGGCCGACGGGCCGGGGCTCCTGGTGGGCGCGCCTGTTCGGCCGCCGCTGACCTCAGCGCGACGAGTCGTCGAGCTGCTGCCACCACCAGGCGAGAGCCGGTACGGGCAGCGGCTCGGCGCTCGGGTCGCTGGGCGTGTCGGTCCAGGTGATGTCGTACGAAGCCCCGTCGACGGGAAGTGCGTTGCGGTTGCGCGGACTGGCGTAGCGCGGCGCCCGGTCGTGGTATTGGGTGTCTCCCGCGATCCACTGCCCCAACGCGACGAGGTAACGCCCGAGCTGCTCGTCGGCGTCGCGCGCCACCTGCTCGCGCAGCCGGAAGAACAGCGTCACCGTCCGGTCCCGCAGCGCGTACGCGGCGGGCAGCGTCTCGCCGGGCGTACAGCCGTGCTCCCGGGCCAGCACGTTGAGCAGATTCTGCTCCGCCGGCTCGTGGTGATCGTCCTTGTTGTACGAGAACAAGTCGTTGTCGCAGGCCACGATGAACCCGGCGGCGTCGGTCAGGGCCTGGACGGGCGCGGAGTACAGCACCTCGGCCGGTACCTCGATGCCGTTGGCCGCTTCGCACCAGGTCAGCAGGAACCGGGTGCCGCCGACCCAGATCCGTGTCGCCGCGAAGTCGTTGAGGCTCGGCATCACGCCCCGCTCGGCGTTCGCGGCCTGCGCGGCGGCGCCGAGCACCCACTCCCCGACACCCTCGGTGAAGCGGCGCAGCTGGAAGGGGGTGAGCACCTCCCGGGTGCGGGCCACCAGGTCGTCCAGCGCGGCGGTGTGCGGCCCCGGCGGCAGCAGGCCGGAGCCGGGCGCCTGCAGGGTGCGGATGGCGCGGGTGCCCTGGTCGACGACGGACGCGGTGCGCGCCGCAGCGGTGCCGGAATCCTGCCAGTCGTCGGCGGCGAAGGCCCAGTAGCACCACTGGGCGAAGGGCAGCATCAGTTCCACGTCGCCGTAGGGGACGATCCGGCTGACGAAGTCGGCGCTGCGCGAAGCCAGACCCCAGGCGCGTTCGGTGGTGTTCGGGTAGAGGCCGAATGCGTCGATCCAGGCGATGGCCCGTTCTTCGATTTCGGCCGCCTTGGGATGGATCGGATCCCTTTCCCATGGCCAGAAGAACGGAGGCAGTTTCCAGCCGATTCGTGAGGGTGGCGCGTCTTCGCGGTACACGGGTGGCATCGGTCAGCCGCCCCCGCCGAGACGGAACAGCAGGAGCCGGGTCTCCAGGGCGTGGTCGCGCCATATGCGGAACAGCTTGCCGTGCGTGATGGTGGACTCCTGGAGCCGCTCGCGCGACCAGGCGGACGGGGCGCAGGAGCCGGAGCTCTCGACGCGGTCCAGCTCGGCGGTGTTCCAGGCCATGGACTGCACCCAGAACTCGGCGACCCGGTCGGTGACGTCCTCGTCCTGCTCCAGCTCGAAACCGGCCGCATCGGCGGCGGTGAGGTACTCGGTGAGGGTGCCCAGGCGCGTCTTGTAGTAGCCGTCGATGAACCCGGTCCACTCGGGCCGGCAGATGAAGTGCTCCTGGATGCCGAACCAGCCGCCCGGCTTCAGGGACCGGGCCACGACCTGGAAGAGCCGTTCGCGGTCCATGTAGCCGGAGCTCTCGTTGGCGTACGCGGCGTCGTACTTCCGGTCGGCCGTGAAGGTGTGCACGTCGGCCAGGAGGGGGGTGACGCGGTCGCCGACGCCGGCCTGGCGGGCGAAGTCCTCGATCACGGGTATGTGATCGGCCGCGACGGTGAGACCGGTGACCGTCGCGCCGTGCTCCTGGGCCCAGTAGAGCGATCCGCCGCCGACTCCGCAGCCGATGTCGAGGACGCTGCCCGGCGGGTTGGTGTACGCGCCCCAGCTGCGGGCCGCGTGTTCGACGATGGCCTCCTGGGACTCGACTATGCGGCGCTTGAGCGCGCGCTGGGCGACGGTGGTGTTCGGTGTCGCACCGGGGGCGAAAAGGCCCATGTGGAAGTGGACTCGGGGGCCTGGGCCGTACTTGTGGAGTATGTCCGCGGTCTTGCGGCTGTAATAGAGCGGTACTTGGCTGTCATCGAACCCCTGGCCACCAGCGGGGGTCTGGATGACTAGGTTTCTGTCCATCGGTTCTCCGGTCCTGCGGTCGCGTGGGGGTGTTTATCGGCCGCCCCACTCTGCCCAATTGTGATCGATAAAAGTCGTCAATCACTTGGGCCTTGAGCATAGCCACAGCTGAAACGGCAGCAATTCAGGCCATTTGATGCCACGTCAGGTATATGTGGGACGAGAACCGGACAGGAAGGAAGCGGAACCTGGCCGGACGCTCGCGCGTCAGCCGTCCAGCGCGGCCACCACCTCCGCGGTCGAGCTGACCTTGCCGATGCGCGGGAAGATCTTGCCGAACGAGTGGGCGTGGGACTCGGGGTCCGTGTCGGCGGTGGCGTCCTCGGCGAAGATGAGCGAGTAGCTGTGCTCCCAGGCCGTACGGGCGGTGGACTCGACGCCGACGCTGGTGGAGATGCCGGCGAGGACGATCCGGTGGATGCCGCGCCGGCGCAGCTGGAGGTCGAGCTCGGTTCCGGTGAAGGCGCCCCAGTGGCGCTTGGTCACGACGACGTCGCCGAGGGCGGCGAGCTCGGCGGGGATCTCCGAGAACGCGGCGGGCGGGGCGGCGGCCGGGCCCGGGCGGTCGACGTCGGTGGTGGGCAGGTCGCCGCCGTCGGGCGACCAGGCGACCCTGACCAGCACCACGGGCAGCTTGTGGGCGCGGAACGCCTCGGCGAGCGCGATGCCGTTCCCGAGGACCTCGGCGGCGGGCCGGGTGGTCGGCAGGGCCAGGATGCCCCGCTGGAGGTCGATGAGGACCAGGGCGGTGTCGTCGGCGAGAGTCAGGGGGGCGCGGTCGGCTGCGGCGGTCATTCGGACTCCTGCGGTCGGTCCGGGTGTCACGGGTCACCCCATGAAACCCGGACCGCGCGCCGCGGGCGGCCCGGCGGCCTCGACCGGCGTGGCGGTGACCGACCGGCCGCCTCTTTAGAATGGGAACGTGAGTACGAATATGAAGGAAAACCGCCCTGCCCCGACTCCGGCGCTTACCGGGGCGGAATTGCTGCGCTGGTACTGGACCCTGGCGGAACTGTCACGGCTCGCCCGGGAGATGGGCCTGTCCGCCGGGGGCGGCAAGGTGGCGCTGACGGCCCGGCTGGCCGCCGCACTCGACGGGGTCCGGGCGCCGGAGCCGGTCCGGGCGCCGCGCCGCGCCGGACGTCAGCTCGCGGCCCCCGTCGACGGCGACAGCGTGATCCCGGAGGGTCAGCGGTGCAGTCAGGTGCTCCGGGAGTTCTTCGTCCGGGAGATCGGGCCGGGCTTCCACTTCGACGCCTTCATGCGGGAGTACGTCGCCGGGAACGCGGGCCGCACCCTCGCCGAGGCCGTCGCCCACTGGCACGCCACCCGTGCCCGGGCGGCCGAACCCCAGGAGGTCGCCGCCCAGTTCGAGTTCAACCGCTTCCTGCGCGACTGGCACGCCCGCCACCCGGAGGGCACGAGGCAGCAGGCCCTGGCCGCCTGGCAGGCCCACCGGGCCCTCCCGAAAGACTGACCCGCGGGACCGCTCAGGCTGCCGGCGGTGCGGGCTCCGGGAGCCGCCGGGCCAGGGCCCAGGCCACCAGCGGGAGAACGGCCAGCGGGAGCAGGGCCGTCCGTACCGAAGTGGCGTCCGCGACGGCCCCGACGAAAGGGCTCGCCACCCCGCCGACGCTTACCGTGAGGCCGAGGGTGACCCCGCTCGCCGTGCCCATGCGGGCCGGCAGGTAGTCCTGGCCCAGGGTGACCTGGAGCGAGAACGGCACGTACAGGGCGGCGGCCGCCAGCGCCGCGCAGGCGTACACCAGGGGGAGGGGCAGGAAGAGCACCCCGGCGATGGCGGGCGCGGCCGCCGCGTACGCCCGGTGGACGGTGGTGCCCCGGCCCCAGCGGGAGGCCAGCCGGCCGCCGAGCAGGGTGCCGCCCGCGCTGCCCGCGAAGAGGGCGAACAGGGCCGCCGCACCGGCGGTTTCGCCGCCGCCGCGCTCGCGCACGTACAGCGCGATGAACGTGCTCAGCCCGATGAAGGCGACCGAGCGGACGACCACCACGAGGGAGAGCCGCAGGAAGGCCGGACGGTTCTCGGGGCCGGGTGCCGCATCCGGGCGCACCGCCCCGGAGACCCTCGTCGCCGTCGTGCCGGCCCCCCGGTCCCGCGCCGGCCGCGGGAGGTTCAGCAGGACGCCGAGTGCCGCGGGCAGGGCCAGCAGCCACCAGCCCGCGGGCCCGGACACCGACAGGGCCCCGACGACGAGCAGCGGCGCGCACGCGAAGCCGATGTTGCCGCCGAGCGCGAACCAGCTCATCGCCGTGTGCCCGGATCCGCCCGGGCCGGTGCGGACCAGCCGGGCGGCCGCCGGGTGGTAGGCCGCGACACCCAGCCCGGACAGGGCGACGGCGGCCACGGTGGCCGGATAGCCGGCGTCCGCACCGACCAGGGCGATGCCGAGGCCCGCGGCGGCCGTGCTCAGCGGGATCAGCCAGGGCATCGGCCACCGGTCGGCCAGCGCCCCGAACAGCGGCTGGACCACGGAGGACAGCAGCGAGGCGGCCAGCACGATGCCGGAGGCGGCGGCGTAGCCGTACGCGCGCTCGGAGACGAGGAAGGGGACGAGCGCGGCGACGGCGCCCTGGTACACGTCCACGCAGGAGTGGCCGGCCGCGTGGGCCGCGATGCGGCGGCGCCGCACGGAAGGGGTGTTCGTCGCGGAGAGCTGCTCCGGAGCGGTCTTCGATGGGTTCACCGGTCGAGAATCGCCCGTGCGGCCTGCGGCCCGCTTCCGATAAATTGCCGGGTGATGCAGAAAATCCGCCACACTCCCCGGGCCGCGACCAGCATCCGCGAGCTCGACACCAACGTCGGGATCGATCCGCACCGGCACGACGACCACCAGATCGCCTACGCCGGTTCCGGCGTGCTGTCCATCACCACCGACGCCGGTACCTGGGTGGCCCCCACGACCCGCGCCCTGTGGATCCCGGCCGGGACGGTGCACGAGCACCGCGCGTACGGGCGCACCGACCTGCACTCGGTGGGCCTGCCGACCCGCCTCAACCCGCTGTCCCTCGACACGCCCGCCGTGATCGCCGTCGGACCGCTGCTGCGGGAGCTGATCCTGGCCTACACGCGGGCCCCCGGCGACGGCAGCCCCCAGCGGCGCCGGATGCTCGGGGTGCTGCTCGACCAGCTCCGCGCCTCCCCGCTGCAGCCGCTGCACCTGCCCGCCCCCGCCGACCCCCGGCTGGCTGCGGTGTGCGCCCTGCTGCACGCCGATCCGGCGGACTCCCGCGGGCTGGCCGCGCTGGGCGCCGCGGCCGGGGCGGGGGCCGGCGAGCGCACGCTGAGCCGGCTGTTCCGCGCCGAGCTGGGCATGACCTTCCCGCAGTGGCGCACTCAGCTGCGGCTGCACCAGGCGCTGCGGCTGCTGGCCGTCGGCACCCCCGTCACCGCGGTCGCGCACCGGTGCGGCTGGTCCTCGGCGAGCGCGTTCATCGACGTCTTCCGGCGGGCCTTCGGGCATACGCCAGGAGCCCACCCCCGCCGTCTGCCGTAGGCGCGGACCCCGGGATGCGGGCCCTACGGGCGTGCGTACGAGAGCCGCACCACGCCGGTGCCGAAGGTGAGGGTGCCTTCGAGCCGGAGCGGCACCGGGGCGGCGACCGGCGGGAACAGAGGTGTGCCGCTGCCGATGCGCACCGGGTGCACGTAGATCCGGTACGCGTCCACCAGGTCGTGGTGCAGGAAGGCGGCGGCGATACCGGCCCCGCCCAGGACCAGGTCGCCGCCGGGGGCCGCCTTGAGCGCGGCGACCTCCGCCGGGACGACGTCCCGCACGAGCGTGGAGTTCCAGCCGAGGTCGGCCTGGCGCAGCGTGCGCGAGTACACGTACTTCGGTGCTTCCAGCCAGATGTCCGCGAACTCGGCCATCGGGCCGGTGATCGCCGGGTCGGCATGGGCGGTGGGCCAGGAACGGGCCATCAGCTCGTACATGACGCGGCCGTGCAGGAAGCCGCCCGCCGTCCGGAGCTCGTCGTTCATGTGCCGGTGGAGTTCGTCGTCGACTCGATGCCAGTCGATCTGCCGTTCGGGCCCCTCGATGAAGCCGTCGAGGGACACCGACATCATCAGAATGATCTTCCGCATGTCCGGCCACGCTACATACTGGCCGGTGTGAAATCCGAAGATGCCGTCGACGACACGGTCCTGCTTGCGGTCGAGGGCCGGACGGGGCTGATCACCCTCAACCGCCCCAAGGCCCTCAACGCCCTCACCCACCCCATGGTGCTGCGGATCGACGAGGCCCTGCTCACCTGGGAGCGGGACCCGGCCGTCGATCAGGTCCTCATCCGCGGCGCAGGCGAGCGCGGCCTGTGCGCCGGCGGGGACATCCGGGCCATCCACGACGACGCCAAGGCCGGAACCTCGGCCTCCGCCGACTTCTGGCGCGACGAGTACCGGCTCAACGCCCGGATCGCGCGCTTCCGCAAGCCGTACGTCGCCCTCATGGACGGCATCGTGATGGGCGGCGGCGTCGGCGTCTCGGCCCACGGCAGCGTCCGCGTCGTCACCGAGCGCTCCCGCGTCGCGATGCCGGAGACCGGCATCGGCTTCGTGCCGGACGTCGGCGGCACCTACCTGCTCGGCCGCGCCCCCGGCCAGCTCGGCACCCACCTCGCGCTCACCGGCGCCGCCGTGGGCGCCGCCGACGCGCTGCTGTGCGGACTCGCCGACCACTTCGTCCCCGCCGACCGGCTCCCGGAGCTGACCGCCGCCCTCGCCGGATCGCCCGCCCACGAGGTGCTGCCGCGGTTCGCCGGCACTCCCGCCCCCGGTGAACTGGCCGGGCGGCGCGACTGGATCGACCGCTGCTACGCGGCGGACACCGTCGAGGAGATCGTCGAACGGCTGCTGACCGAGGGCGACCCGGCCGCCAAGGAGACCGCCGAGACCATCCTCGCCAAGTCCCCGACCTCGCTCAAGGTCACCCTCGCCGCCGTCCGCCGGGCCCGCGGCCTGGGCCCGCTGGAGCAGGTGCTGGTGCAGGAGTACCGGGTGTCCTGCCACGCCCTGCGCGCGCCCGACCTGGTGGAGGGCGTACGTGCCCAGGTCGTCGACAAGGACCGCGATCCACGCTGGTCCCCGCCCGCGCTGGCCGACGTGTCCGACGAGGACGTGGAGCGGTTCTTCGCCCGGCTCGGCCCCGACCGCGAGCTCAGGCTGCCGTCCACCGCGGAAGCGGCGCACTGACGGGGGTCCGTGCGGCCCCGGCGGCCGGTGCGGCGCCCGCGGGGCCGGTCAGCGGTAGCCGGTGGTGTCGGCCGGGCGGCCCGGGTCCTGGACCTCGACCATGTACCGCCACGCGTCCGGCCGGCTGCCGTCGAGGTCCGTGAAGCCGTAGACCCGGGCCAGCTGCCCGCTGGAGAGCGAGCGCCCGTTCCAGCGCGCCACCTCCGGGTCCGCGGCGAGCGCCGCGACCGCCCGCCCGACGTACGACGGCGTCTCGGAGATGGCGAAGTGAGGGACCTTCTCCAGCGCGTCCCGCCAGTTCGCCTCGGTCACGCCGAAGGTGTCGAGCATCATCTCCGAGCGCAGCCAGCCCGGTGTCAGCGCCACCGCCGTCGCACCGCGGGTCCCCAGCTCGTGCCCGAGCGCGAACGCCATGCGCAGGACCGCCGACTTGGCGATGTCGTAGAAGAACGACACCCGGTACCGGGTCGCGTTGTACTCGGCCGTGCCGTCCGTCATCTCCACCACCAGCCCGCCCGGCTCGCGCAGCAGCAGCGGCAGCGCGAAATGACTGGTGACGGCATGGGTCTCCACCGCGAGCCGCAGCAGCCGCAGCCCCTTGTCCAGGTCGTGCTCCCACACCGTGCTGTCCCACTCGAAGAGCAGCTCGCCGCCCCAGATGTCGTTCACCAGCACGTCGAGACGCCCCTGTTCGGCGTCGATCCGTCCGACCAGCGCCTCCACCTGCCCGGGCACCAGATGGTCCGTGACCACCGCGATACCGCGCCCGCCCGCCGCCGTGACCAGCTCCGCCGTCTCCTCAACGGTCTCCGGCCGGCCGTACTCCGAACGGCTGCCGCGCGTGCTGCGCCCCGTCACGTACACCGTCGCGCCCTGCGCGCCCAGCTGGACCGCGATACCCCGGCCCGCGCCCCGCGTCGCCCCGGCCACCAGGGCGACCCTGCCTCCGAGAGGCAGCCGTGCTTCCGCCATGCCCCGACCCTACGCCGACACCGGCCGCCGGCCGGGCCCGTACACGTGCCGGACCCCTGAACGTGTCCCCTGAACGGACTTGTACAACCCGCCCTTCAGACCGCACTGTTGGCCGAGATTCGTCCAAACGGTCAGGAGACCCGGCTTGTCACCCGACAACACACACACGCCCGCGCACGTCATCGACCCCGCCGGCGGCTGCCCGCACGCCCTCAACGCCCGGCTGCGCGCCCAGGGCCCAGTGGCGGACGTCGTCCTGCCCGGAGGGGTGCCCGGGGCGGTCGTCCTCGGACACGAAGCGCTGAAGGAGTTCCTCGCCCACCCCGACGCCGCCAAGGACGCCCGGCACTTCCCGCCCCTGCACGACGGCACCATCCCCGCGGACTGGCCGCTGCGGGTGTTCGCCAACGCCCAGGGCATGCACACCGCCGACGGCGCCGACCACCGCCGGCTGCGTTCCCTCGTCGGCAACGCCTTCACCGCCCGCCAGGTGGAGCGGCTGCGGCCCCGCATCGAGGAGCTGACCGCCGGACTGCTCGAAGACCTCGGCCGGGCCGCGGCCGAGGCCCCCGACGGCGTCGCGGACCTGCGCACCCACTTCGCGCTGCCGCTGCCGATGAGCGTCATCTGCGAGCTGCTCGGCGTGGACCCCGAGCACCGTGGCCGGCTGCACCACCTGTCCAACACCGTCATCATCGCCACCGACACCACGCCCGCGGAGGCCATGGCCGCCGTACGGGAGCTCGTCGAGCTGATGGGCACCATCGCGGCCGCCCGTCGCGAGGCCCCGGGCGACGACCTGACCAGCGCGCTGATCGCCGCCCGCGAGGGCGACGGAGACCGGCTCAGCGAGGCCGAACTCATCGGCACCATGCGCCTGATGCTCGTCGCCGGCCACGAGACCACCCTCAACCTGATCAGCAACGCCGTCCGCGCCCTGTGCACCCACCGCGACCAGCTCGCCCTGGTCCAGGAGGGCAAGGCCACCTGGTCCGACGTGGTGGACGAGACCCTGCGCTGGGACGGACCCGTCAGCTGGTTCCCCTTCCGGTACCCCACCCGCGACCTGACCGTCGACGGAACCGTGATCCCGCAGGGCACCCCTGTCCTCGCCGGCTACACCGCGGCCGGCCGCGACGAGGCCTTCCACGGCCCGGACGCCGACCGGTTCGACGTCACCCGCCCCACCGCCGCCCGCAACCTCTCCTTCGGGCACGGCGCGCACTACTGCGTGGGCGCCCCGCTCGCCCGCCTGGAGGCCACCATCGCCCTGGAGCGGCTCTTCACCCGCTTCCCGGACCTCGACCTCGCGGTGGCCGAGCCCGAACTCCCGCACCAGCGCAGCTTCATCGGCAACAGCGTCGAATCCCTCCCGGTCCGCCTTTCCCGGGGCTAGGGCGCGTCCCCCCCTCCCGGCACCCCACGTGGTGGGGGTCTGGCGAGCGCTGGACGTACCGTTCCTCTCAGGCCGGGCGGACCAGGCGGTTGTCGTGGGCGAAGACCACGGCCTGGATCCGGTCGCGGAGTTCGAGCTTGTGCAGGATCCGCCCCAGATGGGACTTCACGGTCGCCTCCGCGAGGTACAGTGCGGCCGCGATCTCGGCGTTGGACAGGCCGCGGCCGACCTCGACGAGCACCTCGCGCTCACGGGCGCTCAGCCGGTCCAGCCGCTCGTCGCGGACGGCGGCGCCGCCGTCGGGCAGGTGCGGACGGAAGTCCTCCAGCAGGCGCCGGGTGATCCGCGGGGAGAGCACGGCGTCGCCCGCCGCGACGTTGCGGATCGCGGTGAGCAGCTCCTCCGGCCTGGTGTTCTTCAGCAGGAAGCCCGAGGCTCCGGCGGCGAGACCGGCGAAGGCGTACGCGTCCAGGTCGAAGGTGGTCAGGATCAGCACTCTGCTCTGCGGGGAGACCTCGACGACCTGTCGGGTCGCCTCGATCCCGTCCGTACCGGGCATCCGGACGTCCATGAGGACGACATCGGGCCGCAGCTCCCGGGCGAGGCGGACGGCCTGGGCGCCGTCCGCGGCCTCGCCGACCGGTGTCATGTCGGGCTGGGCCTCCAGGACCGTGCCGAAGGCCATCCGGAGCAGCGCCTCGTCGTCGGCGATCAGGATGCGGATCGTCATGCGGAGGCCGCCCCGCCGCCGCCCAGGAGGAGTCGGGTACGGACGCCCCAGCCGCCGCCCGGAAGCGGTCCGGCCTGCAGCGTCCCCCCGTAGGCGGCCGCGCGCTCGCGCATGCCGGGGATGCCGTGGCCGGGCGGTGCGGCGGCGGGCCGCGCCGGGCGGGGGCCGCTGTCGGTGACGTCCACGCCGACGGCCTGGGCCGAGCACTCGACCAGGACCGTCGCGCGGGTGCCGGCGGGTGTGTGCTTGAGGGTGTTGGTCAAGGCTTCCTGCACCAGACGGTAGACGGTGAGTTGTGCGGTGGCGGGGACGTGGGTGTGGCCGCCGCGGACCTCCAGGCGGGTCGGCAGCCCGGCGGCGCCCATCTGGTCGGCGAGGGCCTCCAGCTGGGAGATGCCGGGCGGCGGGTGGCGCTCCGCGTCCCGCTCGCCGGTCCGCAAGACGCCCAGCGAGCGCCGCATGTCGGTCAGCGCCTGCCGGCCCGTCTCGGAGATCTGCAGCATCGCGGCGGCGGCCCGGTCCGGGGACCTGTGCTGGGCGTAGACGGCGGCGTCGGTGAGCGCGACCATGACGGACAGGTTGTGGGTGACGATGTCGTGCATCTCGCGGGTGATCCGGGCCCGCTCCTCGGCGACGGCCAGCCGTGCCTGCTGCTCCTGGTGCAGCGCCAGCCGTTCGGCCCGTTCCTGCACGGCGGCGAGGTAGGCCCGGCTGGTCCGCACGTTCACCCCGAGGACGGCGGCGGCGACGACCGTCGCGGAGAGCGCGACGAAGGGGGTCAGGAACGCGCCGTCCGGTACCCAGCGCAGGCAGGCCAGCACGGCTCCGCCCTCCACGACGGCACCGGCGAGGAGCGTGCCGCGCCGGCCTGTGTGCGCGGCCGCCGTGCAGAGGGCCACCAGCAGGGCGACGTCCGCGGGCAGTTGGACGTCCATCAGCCACTGGACGAAGGCCGCGGCCGCCACGGCGCCGAACACCGCGAGCGGGGCCCGGCGCCGCCACAGCAGGGGGAGCGCCAGGGCGGCGGTGAGCGCCGCGGCCACCGGCAGCTCCCGCGCCGGGTAGGCGGTCATGACGTTGAGGAGGAGAAGGATCGGCAGCGCCGCGTCCCACACCAGGGGCGGTACCCGGTCCCGGTGGCGCACCGTCACATCTCCCCGTCGATCGGTCGTCGTGGCGGCCCGACCGGGACCGTCAGCGCGTACAGCCGGAGCCTAGGCCGCGGGGGCGGCGGCGCGCATGAGCCCACCGTCCGACCGCACCCTGCCGGGGTACGACCGCAGGAGGAGGCCCACCACCTCCCGCGGTCGCAGAGCGGCCGCCGGACGGGCGTGACCGGTTGCCACTCCGGTCGCACCGCGGCCCGCCCGGGTTGCGACCGGAGTGGCAACCGGCGGCGACCCGGGACCGATGCGGCGGCGCGGACCCGGCGTCGAGCATGGCCGGGTGACCGAAACCATCACGGGGCTGTCGATGTCCCTTCCGGAAGTCCTCGTCCTGCTGGGTGCATTCGCGCTGGTGGCGGCGCGCTGGCTCCCCCCGGCCGCCCGCCGGCCCGTCACGATCGGGGCGGGGGCGGTGCTCGTGGCGTCCGCGACCGTGCTGGGCGTGGTGGGGATCCGCTGGCAGCTGCTGCCGGTCCTGGCCGGCGCCGCCCTCGCGTCGGCGTTCGCCCTCCCGCCCCTGCTGCGACGCCGTACCGGCCGACCGGCGTGGCGGGCCCGCTGGTGGCTGGCCCTGCCGGGATCGCTGGCCTGCGCCGGCCTGATCACCATGGGCCCGGTGGCGGCCTGGGCCTTCCCCGTGCCCGAGTTCCCCGAGCCGTCGGGCGGCTTCGCGGTCGGCACCCGGGTGGTGCAGTGGACCGACCCGCTCCGCCCCGAGAGCTTCACCGCCGATCCGGACGACCGGCGCACGGTCGTGGCCCAGCTCTGGTACCCCGCGCAGAAGAGCCCCGCCGGCACCCGGCGGGCCCAGTACCTGGGACGCACGGAGCAGGAGGCGCGCACCGTCGCCGAGGCCCTCGCCGACGGGGTCGGCCTGCCCGGCTTCCTGGTCGACGGCGTCCCGCGGGCTCGCAGCCGTGCGGTCGTCGACGCCCCGGTGGCCGGTGGGGGAGAACGGTTCCCGGTCGTCCTGTTCTCCCCGGGGTCGGGCGGGGTGCGGACCCAGAACACCGCCTGGGCGGAGGAGCTGGCCAGCCACGGCTACCTGGTCGCCGCCCTCGACCACCCGTACGACTCCGCCGTCGTCGTCCTCGCCGACGGCCGCACGATCCGCACCACGACCGCCTCCAGCGGGGACCGGGACCGGGACGAGGAACTGGCGGCGGGCTGGACCGCCGTCCGGGCCGCCGACCTCGGCTTCGTCCTCACCCAGCTGGAACGGCTGGACCGGGGCGAGACCGCCGACCCGCTGACCGGACGCCTGGACACCGGCCGCGCCGCGGTGGCCGGCCACTCCCTGGGCGGTGCCGCCGCCCTGCAGGCGGCCCGGCAGGACCGCCGGTTCGACGCCGTCGTCGACCTGGACGGCTACCCCCACGGCCCCACCGCGACCGCCCTTGAGCAGCCGGCGCTCGCGCTCACCCAGGAGATCGCCGCCGGCACCGACCCGCGCTACCTGCCCCGCCTCACCGACGCACTTGAGCACAGCACCGCGACGAGCTACCGGCTTGCCGTCCCCGGCGCCGGGCACCTCACCTTCATGGACGGCCCGCTCTACCTGCCGCCGGTGCCCTCGATCGTCGGCACCCTGGGCCGCACCGAGAGCCCGCGCGTCGTCGCCGGAGCCACCCTCGCCTTCCTGGACGCCGTCCTGCGAGGCCGCCCCGGCGACCCGGCCGAAACCCTCCGGGCCTACGGGAAGGTCTGCACGGTCTCACCATCAGGGGCTCGTCGGGGCACCTCCCGGCCGGAGGCTGGGGGAGAACTGCGAGGCTGACCCCGTGATCGGCCGAAGGTTGATCAATTACCCGACACTTTCTCAGCCGCGGCCGTCGGCGGGCGGTGAGAGCTCCGTGCTCAGCCAGCCCAGTGCGTCCGGGTACATCCCGGTCCAGGTCTGGAAGTTGTGGCCGCCGGCCGGGCGGACGAGGGTCTTGACCCGGACCCCGCTGCCCACCGCGGCCCGGCTGAAGGCCTCCAGCTGCTGCGGCGGGCTGTCCTTGTCCTGGGCGGAGGTGGCCAGGAACAGCCCGACGTCGGCCCGCTTGGCCTGCCGGACCAGCCACAGGGGGCTGTTCCGCTCCCGCAGGGTCTGATCGGCCAGCACGTCGGGGTCCCCGGCCAGCGGGTCCGGGTCGAGGGCCGCGCCCGCCCGGAACACCTTCGGGTACTGCAACGGCAGCTTGACCGCGCAGAACGCCCCGGTCGAGACGCCCATCAGCCCCCAGCCCCTGGGCTCGCGCAGGGTGCGGAAGTTCTTCGCCACCAGGTCCGTCACGTCCTCCGCGAGCCAACTGGCCACCTTCCGTGTCGGCGTGTTGCTGCAGTCGGTGTTCACCCCGCCCGGATAGATCTCCGGGATCACCAGGATGAACGGGCGCGCCGCGCCCAGCCGGATCAGCTGGTCCAGCGTCCCGGGCATGCCTCCCAGGTCGATCCAGGTCCGCGGCGATCCCGGATACCCGTGCAGCAGCATGAGCACCGGGAACCGGGTCTTCTCCGCGCCCGGTGCCCAGTACTCGGGCGGGGTCCACACGATCACCTGCCCGGCGAGCTTCGAATGCGAGCCGCGGAAGTAGGCGCTCTGCGTGCCGTCGCCGCCCTGGGTGAACCGGGCCCGGCCCAGCGGCGGCCCGGTCATCGCCGAGGAGTTCTGCACGTTCTCCATGCCCAGCAGGTCCCGCCACGAGGAGTAGAGCCCGTAGCTGCCGTTGATCCAGGTCGCGATCACCGCGATGGAGGTCAGCTGGCACAGCACGATCATCAGCACCCGCGTGGGCCAGCGCACCCACCCGGGCCCCGGGATCCGGTTCCACAGCAGCAGCGCGGCGAGCACGGCGAGCGCGGTGACGGCGATCAGCGTGACGAGGAACGACGTACTGGTCAGCTCCACGAGGGCCTGCTCCTGACGTACGGGCCGGATTCCCGCGAGGCCGCCATCATGCCTTCCTCCCGGGTCCGGGGCGGACACGCACGGTCACCGAGTGCCATCCGGTCGCCCCGTCGGGGACGGTCCCGGTCCGCACACCCGTCTGGACGGCGCCCGTACCGTCCGTGGCCCGGACCTCCAGGGTGTGCCCGCCGGGGGTCGCCTCCCACACCCACACCCACTGCCGCCAGGTGTCGTTGCCGTCCGCCGCCCCGAGCCGGGCCTCCTGCCACGGGCCCCCGTCCACCCGTACCTCCACCCGGGAGATCCCGCGGTGCTGGGCCCACGCCACCCCGGCCACCGCCACCGGCCCCTCCTGCGGCTCGGCGGACGGGCGCGGGGTGTCGATCCGGGACTCCGTCTTGACCGGGCCCTGCGGAGCCCACGACCGGCGCACCCAGTACGCGTCGTACGCCGCGAACGTCGTCAGCCGCAGCTCGCTCAGCCACTTGCACGCCGAGACGTATCCGTACAGGCCCGGTACGACCATCCGTACGGGGAAACCGTGCGCGAAGGGCAGCGGCTCGCCGTTCATCCCGACGGCCAGCAGCGCGTCCCGGCCGTCCATCACCGTCTCGACGGGCGTGCCGAGCGTCATCCCGTCCACGGACCGCGCCACCAACTGGTCGGCCGGACCGCCCTGCGAGGGCGGCCGGACCCCCGCCTCGCGCAGCAGGTCGGCCAGCCGTGCGCCGAGCCAGCGGGCATTGCCCACGTACGGGCCCCCGACCTCGTTCGACACGCAGGCGAGGGTGATGTCGTGCTCGACGAGGGGGCGGGCCAGCAGCTCGCTCAGCCCGAACTCCAGAGGGGTGGTGACGCCCTCCCCGTGGATGCGCAGCCGCCAGGTGTCCGCGTCCACCCGGGGGACCACCAAGGCGGTGTCCACCCGGTAGAAATCGCGGTTGGGAGTGATGAACCGGGAGATCCCGGGCACCCGTAGCTGCGCGCCGGGCGGGACGGGCGGCGCAGGCACGGCCGGCTTCGGCAGGACCAGATCCGCCCGGGAGGCCGTGGCCCCGGCCGAGCCGTACGCGCCCAGCCGGCGCCCGGCGTAGCCGATCCCGGCCGACGCCGCGAGCGTCGCGGCGACCAGCCGGCCGAAGCCGCGCCGGTCCATCGACCGGGCCCCGCCCGGCGGCGCGCCCACAGGGCGGGCCCTGGTCAGCGCGCTGACCAGCAGATACAGCACCCCGGCCGCACCCAGCCCGGCCGCCAGGGACGGCAGCGCGTCGCGCCAGGTCGCGTCCGGCCGGCTGAGCGCGGCCACCGCCCCCACCAGTCCGAAGCAGCCGGCGAGAGCGATCCCGGCCGGCAGGTGCCGTACGGCGAGCACCCCGGCCAGCGCGGCGACGGCACCGAGTACGACGATGATCCCGAGGGCAAGCAGCAGCTTGTCGGCGGTGCCGAACTCCTGCACCGCCCATTCCTTGACGCCCACCGGTGTGAGGTCGACGACGGCCCCGCCGACCGCCGTGACCGGGGAGGCCTCCGGCCGGACGGCCGCCGCGGCCAGTTCTGCCAGGGCCAGTCCGGCGAACGCGGCGACCAGCCCGCAGACGGCCCCGCCCAGGATGCGGCGCCGTCGCCCCAGGTCTGCCTTCACACGGGTCATGCGCAGTCACCGTCCGCCGCGAAGCCGGATTCCGGATGCCGATCGGAACGGGCCCCGCCCGCCGGATCCAGTGTGACTCCGACCGGGGCGGCCCGGCGCCCGGCCGGGCCCGGTTGGCCCCGTTCGGATCAGTGCGCCGGCGCCGGCGGCCCCTGGAGGGCGGCATGAGGCGCCTTCACCCCGTCCTCCGTACGGGTGAGCGGCCAGGATCCGCCCGGGCGCCGGACGGTGCGCTGCTCGAAGCCGGTGCGGTCATGCCCGGGGGTGGCCTTCGGCGGCGACCCGCTCGGCGGCTCGCCGGGCCATGGTCTCCAAGTGGTTCACCGTGCCCGCGTCCGACGGGCGGGCCGTCAGCTCACCGCGCTTGCGCAGTTCCACGACCCCGTCGGCGAGCCGGTCCCGCAGGTCGGAGCGGAGGGGTGCGTCCTGGGCCCGGTCGGCGGACTGCCGTAACCGGTCCAGGGCGAAGTCGGCGACCCCGGCGGCGAGGAGCGTCAGCAGCTCCAGGGGCACCGGCGGTGTCCGGTCCGCCGCGGGCGAAGTGTCCTGCGCGGGGCTCCCCGGCCCGGGCTGTGCGGACGGCCCGGGCCGTCCGGGCCGTCGGGGCTGTCCGGGCTGTCCGGGCCGTTCGTGTCCGGTCTGCGACATGCTCGGTGCACTCCTGGTGGCGTCGTGCCGTCACGGCGTCGGAAGGGGCGGCCGCCGGGCGTTCCGGCGGCCGCCCCTGGTCGTTCCGGGCCAGTGAACCGAGTACGTGTACCGCGCGTCGAACCACCGGAGAGGTTCTCCCTCGCACGAGTGCCACGATTCCCACGGGCGGGTGACGATCAGGACAACGGCCGATCACCACTGTGCCGGGTGGTGTATTCGGTCAGCGGGCAGCCCCCGCCGAGGACTTCAGGGCCGCCGCGATCGACGTCGCCAGGGTGTACGGATCCCCCTTCGGGCCGTTCGCCCCGCTCGGATGCCGGGTGGTGCGCCGGGCCCAGTCGTCTTCGAAGGCGTGCCAGTCGATCTCCCGGGGCGCCGCCCGCCGGACCAGCGACTCCTCCAGCGTCTCGAAGTAGGCCGCCCATCGCGGCGCGTACAACTCGCCGATCAGGCCGGCCCATTCGCGGTTCGCGTAGTCGTGCAGGAAGCCGCCCTCGCTGGTGCTGCGCCGGCCCCACACGCTCAGGATCGAGCGGGCGTCGTACTCGTACCGGTCCTGCTCGGCTTCGTCCGCGCCCCAGGAGCGGGCCGCGGACAGCCAGTTGCCGAGCAGGAAGTTCGGGTCGGAGCCGGTGACGACGTCCAACTGCCGCTCCCCGTCCCGCCATTGCGCGGTCAGCTCGCGGAACCGGACCAGGTCCTTGGCCTCGTAGGCCGCCTTGATCTTCGGCAGCAGCACCCGCGAGTGGTTGGCGAGGGCCTGCCGGGCGGTGTCCACCAGGTCGAAGCGGTAGGCGCTGGAGCCGCGCAGCTTCGGATCCACCTTGAGCAGGTGGTCCAGGGCCCGGCGGACCGAATCGGCCGGATACCGCATCGACTGGGGGCTCCAGTACGCGGCCCCCACCGCCGTGAGCGCCGGCCGCGCGGTGAACAGGCTGTCCTGCGACTCCGACCACAGGCCCGAGGAGGTGCTGTACGGGCCGGTGCGCAGCTCCTCCCAGGCGGCAGCCGCCTCCTTGTCGGGACGCCCGTAGCGGCGGCCCGCGAAATCGGCGAACCACTTGCGCTGGTCGATCGGTCCGGGCTCCCAGGCGAGATCGGTGAACAGGTCGAAGGCGGCCGGATTGGTCCCGGTGGCCTCCGGCAGGTAGGCGATGCCCTTCAGCGCACTGCCGGACTTGGCCCGCCAGGATCCGAACCGGTCGATCCACACGGAGGTGTTGGCACCGATCGTCGTGTGTCCGCCGAAGTTGTAGATCGTCCCCATCGCGTACGGGACGCCTCCCCAGCGGGTCTCGCGGTCCAGGCGGTTGTACCGGTCGGACAGTCCGTCGAGGACCAGCAGTTTCGAGGTGTCCACCCCGGCGAGCAGTTCCGCCTTCGGGCTGTCCTGCCAGCCCAGCACCGCCCACATTGCGCCCGGGTGCGCGGCGTGCAGCGCCGACTGCACGGCGCCGGCTGCCGCCTTCACGTCGACGGTGCCCGCCGTCCCGCCCTCGTGCAGCGGGCTCATCCGGTACATGGTGCTGTCCCCGAACACGGCACGCTGCTCCGCGTAGTACGCGGCGGCCAGCTTCCCGAACACCGGCGAGGACGGGTCCAGCCAGTCGGGCCGGTCGAAGCCCGCCCAGTCGCCCTGCGCCACCGTGCTCGCGCCCGGATTGCGGGCGGCGAAGCCGGGCGGCACCGTGCCGAAGCAGCCGGGCAGCACCGGGGTCATCCCGAGCCCGCGCAGCTGCTCGGCGATCCGGCCGCCGAGCTCGGCGCGCTCCCGCATCAGCCGCTCGGAGACCGGGCCGCCGAAACCGCTCAGGTTCTGCAGCAGCCACCAGCTCTGGTGCCCGGGGCCGGGGATCCACTCGCGCAGTTCGGCGGCGGAGTACCCGAAGCCCTGCAGCGCCCGGTAGTACGGGTACTCGGCGCCGACCTGTACGAACACCTCGTTGATGCCGTGCAGGGCGAGCAGGTCGATCTGCCGCCGGCGCTGTTCGAAGGTGCGGTAGGCGCCCGAGTAGCCGTCGTCGGTGTCGTTGAGGGCGTACCGGTGCGGGACGAGCGCGCTGCGGGTGACCGGCGCGGGTACGGCGGGGAGCCGCGCGGGCAGCATCCCGATGCTGTCGCCGGGCCAGCCGATGTCGGCCCCGGCGACGTGCTGCAGGTACCAGCCGACGCCGGTGAGCAGGGTGGCGCCGGTGGATCCGCGCACGGTGATCGCGCCGGCCCGGCCGGACACGGTGAACGTGTCGGCCCCGGTGGCCGGCTCGGGGACGAGGGTGAACTGGGTGGCGTGGCGCGGCAGCAGCCGTCCCAGCGCGGCCCGCGCGGGACCGGTGTCGAAGGTCCGGGGCCGCGGCGCGCCGGGAGCGCCCGGCTGCGCGGCCGCCCCGCGCGCGTCGTTCCGTACGGGCGCCGGCGCACCGGCCTCCGGTACCGGCGCGGGCGCGCGGCCTCGTACGCCGGCCACGTCGGCCAGTGCGGGGGAGCCTGCGCCGAGCAGGGCCACCAGGGCGGCGAAGGCGACCCGGCGGCGCAGCTGCGCGCGCCGCCGGCGCCGGGGCGGGAAGTTCGTCATCCGTCGAGTCACCGATCCGTGGTCTGAGGTGGGCCCCTGCGGGACCCGTGGCTGGGTTCGGTACCGGGTTCCGCGGCCGGGCCCCGTGGGGTCCCGTGGCCCGGTTCCGTGGCCGGGCTGCGGTGTCGGGCCTGGTGGGGGCCCGGGCCCTGTGGGGTCCCGTGGCCGGGTTCCGTGGCCGGGTTCCGTGGCCGGGCCGCCTGGCCGGGCTCGGCGGACGGGTCCGGTGCCGGGTCCCGCGGCCCGCGTACGGGGTCCCCGCCCGCGGGCCGATCCGTGGGCGGGGGCGCCGGCGGGGCGTCAGACCGGCAGGGACCAGGCCTGGTCGACCCGGTGGTCGCCGCAGTCGGTCAGTCGCAGCCGCTCGGCCGGGGCGTCCGCGGCCGCCGCGGCGGGAGCCGTCAGGCACATCCCGCTCACGTCCTCGACCAGGGCCCCGTCCCGGCGGTGCGTCCAGCTCTGGCCCGGCTCCCCGGGCGCGCAGCCGGCCAGTTCCACGACGCCGCTCTCGCCCGCCGAGAGGCACTCGCCGGTCAGGCGCACGCTCGCGTCGGGCCCGAGGACCCAGCGCTGGTCGGCGGCCGCGGTGCACGGCGCCAGGACCACCGCGCCGACTCCGGCGGTGTTGGCCCCGTCGGCGCACCTTGCGCCGTCGCCGGTGACCTGCCCGGTGGGCACGGCGTCGCCGCACCCCTTGCGCGGGGTGAGCCGCCAGACCGCCGTGTCGTGCGCGGCCAGCTTCCCGGTCAGGGAGGTCGAGACCTCCGTGGTCCTGCCGCTCCACAGGTCCTTCGCGCCGACCGTGCAGGAGGACAGCCCGATGTCGGCGAGCGGTACGGAGACGTCCCGGGTGCTGCCGGACCGGTTGAGCACGGCGACGGCCCGGTCGCCGTTCGCCAGCGGCCGGGCCAGCACCTCGAAGGTGGCGTTGGCGGAGACCACCGCGCCCTGGCGGCCCATCGGGTCCTGGTCCAGCGCGACCAGGTCGGTGTTGCCCAGGGCGGCCAGCCCGCCCGGCGTCAGCTTGGAGACCTCGGAGGACAGGATGAACGGGGCCGCCATCATCGCCCACAGGCCGATCTGGCTGCGGCTCTCGGCCTCGGTGAGCCCGGGAGAGCCCGCGATCAGGAAGTCCGGGTCGTTCCAGTTGCCGGGGTGGGCGTACCGGCCGAGCCAGCGGTTGTACCCGTAGTTGCCCAGCACCGAGCTCCACCGCGAGGTCGCAGGCGACGCGGGGTCGTAGACCTTGATGTCCTTGCCCTCGCGCCACAGCTGGCCGGTCTCGCCGACCCAGCCGAGGACCTTGTGCCAGTCGGAGCCGCCCCACTCGCCCTGCTGGAAGTAGGCGGGGGCCGAAGCCGAGAGCACCATGTCCCGGCCGCTCGTGCGCAGTGCCTCGGCCACGGCCCGGTACGCGTCGCGGTACGCCTGCTCCTTCGTCGTCCCGGGCGGCACCCACAGGTTGCAGCCGTCCATCTTGACGTAGTCGACCTTCCACGACGCGAACTGCCGGGCGTCCTGCGCGTAGTGGTCCGGCCCGCCGCCGTCGGGGGAGCCGCTGCCGGGGTAGCGCTCGCAGGTGAGCGAGCCGGCGTCCTCGTAGATGCCGAACTTCAGGCCCTTGGCGTGCAGATGGTCACCGAGCCAGGCCATGCCGTGCGGGAACTTCTGCGCGTCGACGCCCAGGTTGCCCTCGGCGTCCCGGCTCTTGGCCATCCAGCAGTCGTCGACGGTCACCGTGTCGTAGCCCTTGGCCGCGAGGCCGGTGGACACCAGTGCGTCGGCGTTCGCGACCACCTTGGCCTCGTCGATGTCGCACATGTAGTGCGCCCAGTTGTTCCAGCCCATGGGAGGGGTGAGTGCGAGCGGGGTGTCCGAGGTCGCGTGGGGCTCGGCGGCCGAGGGGGCGGGGACGAGGGCGAGGCAGAAGGCGAGCACGGCGGCCGCGGTCAGGCAGGGGAGTGACGCACGCAGGCGAGGCGGCACGGAGACTCCTTGACGTGGGGGCGGGCGTACCGGCGGTGCCGGCTGTCGGTGCGCTCAGTGCAGCGGTGCGACTACCCTCTGTCAACATAAGTCGATGGTTATGGCCCAATGACCAGCAATATGGCCCTAGTCGACGTCACACGATCGGCGTGGCGTCCGTGAGATACGGCGTATGTTCCGTCGTCTGATACGGTGTATCTCATGCCGAGGAGATCAGCAGCCCTGGATCGTGCGACGCCCGAGACGATCGCCGTCGCCGCCCTTCGCCTCCTCGACGAGGAGGGGCCGGCCGCGCTGAGCTTCCGCGCCCTCGCCGACCGGCTCGGCGTTTCCCACGCCACCGTCCAGCGCCGCTGCACCGACCTCGCCGGACTGCTCGACCTCTGCACCGAGCACCTCGCCGGCCAACTGCCCGAGATCCCGGCCGGCACCGGCTGGGCCGAGGCCACCGAGGTGCGCTTCACCGCCCTCTACCGGCTGCTCACCGCACACCCGGGGCTGCTGGTGCTCCGCGGCGGCCGCCCCTGGCTCGGCCGCCAGCTGCTGGCCCGGCTGGTCGAGCCCGCGCTCGCCGACAGCACGGCAGCCGGGATGACCGCCGCCGAGGCGATGACCGCGTACCGCCGGATGTACCTGCTCACCCTCGGCAGCGCCGCGTTCGTGGACCACCGGGATCCGGCCGGAGCCACCGCCGCCTCGCGGGCGGCCCTGGCCGCGCTGGACCCGGAGCGGTTCCCCGTGCTCTCGGCCGGGCTGGCCGACGTACTGCCCGCCCTGACCGACCACGAGGTGTACTACGGCGCCCTGCGCCAGCTGATCGAGGCCAACCGGCCCGCCGCCGCCTGAAGGGATCCCCCGTCATGGAACAGCAGCTCGACTACGCCGCCGTACGCGCCGCCGCCGACCGGATAGCCGGGTCGGTCCGCCCGGCGGCCGTGGTGCCCGCCGCCGAGGGTGTCTGGTACGCGCTGGAACACCTCCAGCACACCGGCTCCTTCAAAGCCCGCGGTGCCCGCAACTTCCTGGCCGCCCACCGCGAGGCCGGCACCCTGCCGGATGCCGGCGTCACCATCGCCTCCGGCGGCAACGCGGGTCTCGCCTGTGCCTGGGCGGCCCGCGCGCAGTCCGTCCCGGCCACCGTGTTCCTGCCCGCCAACGCGCCCCGCGTGAAGGTGGAGCGGCTGCGCGGCTACGGGGCCGAGGTGCGGCTCGTCGGCGACCGGTACGCCGAAGCGCTGGCCGCGTGCGAGGAGTTCGCGGCGGCCGGCGGCGCCCTGAGCAGCCACGCGTACGACCACCCGCTCATCGCCGCGGGCGCGGGCACCCTGCTGGACGAGATCCGGGCCGGGCTGCCCGGCCTGGACACCGTGGTCGTCGCGGTCGGCGGCGGCGGGCTGTTCGCCGGCGTCGCCGCCGCGGCCCGCGAACACGGCGTACGGGTGGTCGCGGCCGAGCCGGAGAACTGCCGGGCCCTGAACGCGGCGTTGGAGGCGGGCCGGCTCGTCGACGTGGCCGTGGAGTCGGTCGCCGCCGACTCGCTGGGTGCCACCCGCGTCTCGGCGGCCGCGCTGGCCGCCGCGCAGGAGAAGAACGTCCGGTCGGTGCTGGTCCCGGACCAGGCGATCACCGCCGCCCGGCGCGCGCTGTGGGAGGAGCACCGGATCGTGGTGGAAGCGGGCGCGGCCACGGCCCTGGCGGCCGTACGGTGCGCTTCGGAGCCGCTGGGCGAGCGGGTGGCCGTCGTCCTGTGCGGCGCGAACACCGACCCCGCGGACCTGACCGCCCCCGCGCACTGACGGCCGCGGCGGGCGTTGCTGCCCGAGTTCACCGGCGGGCCCGCAGTCCGGGGCGGTGCCTCGTGATCAGTACGTTCATGTCGCTGACGTGAACGGTCACGTTCCGCCTGTGCCTGGAAGCGGGCGGAAGCGTGTTCGGCGCACTCGGAGCCCAAGACGGTCAGAGGCACGACGGGCCGTTCCACCCGCGGTGAATTCCGGTCTCACGTCGAACGACGATCGTTGCGGGCGGTGAAGACTTTGGAGGACGGCGCGCGGTCCCCGCGCCTTGCGAAGGTCTGGGTGTCAACAGATCCGCAAGGTACGGAGGAACGCACGTGGCACAGCGCAAGGGCTGTCTGATCGGCTGCGGAGTGGTGCTGGTGCTCGGCCTCGCGGGCGTCGCGGCACTCGTCTTCGGCGTCGGCAAGGTCGTCGACGCCGCAGGCAAGACCCTGCTGGAACCGGGCGTCTACCAGTCCGTGAAGGTCGGCGACCCGGAGGACGCGGTCCGCGCCAAGATGCCGTCCGGCGAGAGCTTCATCAAGGACGCCCTGAAGTCGGGCGGCCCGGCCGAACCAGCGGGCAGCGTCTGCTCCTGGTACCTATCGGCCGCGGACGGCAAGGGCGGCGACGAGACCGTGTACCGCTTCTGCTTCAAGGACGGCAAGCTGGCGGAGAAGGTCGAGTACCTGATGAAGTAGCGGCCAGACGGAGCCGGGCGACGGCGGGCGTGAGCCGGGCCGAGGCGACTGTGCAGGTCGGTGCTCTGGCTGCTGAGCTACACGCCGTGGCCGGAAACCTGACCGTTCGAACGTCCCGCACACAACCGGGTTCCGACGGCGCGTATGAGATAAAGCGCATTAGTGCACGGACCTCCCGAACCGTCCATAAGAAGTCAACATCTGACGTCGGAACAGGTTGTTATCGAATCGATATCACGCCGGACAGCTCATGTGCTAAAGCGCATTAGTGCAGGTCGCTGCGGTGTTGACCCGGCGGCTCCCGTCTGCCTGTACATCCAGCGCAGGCATTCCGGACCCGCGGATACCCGCCCATCGGGACTTCGGCCGCATTGACGCGATCCGGCGTTGGGGTCAGCGTGGGCTGCGCGCTCCGGCAGCGAGGCCGGAACTCCCCCGAAGGCGGCGACGATGACCCGTTCGAACGCGACCCGTACCGCCATCGCCACACTCGTGGCGGGCACGCTCCTCTCGGTCTCCGCCTGCGGGGTGAGCGGTGGCGCCGCAGACGTGCCGGAGGCCAGGAAGAGCGGCAAAGTGGCCGGCGAGATCACCTTCCGCACCCTCCAGCTCAAGCCCAAGTTCACGGCCTACGTCCAGGGTGTCATCGACGCCTTCGAGGAGAAGTACCCCGAGGCCAAGGTCAGATGGGAGGACGTACCCGGCGACGGCTACAACGAGAAGCTCGTCGCCGACGCCCAGGCCGGCGCACTCCCCGACGTGGTCAACCTCTCCACCGACTCCTTCCAGCTCCTCGGCGACCGCGGGCTCCTCGCCGATGTCGCGGGGCTCGACCCCGAGGTCGCCAAGGAGTACGTCCCCGGTTCCTGGGATCAGTTCAAGCTCCCCGGCAAGGGCGACGGCGTGTACGCCTACCCCTGGTATGTGACCCCCGAGATCCTCACGTACAACAAGGAGCTCTTCGAGAAGTCGGGCCTGGACCCGGCCAGGCCGCCGACCAGCGTCGAGGAGTTCTTCGACTGCGCCGACAGGATCGCCGCCGCCTCGGGCGGCCGGTACTCCGCCTTCATGGCCGACCCCAAGGGCCGGCTGCCCGGGGACTGGCAGAAGATGGGCGTGCCGATCCTGAGCGAGAAGCAGGACCGTTTCGTCTTCGACACCCCCAAGGCCGTCGAGTGGGTCGAGCGGATGAAGGACCTGTACGCCAAGGGCGCCATGCCCAAGGAGTCCCTCCTCAAGTCCGACGACATCAACCAGCTCTACGGCAGCGGAAAGCTCGTCTTCGGCCCCGGTTCCCCGGGCTTCGTCAAGGACATCAGGCAGAACGCCCCGCAGGTCTATGCCGGCACCCAGGTCGCGGGGGCCGTCACCGGCAAGCTCGGCCACATCGGCATCTACGCCCAGTCGCTCGGCATCAGGAAGGACACCAAACACCTGGACGCGGCCACGGAGTTCGCCAAGTGGGTCACCAACGGCCCCAACCAGGTGGAGTTCTCCAAGAAGGCGACGATCTACCCGTCCAATGCCCGGGGCCTGGCCGATCCGCGCTTCGCGGACCGGGGCGACGGCAAGGACGCGGAGACGGTCGCCCGCGCGGTCGGCGCCGAGCAGCTGAAGAGCGCCGCACTCGACGCCAACACCCCGGTCCAGTGGACCAACCAGGTGGGCGACGCGGTCGTCCGCGAGATGCAGAAGGCGATCCAGGGCGAGCAGGACCCGAAGACGGCCGTACGCAAGGCCCAGGAGGAGGCGAACAGGCTGCTCGCCAAGTCGGCGCAGAAATGACGCGCGCCGCATACGCTGTGGAACCGGCAGACCGCGTCAAAAGCCCTGCCGGCCCCGCTGCCGCCGGCGACCGGGCCGCCCGCAGGCGGCGCCGCAAGGCCCTGGCGGCCATGGAGGCCGACACCGGGCTGAGCCACCGCACATGGTGGACGCCCTACCTCTTCCTCGCCCCCGGCCTGGTGATGGTGGCCCTGTTCAGCCTCTGGCCGTTCGTCAACACCGTCATCCTGTCCCTCACCGACGCCCGGATCCTGCGCGGCGGCCGCTTCGTCGGCTTCGACAACTACACCCGGGCCTTCAACGACCCCGACTTCTGGGCCGCCACCGGCAACAGCGTGCTGTACCTGGTCGTCGTGGTCCCGTGCCTCGTCCTCCTCCCGCTCGCCCTCGCCGTGCTCGTCCAGGCGGAGATCCCCGGCATCGGGTTCTTCCGTTCCGCCTTCTACACCCCGGTGATCGCCTCGGCCGTGGTCGTCGGCCTGATCTGGCAGTGGGTGCTGCGCAGCGACGGGCTCGTCAACACCGTGTTCCGGAAGCTGAGCATCGTCGCGGAGCCGGTCCCGTTCCTGACCGACAGCACCATGCTGCTGGTCTCCGCGATGATCGTGACTGTGTGGAAGGGCCTCGGCTACTACATGGTGTTCTACCTCGCCGCCCTCGGGAACGTGCCCGCCTCCCTCCACGAGGCGGCCGCCCTCGACGGCGCCGGCCCCGTCCGCCGTTTCTTCAGCATCACCGTCCCCCAGGTGAAGCCGATGATGCTGCTGGTCGGCACGCTCTCCGCCATCTCCGCGCTGCGCGTCTTCACCGAGATCTACATCCTCGGCGGCGAGAGCGGCGGCCCCGGCGGCGGCGCCCGCACCCTGCCCTTCCTCATCCGGCAGGTCGGCCTCGGCTTCTCCGGCGAGACCGGCTACGCCTCGGCCATCTCGATCCTGCTGTTCCTGCTCACCCTGGTCTTCAGCCTGCTGGGACGCCGCCTGTCCAAGGGGGACGAGAGTTGAGCACCGCGACGCGCACCGGCGCCGACCGCAGGCGCCGCCGGATCGGGCTCGCCGGCCGGTACGCCACGCTGGTCCTGACGCTCGTCGTGATGCTCGGGCCGATCGTCTGGCAGTTCCTGACCTCGATCCGCGGGCGCACCGAGAACGTCTACGACGGCCTGCTGCCCTCGCGGCCCACCCTCGACAACTACGTCCTCGTCGCCGACTCGTTCCCGCTGCTCCAGTACGTCGGCAACACCCTGGTGGTGGCCGCCTCGGCGATCACTTCGAACATGCTGTTCGCCGCGATGGGCGGGTACGCCCTGTCCCGGGCCGGGTGGAAGGGCCGCAAGACGGTCTTCACGGTGCTGGTGGCCACCCTCATGTTCCCCTTCGAGTCCGTGATGATCTCGATGTTCCTGACCATCCGGGAGATGGGCCTGGTCGACACCCTCGTCGGCGTGTGGCTCCCCGGCGCGGTCTCCGTCCTCAACATCATGATCATGCGTTCGGCCTTCCTCGCCGTGCCCAAGGAGGTGGAGGAGTCCGCCGTCCTGGACGGTGCGAACGAGTGGACCCGGTTCACCCGGCTCTTCCTCCCGGCCGCGAAGGGAGCCCTGGCCGTCGTCTGCATCACCAGCTTCATGGGCGCCTGGGACGACTTCCTCTGGCCCCTGCTGGTGCTCACCGACAGCGACCACTACACCCTCCAGCTCGGCCTGAAGACCCTGGCCGGCGCCACCACCACCAACGACCAGCGGATCATCGCCGCCGGTGCGATGGCGGCGCTCCTCCCGATGATGCTGCTCTTCTGCGCCCTCCAGCGTTACTTCTTCAAGGGAGTGGGCGAGGGAGCCGTCAAAACCTGACCCGTCCGCCCGTCCGCCCGTCCTGCCCGTCACACGACCCCTCCCTTGGAGCAGCCGTCATGCATGACGACCGCAGCATCACCGAACACCGCCTGCGCCGGGTCCTCAAGGAGCGCATCAAGCCCGCCGTGCACTCCCACTCGGTCCCGCTGGCGATCGAGCGCTGGGAGGCCCCGGGCGAGCCCGTGCCGGTCGCCGAGGGCCTGGCGGCCCCGTACGAGCCCTGCGCGATCGGCGAGGCGTGGGGGCCGGCCTGGGGCACCACCTGGTTCAAGGTCACCGGCACCGTCCCGGCCGGCTGGGCGGGCCGTGCGGTCGAGGCCGTCCTCGACCTCGGCTTCGACCGGATGATGCCCGGCTTCCAGTGCGAGGGGCTCGTCCACCGGGCCGACGGCTGCGAGGTCAAGGCGCTCAACCCGTACAACGACTGGGTGCGCGTCGCCGACTCCGCGGCCGGCGGCGAGCGGGTCGAGTGGTACGTGGAAGCCGCCTCCAACCCCGTCCTCGTCGACCACCGCGCGACCTACGAGGGGGACCGGCAGACCAGCGGCGACCAGCCGCTCTACCGGCTCGCCCGGATGGACCTCGCCGTCTTCGAGACCGAGGTCTGGGAACTCGTGCAGGACCTGGAGGTCCTCCACGACCTGATGATGCAGCTCGACGAGGCCGACGCCCGGCGCTACGGGATCCTGCACGCCGTCGAAGCGGCCCTCGACGCCGTGGACCCGGGCGACGTCCCCGGTACGGCGGCCGCCGCCCGCGCGCGCCTCGCCGGGGTGCTCGCCGCCCCCGCCAACGCCTCCGCGCACCGCATCAGCGCGGTCGGCCACGCGCACATCGACTCCGCGTGGCTGTGGCCGCTGCGCGAGACGGTCCGCAAGGTCTCCCGGACCGCCTCCAACATGGTCAACCTGATGGACGCGCACCCCGAGTTCGTCTTCGCCATGTCGCAGGCGCAACAGCTGGACTGGATCAAGACCCACCGGCCCGAGCTCTTCGAGCGGGTCAAGAAGAAGATCGCGGACGGGCAGTTCGTGCCGGTCGGCGGCATGTGGGTGGAGTCCGACACCAACATGGTCGGCGGCGAGGCGATGGCCCGCCAGTTCCTCTACGGGAAGAAGTTCTTCCTGGACGAGTTCGGCATCGAGACCCACAACGTCTGGCTGCCCGACTCCTTCGGGTACACCGCCGCGATGCCTCAGATCGTGAAGCTCTCCGGCTCGAAGTGGTTCCTGACGCAGAAGATCTCCTGGTCACAGGTGAACACCTTCCCGCACCACACCTTCTGGTGGGAGGGCATCGACGGCACCCGCGTCTTCACCCACTTCCCGCCCGTCGACACGTACAACAGCGACCTCGGCGGCACGCAACTGGCCCATGCGGCCCGCAACTACCGGGAGAAGGGCCGTGGTTCACGCTCCCTGGTGCCCTTCGGCTGGGGTGACGGCGGCGGCGGACCCACTCGCGAGCACCTGGCCCGGGCCCGGCGGCAGCGGGACCTCGAAGGCTCCCCGCGCGTCGAGATCGAGCGGCCCGACGCGTTCTTCGAGAAGGCGCACGCCGAGTACCCGGACGCCCCCGTATGGGCCGGCGAGCTGTACCTGGAGCTGCACCGCGGCACCTACACCTCGCAGGCCAGGACCAAGCAGGGCAACCGGCGCAGCGAATCACTGCTGCGCGAGGCCGAGTTGTGGGCGGCCACCGCCGCGGTCCGGGTGCCGGGGTACGGGTACCCGTACGAGGACCTGGAGCGGATCTGGAAGACCGTGCTGCTCCACCAGTTCCACGACATCCTGCCCGGATCGTCCATCGCCTGGGTGCACCGCGAGGCGCGCGCCACGTACGCGCAGGTACGCGAGGAGCTGTGCGGGATCACCCTGGCCGCGCAGTCGGCCCTGGCGGGGGAGGGCACCGCTGAGCTGGTGTTCAACTGCGCCCCGTACGCCCGGCGCGGCATCCCGGCGGGCGGAGCCGGACTGCCGCGGGCGTCGGGTCAGCCCGTCACAGTGGAGGAGCGGCACGGCGGCGGACACGTCCTCGCCAACGGGCTGCTGCTGGTGGAGATCGACGGCCGGGGGCTGATCGTGTCGGCGTACGACCTCCGGGCGCGCCGCGAGGCGCTGGCTCCGGGGCAGGCCGCGAACCTGCTCCAGATCCATCCCGACTTCCCGAACATGTGGGACGCGTGGGACATCGACGCCTTCTACCGCAACAGCGTCACCGACCTGGTCGGACTGGACGCGCTGGAGGTCACGGAACCGGGCCCCGAGGCGGCGACCGTCCGGGTGAGCCGCTCCTTCGGGTCCTCCCGGGTGGTCCAGTCGATCACCCTGCGGGCCGGGGCCGGGACGGTGGACATGGTCACGGAGGTGGACTGGCACGAGACGGAGAAGTTCCTCAAGGCCGCGTTCCCGCTGGACGTGAAGGCCGAACGCTCCGCCGCGGAGACCCAGTTCGGGCACGTGGACCGGGCCACCCACACCAACACCTCGTGGGAGGCGGCCAAGTTCGAGATCTGCGCGCACCGGTGGATCCACGTGGAGGAGCCGGGGTGGGGCACCGCGGTCCTCAACGACTCCACGTACGGCCACGACGTGACCCGCACCGTGCGGCCGGACGGTGGGCAGACCACCACGGTCCGCCTCTCCCTCCTGCGGGCCCCCCGCTACCCGGACCCGGAGACCGACCAGGGCTCCCACACCCTGCGGTTCTCGCTGGCGCCGGGCGCGGAGATCGCGGACGCCGTGCGCGAGGGCCATGCGCTGAACCTGCCGGAGCGGGTGGTGACCGGCGCGGGCCCGGTCGCCCCGCTGATCGCGGTGGACGACGACGCAGTGGTGGTCGAGGCGGTGAAACTGGCCGAGGACCGCAGCGGTGACGTGGTCGTCCGCCTCTACGAGTCCCGCGGCGGCCGCGCCACGGCCACCCTCGCACCGGGCTTCCCGATCACGGCGGCGGTCGAGAGCGACCTCCTCGAACGCCCCCTGGACGGCTCCGCGGTGGGCGCGCCGGCCCCGGACGGCACCACCCCGCTCACGCTGCGCCCGTTCCAGATCGTCACGGTCCGCCTGTGCCGCCCCCGTGAGTAGGCTGTTCGGATGAACGGGATCGAGATCGTCCCCGACCGGCACGCGTGGCGCAGCGGGTTCGAGGCCCGGGTACTCGACGGGTACCGGGCCGCCGGCTGCTCGGAGCCGCTGGCCCGGGCCCTGCTGGAACGGGCGGTACGGGGGATCGAGGGTTGGACGGTGGCCACGGACGGCACCGGCTGGATCGCGGTCGAGGTGACGCAGGACAACGGGGCGACCGTCGGGCGGATCCACGACCTGACGGTGCCGCGGGGGCGCGGGTGGGCCGAGCAGTGGTGCGCCGAGCGCGGCGCGAAACGGGTGGAGGTGCGGCTCACCGGCGGGCCGGGGGTGTTCGCCGACTACCCCGTGCGGGGGCAGAACCGGATGTGCGCCGTGACCGGGCGGCCCGAGCTGCCGGCGGGCCTGACGGTCCGCCGGCTCACCGAGGAGGAGTACCCGGCCTGGTACGCGGGGGAGGAGGCGGCGTACGTCGCGGACATCGTCCGTGCCGGGGCGTTGACCCCGGAGCAGGCCAGGGCGAAGTCCGACGAGGACTTCGCCCGCCACCTCCCGCAGGGCTACCGGACGCCGGGCCACGCGTTCTACGCGATGGAGGTGGACGGGGAGGTGGTCGGCACCGGCTGGGTGAACCACGGCTTCCTGCCCGGCGTGACCTTCGGCTTCTCGCTGGAGGTGTACGAGGAGCACCGCGGCAGGGGCTACGGCCGGGCGGCGATGGCCGTCGGCGCGTGGGCCACCCGGCAGGGCGGCGACGAGGCGATGATGCTGAACGTCTTCGGGGGCAACGAGGTGGCGATGCGGCTGTACGACAGCACCGGCTTCACGGTGCTCGACGAGTACCGCTCGATCGACCTGTAGCGCCCGCGCCGGTGCCCAGGGCGCCAGCCGCTCGCGGTCGTTGCCGAGGACCCAGGGCCAGGGGCCGGCCGTGAACTGCGCCACAGGGGGCGGTGACCCGGGCCCGGGGTTACGGGCCCCGGGTGGGGATCGGCGATCGCACGGACCCGCTCCTGGTTATGCACCTAGTTGCAAAACCCGGGTCTCCTCGCTACAACAGGGACCATCCACCCCCGCGCGAGGAGGCGCCCCTCATGAGTTCCCAGAGCCGGTACCCGCACCTGCTGAGCCCCCTGGACCTCGGCTTCACCACCCTGCCGAACCGCGTGATCATGGGCTCGATGCACACCGGCCTTGAGGAGCACGACGGCGGCTTCGAGCGCCTCGCCGCCTTCTACGCCGAGCGCGCCCGCGGCGGCGCCGGCCTGATCGTCACCGGCGGCATCGCCCCGAACGACGCCGGCCGCCCCTTCGAGGGCGGATCCCGCCTCACCACCGAGGAGGAGGCCGCCGAGCACCGGGTGATCACCGAGGCGGTGCACGCCGAGGGCGGGAAGATCGCGATGCAGATCCTTCACTTCGGCCGCTACGCCTACCACAAGGACCTGGTCGCCCCCAGCGCCCTCCAGGCCCCCATCAGCCCCTTCGTCCCGAACGAGCTGACCGACGCCGAGGTCGAGCGCACCGTCGAGGACTTCGTCCGCGCCGCCCGCCTCGCGAAGCTCGCCGGCTACGACGGCGTCGAGATCATGGGCTCCGAGGGCTACCTGGTCAACGAGTTCATCGCCGCCGCCACCAACAAGCGCACCGACCGCTGGGGCGGTGCGTACGAGAACCGCGTGCGCTTCCCGCTGGAGATCGTCCGGCGCACCCGGGCGGCCGTGGGTGAGGACTTCATCCTCATCTACCGCCTCTCGATGCTCGACCTGATCCCCGGCGGCTCCACCCTGGACGAGGTCGTCCACCTCGCCAAGGAGATCGAGGCCGCAGGCGCCACCATCATCAACACCGGCATCGGCTGGCACGAGGCGCGCATTCCCACCATCGCCACCTCCGTTCCGCGCGGCGCCTACACCTGGGTCACCAAGCGGCTGATGGGCGCGGTCTCCGTCCCGCTCGTCACCAGCAACCGCATCAACACCCCGGAGATCGCCGAGGAGCTGCTCGCCGACGGCCGCGCCGACCTCGTCTCCCTGGCCCGCCCCTTCCTCGCCGACGCCGACTTCGTGGCCAAGGCCGCGGCCGGGCGCTCCGAGACCATCAACACCTGCATCGGCTGCAACCAGGCGTGCCTCGACCACACCTTCAGCGGCAAGATCACCAGCTGTCTGGTCAACCCGCGCGCCTGCCACGAGACCGAGCTCGTGCTCTCGCCCACGCAGCTGAAGAAGCGCGTCGCCGTCGTCGGCGCAGGCCCGGCCGGACTCGCCTGCGCCGTCTCCGCCGCCGAACGCGGGCACACCGTCACCCTCTTCGAGGCCTCCGGCCACATCGGCGGACAGCTCGACATCGCCCGCCGCATCCCGGGCAAGGAGGAGTTCGAGGAGACCATCCGCTACTTCGGCACCCAGCTCGCCGCCCGCGCCGTCGACGTCCGCCTGAACACCCGCGCCGACGTCGAGACCCTGCAGGGCTACGACGAGGTCGTCGTGGCCACCGGCGTCACCCCCCGCACCCCCGACATCGAGGGCGTGGACCACCCCAACGTCGTCAGCTACCTCGACGTGCTGCGCGACGGGGCTCCCGTCGGCGAGCGCGTCGCCGTCGTCGGCGCCGGCGGCATCGGCTTCGACGTCGCCGAGTTCCTCACCGACAGCGGCGAGGGCGCCTCGCAGGACCCCGAGACGTACTTCCGCCACTGGGGCGTCGACACCGCGTACACCGGTCCCGGCGGGCTCACCGCCCCCGAGCGGCCCGCGCCCCCGCGCCAGGTCCACCTCCTCCAGCGCAAGACCACCAAGGTCGGCGCCGGCCTCGGCACCACCACCGGCTGGATCCACCGCGCGGAGCTCAAGCACCGGGGTGTGGTCTCGGTCGCGGGTGCCACGTACGACCGGATCGACGAGGAGGGCCTGCACATCACCGTCGGCGGCGAGCAGCGGCTCGTCCCCGCCGACACGGTGGTGCTCTGCACGGGCCAGGAGCCGCGCCGCGACCTGTACGAGGCGCTGCTCGCGGCCGGCGGCCGGCCGCACCTGATCGGCGGTGCCGATGTGGCCGCCGAGCTGGACGCCAAGCGGGCGATCCGCCAGGGCACGGAACTGGCCGCGACCCTCTGACCCGCCGGGGAGCCGCGAGGTTCACCTTCGACAGCAGCGACGGCAGCACCGTGACCGTGCACGCGCGGCTCCCCGCACCGGCCGGACCCGCTCTGCGTCGCCGGCCTGCCCGGAGCGGGTACTGCCCTGACGGATCAAAGGTGTTGTGGCGGGCCGGGACGGGCCGCCACAATCTCCGGGTGACGCTGACCCCCGCAGACGCAGACAAGATCCTCGCCGACAACTTCGCCCCCTGGGTGCTCGCCCTCGGGCTGACCGTCCGGGAGACGGGCGAGCGGCACGCCGTACTGCGGCTGCCCTGGTCCGAGGCGCTGGCCAGGGACGGCGGCGGCCTGTCCGGGCAGGCCCTGATGGCCGCCGCCGACACCGCCACCGTCATCGCGATCTCCGCCGCGCGCGGGGCGTACGGGCCGATGACCACCGTCCAGCAGTCCACCAGCTTCCAGCGGCCGGTGCTCGGTACCGACGTGCTGATCGAGGTGCGGGTGACCAAGCTCGGCAAGCGGATGGCCTTCGCCGACATCACCATGACCCCCGAGGGCGCACAGGAGCCGGCGGCGACGGCGTCCACCGTGTACGCCCTGCTGGGCTGAGCGCGGGTGCCGGCCCGCCACCCCTCGCTCTGGCGCAACCGGGACTTCAACGTCTTCTGGCTCGGCCAGGCCCTGTCGGTCCTCGGCGGATCGATCTCCCTGCTCGCGCTGCCCCTGCTGGTCCTCGACGCCACCGGGTCCGTCGTTCAGATGGGCCTGATCACGGTCGTCACGGGCGTCACCGGCATCGCGACCGGGATGTTCGCCGGACACCTGGTGGACCGGACGGACCGGCGCCGCCTGATGATCGCCTGTGATCTCGTACGGGGGCTGCTGCTGGGCGCGGTGCCCCTCATCTGGCTGGCCGGGCCGCGGATCTGGGTGCTGTACGTACTGACGGCGCTGGTCACCGCCCTGAAGACGCTGTTCGACGTGGCGTACGTGACGGCGGTGCCCAAGCTGGTGCGCGCCGAGGACCTGACCGCCGCCAACGGGCGGCTGATGGGCACCTTCGCCGTCGGGACCCTCTGCGGGCCCGCGGCGGCGGGGTTCATCGCCGCCGGTGTGGGCGCGGACTGGGCCCTGGGGGTGGACGGCGTGACCTTCCTGGTCTCGGCCGCGAGCCTGCGGTGGGTGGCCTTCGGGCGGGACGGCGCCGCCGGGACGCCCGCCGCGCGGCTGCGTGCCTGCGAATCCGGCAAGCTGCGGGAGATGTTCGTGGTGGGCTTCCGCTTCCTGTGGACCCATCCCGTGCTGCGCCCGCTGACCGTACTGCTCACGCTCCTGACCTTCGTCACCATGGGCGCCACGGACCTGCTGGTCTTCCGGGTCCGGGAGGAACTCGGCCAGGACGCGGCCACCGTCGGCTACGTCATCGCCGTGAGCGGGCTGGGCGTCGTCGGCGCGGCCTTCGCCGCCGGGCCGCTGCGCCGGACGTTCGGCTTCGGCGCCTGCTGGCTGGGCTCGGTCGCCATGATCGGTGCGGCGGTGGCGGGGACCGGCATCAGCCGCAGTCTGCCGGTGATCGCCGTACTGGCCGCCGTGTTCATGTTCGGGACGACCCTCGGCGGGGTCTGCTCGATGACCCTGCGCCAGGAGGTGACCCCGGATCCGCTGCTCGGGCGGGTCACCTCCGCCTTCTGGACCGTGCACAACGCCTCGGGCCCGGTGGGCGCGGCCGCCCTCACGGTGCTGGCCGCCCGGCACGGGGTCCCGGCGGTCAGCGTGGCCGCCGGGGTCTTCTGCCTGCTCATCGTCGGCGCGGGGCTGCTGACCCCGCTGCGCGGCAGCCGCATCGCGGCTGCCCCGGACCGGGGCGCCGTGGCCGGGTCCGCGGCCCCGGACCAGGTCAGCCGCCCGCGGCGGCCGCGGCGGTGACACCCGTGGCTGCCGGCCCGCGCAGGGCGCGACGCCCCCGACTTCGGCCGCCGCATCAAGGCCGCCGTGGAGGCGTCCTGAGCGACGGCCGGAGCCAGGGGTCAGGGCCGGGGTTCAGGCCCGGGGCGTACGTCCCGGGTCAGAACCTCCGGTCGGTGAGGGCCGGGAAGCGCTGCGGCGACTGCGGGGCGATCTCCGCCCTGCGTTCCTGCGCGCCCGGCGCGGTACGGCAGGTGATGTCCTCGGCGGGCAGCGTTCCCGTCGTCAGGTAGGCGCTGACCGGGGCGTTGGCGCAGGAGTTCGGGTCGGCGAGGTACACGCCGTGGCCCTCGCCGCCCTGCGCGAGCACCATACGCGAGCCCGCCAGCGCCCTGTGCAGGCCCTGGCCGCTGACCAGCGGGGTCTGGGAGTCCCACTCGTTCTGCACGGTCAGTACGCCGGTCTTCGCCTTCATCGCCGTCGGGGGCTCGACCGGCCGCTGCCAGTAGGCGCACGGCTTGATGTTGGAGGCGAAGTCCCCGTACAGCGGGTACTTGACCTTGTCCTGGGCGGCCTCCCGCGCGTACTGCTCGGGGTAGCGGGGCCATTCCGTGTCCCCGCACACCACGGCCAGGAACACGGCAGTGCCGTTGTCCGACGCCGGACCGGCGGCCGGCTGCAGCAGCTTCCGCTGGGGCGCGGTCAGCGCGGCGGGCTTTCCGCCGGCCGCGTCCTTGAGGGCCTTGACGAGGGGCGCCGCCTGCGCGGGGTAGAAGAACACGCCCCGCGCGGTGCGGATGTCATCGCCCGTGAGCTTCATGCCGTCGAGCTCGACCGGCTCCTTGTCCGCCCGGGCCACCAGGTCCCAGAACGTCTTGGAGACCGCGTCCGGGGTGTCACCGAGCTGGTACTCGGCCGCGCGCTCGGCCGTCCACTGCGTCCACCGCTTGAACGCCGGCTCCGCCTCGGTCGCCCACACCTGGATCATGCCGCGCCAGGCGCGCTGCGGGTCCACGCCGCTGTCGAGCACGATGCGGTCGCTGCGGTTCGGGAACATCTGCGTGTACACGGCGCCCAGGTACGTGCCGTACGAGTAGCCGAGGTACGAGATCTTCTTCTCGTCCAGCGCGGAGCGGATCGCGTCCATGTCGCGGGCGGTGTTGCGGGTGGTGACGAACGGCAGCACCGGGCCGGCCTTCTCACGGCACTTGTCCGCGACCGTACGCGCCCAGGCCACGTCCGACTGGAACGTCTCCTCCTTGTACGGCCGGTCGATGTTCTCCTCGGCGGCGGTCAGCCCGCAGGTGATCGGGCTGGAGGCGCCGACCCCGCGCGGGTCGAAGCCAATCAGGTCGTACTGGTCGCGCACGTCCTTGGGCATCGACTCGTTCATCATCAGCGGCAGATCGAGCCCTGAACCACCCGGCCCGCCCGGGTTGAGCAGCATGACGCCGTGCCGCTTGGCCGGGTTCTCGCTCTTCATCCGCGATATCGCGAGGTCGATCGTGCGGCCCTGGGGGCGCCGGTAGTCGAGCGGGACCTTGATGGTCGCGCACTCGTACGCGGCGGGCTGGTCCGCGCTGCAGCGCTGCCATGCGGGCTTCTGTGCGGTGTATTCCGCGGCCGGGGCGGCGGCGGCCCCGGTCGCGGAGAGCAGGGGGACCGTGGTCGCGATGAGACCGGCGGCGGCGAGCATCGGCGCGAGGCGTTTCATGTTCACGAAGAGCCGTTTCCTTCCGTGAATTCGATGGCCTCACCACCCTGTTGCACGCAGGCTCCGGGCGAATCATCCCGAAGGGTCGGTCCGCATGCTCCTCACGAACGAGCCGAAATCCGGACAACTGGCCGACACGCGGGAGCAGTTGACGCCGGGCCGGACGGTCGCCCACGACGGTCGGGGTCTGCGGGCGTCGGCAGCCGCGGCGCGGCACGGCACGGCACGGCGCAGCCGCGGCGCTCCGCGTACGGGAGGGCCGGGCAGGGTTACCGGGTCAGGGACGGCCGGTGACGCGTTCGATGGCGACCATCGCCGCGTCGTCGCCCAGGCTGCCGCCCGGCGAATGGGCCAACAGGTCGGCGCACAGGTGGCGCAGCAAGGCGTCCGGGCCGTCGCCGGGCCAGCCGGCGGCACGCTCCGTCAGGGGGTAGAAGTCGCCGGCGGCGGATCGGGCCTCGATGACGCCGTCCGTGTACAGCAGGATGACGTCGCCCGGCTCGAAGGAGAAGGACTGCGCGGCGAAGCCGGTGTCCACGTACTGCGTCAGGCCCAGCGGCGGCGCCGGGTGGTCCACCTCAAGGGGGACGACCCGGCCGCCGCGCAGCAGCAGGGGCGGCGGGTGCCCGCAGCTGATGAGCCGGACGGTCATCTCCTGATCGGGGATGTCCAGTACCGCCGCCGTGGTGAACGCCTCTCCCGGCTCGCCGGGCGGCTCGCCCGTGCCGTCCGGGTCCGCGGCGACGGCGGCCTCCAGATGGGCGACCAGCGCCGCCAGGCCGGCCTCCTGGTGGGCGGCGGCCCGGAACGCGCCGAGGACGAGGGCGGCGTCCCCGACGGCCTCCAGGCCCTTGCCGCGGACGTCGCCGATGATCAGCCGGGTGCCGTGCGGGGTGCGGGTGGCGGCGTACAGGTCCCCGCCGATCTGGGCCTCGGCCTCCGCGGCCAGATAGACGGAGGCCAGGCGTAGCGGGCCCATCCGGTCGCGGAGCGGCCTGAGGACCACCTCCTGCGCAGCCTCGGCGACCGAGCGCAGCTGGATCAGCTGTTTCTCGTGGACCTCGCGCAGGTGCGCGAAGAGCGTGACGAAGATCGAGATCAGGACCAGGGCAATGATCTGGAAGGTGTGGTTCAGGTCGGTGACCGTGGTCCGCGCCACGGCGACCCCGACCTGCGCCAGGACGGCCACCGCCCCGACGAACCCCGTCATCCGGGGCCCGGCGAACGAGGCCGTCAGGGCCGGGGCCGCCACCAGGAACGGGCCCAGGTGGACATCGGGCGGCACCAGGACGTCGACCACCGTGACGGTCGCGATCAGCGCGAAGGGGACCGCCAGCAGGGCCGGGCGCGGGCCACTGCCGCGGCGGTGAACCGGATGCGGCAGCCGATGGTCCATGACTCCTACATACACCGCGCTCCCTGTTCCCGCGCACCGGTCGTTCCCGCACACCGGCCGGGCCGCCCCGGTCCGCCGCCGGGATCCGTCGTACGGCCGTATCGGGAGGCGGCTGCGCTGCCGGTCCGGGGGAGTGGAGGGAGGATGGGAGCACCCCGGGGGCGGACCCGGGGCGTGGAGAGCGAGCGGGCCGGTCCACCGCCCTTGGGGCAGTGGACGGGAAGGAGCGGCCGGCATGAGTACGGCGGACGCCTTCCCGGCCGGTCCGGAACCGGCCGGCACCGGTCCCTCCACCGGGCCCGGCCTGCTCGACGTGCTCGGTGTCGCAGCCGTGGTCCTCGACGCCGAGGGGCGGATCGCGCTATGGAGCCCGCAGGCCGAGCAGCTGTTCGGCTACACCGCCCGCGAGGCGCTCGGCCGGTTCGCCGCGCAGCTGCTCGTCGGAGAACAGCACCTCGGCGTGGTCCTCTCCCTCTTCGAGAAGGTGATGGCCGGCGGAGGGCCGTGGGCCGGAGTGTTCCCCGTACTGCACAAGGACGGCAGCACCCGGCTGACGGAATTCCGCAACATGCGGCTGGAGGACCGCGAGGGACGGCTCTACGCCCTCGGCATGGCCTCCGACCAGGCCACCCTGCGGCGCCTGGAACGCGACCTGGCCCTGTCGATGCGGCTGGTCGACCAGTCCCCGATCGGCCTGGCCGTCCTGGACACCGAGCTCCGCTACGTCCTGGTCAATCCGGCCCTGGAAGACATCAACGGCCTCCCCACCGCCCGGCACATCGGACACCACGTCCAAGAGGTCCTGCCCCGTTTGGACGCCGTGTCCATCGAGTCGGCCATGCGCGAGGTCCTGGCCACCGGCCGGCCCCGGCTGAACCTGCTCACCACCGGCCGTACGCCCGCCGACCCCGACCGGGACCACACCTGGTCGGTCTCCCTCTACCGGCTCGACGACCCGGGCGGCCGACCGCTGGGGATCGCCGTCTCCGTCGTCGACGTCACCGAGCAGCACAAGACCTCGCTCGCCGTCGCCATGGCCCGCCAGCGGCTCGCCCTGATCGCCGATGCCTCCGTACGCATCGGCACCACCCTCGACCTCTGGGTCACGGCCCGCGAACTCGGCGACATCGCCGTGCCGCAACTCGCCGACGTCGCCACGATCGACGTCCTCGACTCCGTCCTGACCGGCGACCACCCGCCGGGGGACCTGACGGACCAGACCGTGCGGTTCCGGGCCCTCGCCGTCAAAGCGGCGCACCCCACCCCGGCCACCCGCGCGGCCGACCCGGTCGGCTCGATCGCCCGCTACGACGCCACCCGGCTGGTCACGCAGTGCGTACAGGCCGCCCGCCCCAAACTCCTGGCGCACGTCACGCCGGGCGATCTCGGCAGCGTCGCCCGGGACGCCGAGGCCGCCACCCTCCTCGCCGAGGCCGGACTCCACTCGTACCTCGCGGTGCCGCTGATCGCCCGCGGCGAGGTCATCGGCGCCCTCGGCCTGCAACGCACCGCCAACCCGCTGCCGTTCGACCACGACGACGTCCTGCTCGCCGGTGAACTCGCCGCCCGCGCCGCCGTCTGCATCGACAACGCCCGCTGGTACCAGAACCAGCGCCGCGCCGCCCTCACCCTCCAGCGACACCTGCTGCCCCACCACCCGACCCCCACCCCCGGTCTGGAGATCGCCTACCGCTACCAGCCCGCCGCGGCGGCCGGCGAAGTCGGCGGAGACTGGTTCGACGTCATCCCGCTGCCCGACGACAAGACCGCCCTCGTGGTCGGCGACGTCATGGGCAGCGGCATCAACGCCGCCGCCACCATGGGCCAACTGCGCACCGCCGCCCGCACCCTGGCCGAGCTCGACCTCGACCCCGCCACCGTCCTGACCCGGCTCGACCACACCACCACCGGGCTCGGGCACACCATGGCCACCTGCGTGATCGTCGTCTACGACCCCCACCGCAACCGGTGCCGGATCGCGACCGCCGGCCACCTGCCCCCCGTACGGACGAGCCCCGGGCGGTTGCCCGAGCTCCTCGACCTGCCGACCGGCGCGCCGCTGGGGGTCGGGGGCGTACCCTTCGAGGCCATCGCCCTGGACCTGGCCGTCGGGGACCAGCTCGTCCTGTACACGGACGGACTCGTCGAAACCCGCGACCAGGACATCGACACCCGCCTCGAAGCGCTGACCGCACTGCTCGGAGACCCGGACCGTCCCCTCGAAAAGACCTGCGACGTGCTGCTGGGCGAACTGCGCCAGCCGGACGAGCGTGACGACGTGGCCCTGCTCGTAGCCCGCACCCGGCCCCTCTCGGAGACCTGAGCCGTCTCTGAGGGCCAGGGCGCGCCCGTGCGGTCGCGCCCGGCACGGTACCAGCCTTTCGAGGCGTTGCCCGGATGTTTGTCCATTCGTGATGGTCCTTCCAAACAGGCACCACAACTGGCACTAGCGTCCCGAGGCACCCGGGGAGCGCGGGCGCCACGGCACGGTCAACTGCCGTAGCCCGAGCGGCCGCAGCCCCTCCCGGTCCGCGCAGCAAGGAGGCACAGTGCTGACATTCCGTCGGTCGGCCGTCGGCAGCATGTCGGTGGCATCGAGACACGTGATGGCAACCGGCGTCGTGATCGTCGCCCTCGCCTTCACCCTCATCGCGTTGCTGATCCCCGTGCAGAAGTTCGGCGGGAGAAGCGCCGCGGCCGCCACGGTTCAGGGGGCCGACGACGACGGCGCCGGCATCCAGAGCACCGCCTTCGGGCCGCTCACCCCCCAGGACCGGGACTTCGTCCGCAAGGTGAAGCTCGCAGGCCTGTGGGAGATGCCCGCCGGCCGGCAGGCCCTGCAGCGCAGCAACCGTCCCGCGATACGCACCGCCGGGGAGCATCTCGTCGAAGGCCACACCGAACTGGACCGCAGGGTCACGGAGGTGGCCCAGGCCCTCGGCATGGAGCTTCCCAGCCAGCCCAGCGCACAGCAGCAGGAATGGCTCGCCCAAATGGACGGGGCCCAAGGCCAGCAGTACGAGCGGCTGTTCGTCCAGCTGCTGCGCAGGGCGCACGGCAAGGTGTTCGCGCTGGTGGCCCAGATCCGCGCGCAGACACGCAATTCCATGGTCCGGCAGCTTGCCACGGACGCCAACACCACCGTCCTGGACCACATCACGGTCCTGGAGGCCAGCGGGCTGGTCGACTTCGACGGCCTCGCGGACAGCCCGACGGGCACCCCCTCCGCACCTCCCCCGGCCTCTTCCCCCGTTTCCCGACCGACGAAGTGAAGTGATCGCATGAGCCAAAAGGGCCACAAACGCCGCCTGAAGCCGTCGCACAAGATCCTCGCCGCGATGTCCGCCCTGGTCCTGGGTGGCGGCGGCGTCGTACTCGTATCCCAGGGCGCCTTCGCCGGGCAGGATTCCCGTAGGGCGCCCGTGACCGCCACCATCGACTGCCCCGACGTGGGCGACAAGCTCAACAACGTCCCCGACCAGGCCCGGGGCGAGGTGGACAAGAACCTCGCGCAGCTCGACACCCAGGTCGCAGACGCCTACAAGCAGCTCTCCTCAGGGCAGGCCAAGAGCGGCGTCCTGCTCGGCGGGCTCAAGCAGCAGCGCGGCAAGACCATCACCGCCCTGTCCGACACGCTCGGGAAGGCAGGGGCGAAGCCGAGCGGACTGGACGCGCTCAGCGGATGCGTGATGAAGGAGGCAGCGGCCGCCGACCCGGCCGACGAAGCGGCCCAGGCGAACGCCGCCCAGGGCGCGGCGGCGCAGGGCGCGGCGGCGCAGGCCGCTCCCCAGCTGGCCAAGGGCGGTCCGGCGCGCAGCGACTTCGTCGCCATCGGCAAAGTGAAGCCCAACGTGAACAAGCCGGCGGCCGCCGCGGGCGCCTCCACCGGCTCCTTCGCCGTGCAGTGCGGGCGCAACGAGAACAACCACTTCAATCCTGACAACGTCATCGTCGCGCCCGGCGTGAGCAACGGCGCCCACCACATGCACGACTACGTCGGCAACAAGACCACCGACGCCTTCTCCACCAACAACAGCCTCGCCCAGTCCGGGACCACCTGCACCAACGGCGACCAGTCGGCGTACTACTGGCCGGTCCTGCGGCTGCGCGACGGAAAGGCGGAGAAGGACGCCAAGGCACCCGGCGGCGGCCAGGACGCGAACGTCGGCACGATCCTGAAGCCGAAGCAGGTGACCATCGATTTCAAGGGCAGCCCGGTCAGCAAGGTGACGGCGATGCCCCGCTTCATGCGGATCATCACCGGTGACGCGAAGGCCCTCACCAACGGCAACGGCAACGCCAACGCGTCGTGGAGCTGCACCGGCTTCGAGAACCGCCAGCTGAAGGACAAGTACCCGGTGTGCCCCAAGGGCAGTGACGTCGTACGGACGTTCAACTTCCAGAGCTGCTGGGACGGCAAGAACATCGACAGCGCCAACCACCGCACGCACGTGGACTTCGCCGACGCCAACGGCAAGTGCAAGAAGGGCTTCAAGGCCATCCCGCAGCTGGTGCAGCGGATCGTCTACAGCGTGCCGCCGGGCTCCCAGTTCGCCGTCGACAGCTTCCCCGAGCAGCTGCACAAGGCGCAGACCGACCACGGAGACTTCATCAACGTCATGTCCAACGGCCTGATGGCCGGCGCGGTGCGCTGCATCAACGACGGGCGCGCCTGCCGCTAGACCCTCGGGGCGACGCCCGCCCTCCCACCTCCCCAGCGTCGCCCCGAGAGCGGTGCCGGCCCGAAGCCGACTTCGGACCGGCACCGCGTTCGTGCCTGTGCCACTGCCCCAAGGGGCCCGCGGGCCCTGCGACCCTCACGAGGAGTGCCATGTCCGGCTCTCGTCACACCACGCCCGGACCGCAACGCGGCACCGGGCCTTCGGACCGGGACCTCATCCGGCAGCTCAGGGAGACCTACGCGGCAGGCGACGGTGATCCGGCAGTCTGCGAGCTCCTGTACCGGCGGCACAGTGCCGCCGCTTTTGCATGTGCGCGCCGTTGCTGCCGGGCCCCGCAGGACGCCGAGGACCTCGTCTCGGAGGCGTTCATCCGCACCCTCCAGGCCGTCCGCTCCGGCGCCGGGCCGCGGGAAGAGTGGCGCCCGTACCTCCTGTCGGTGGTCCGCCACACGGCCATCGAGTGGCGGGCCGGAGCCGGCCGGACCGTCCTGACGCCCGACGTCGAGGCGTGGTGCAGCCCCGGCCCCGACGGGGACGACCCCCAGCGCCGACTGCTGGACAGCGAGGACCGCCGGCTCGTCGCCCGCTCCTTCCAGGCACTGCCCGAACGCTGGAAGGCAGTCCTCTGGCACACCCTGGTCGAGGACGACTGCCCGCACCACGTTCCCGTGCTCCTCGGCATCACCCCCAGCGCCGTGACCTCGCTGGCCTTCCGGGCCCGCGAAGGACTGCGCGAGGCGTACCTGCGCGCGCACCTGGACACGGCCGCCAACGACCGCTGCCGCCACTACGGCCGGGTGCTCGGGGCGGTGATCCGCCGCCGCGGGGTGCCCCGGGGCCGCGGGCTCGTCCGCCATCTGGCGGCCTGCCGGTCCTGTTCCCGCGCGTACGCCGAACTGCTGGACCTCAATGCCGCGCTGCGCGCAGGAGCGTCCGCGGTACTCGTCGGCCTGTAGCACGCGGCGGCCCCGGTCCCTCCGCCCGCTTGCACGGGGAGGGGACCGGGGCCGATTCCGTATATAGGGGGTGGGCGGGTCGGGGGGTGGGGGTCTGAGGGCAGGGGCCGGGGGTTACAGGCCGTTGACGCGGGCCATGCGCCCGACGCCCAGCGGCCGGAAGTCGGTGGTGGCCACCCGCGCCTTGCGGCCCACCCGCGTGTTCTGGCGGCGTACCTGGGCCATCAGGCGGCGGCTGCGCAACGCCATTTCGAGCTCGAAGCGGGTACGGGGGTCCCGCAGTCCGGGGCCGAAGAGCTTTTCGAGCTGGCGCATGCGGTAGCGCACGGTCTGGGGGTGCACGCTCAGCGCCTTCGCGGCCTCGGGTGCGCCACCGCCTTCCAGCCAGGCGAGGAGGGTCACTTCGAGCCGTTCGCTCTGGCGCGGGGTCAGGTTCGCAAGCGGCCGCAGCCAGCGTGCGGCCAGTGCGTGCGCCAGGGGCTCGTCCTGGAGCAGGAGGAGGGTCGAGAGGTGGTCGTCGACGAAGAGGGCCCGACCCTCCAGGCCGGTGCGGTTGGGGGTCAGGGACAGCAGCCGCAGGGCCCACCGCAGGGAGGAGGCGGTGTCCCGGGGGGCCACGGGGTGGCCCACGGCGGCGAACCGGCCGCGCAACAGGGCCTCCAGAGAGGCGCGGGTCTCCGGGTCGGGGCTCGGGACCAGCAGGCAGGGCTGGCCGCCGACCATGCCGGGGAGTCCGTCGTCCAGGACGGCCGCGAGCTGCTGCGTCTCGCCCGGTGTGGCCAGGACGATGGCGCGTATCTCGGCCGGGAGCGGCCAGCCGGCCGCCGCGGCCAGTTCGGAGAGAGCGATTTCAGCCATGGGCATGTCACTCGTAAGGGCGGAGAACAGCTCTCGCCGGGCACGTTCGGAACGTGTCCCGAGGCCCTCGCGGGGGACGACCGTCAGGGGGGCCAACTGCCTTCGGCGGCGGGGGTCCCGGAGCCGGGGCGGCGGGTTGCGGTGCTCTGCATACTCCTCTTCCTCCTCGTCCTCGTAGGGATGGCCGAGTTCGGCCGCGTAGTCGTCCTCGTCCTCTTCCTCGTCGCCGCCCCGGACCGGGTCGGGGTCGGGGTCGGGGTCGGCGGCGGGATGCGGGACTGCGGGCCGGGCCTGCTTCTGCGGGGGTTCGCGGTACCCGAGGGCGGTGAGCAGGGCCACTTCGAGCCGCTGTCTGACCACCTCCTCGTCAAGGCCGTCGACGAGGGCGGAGAACCCGGGGAGCTCCTCCCTCAGCTCCTCCACCATCCCGGCGGTCAGCGCGGGGAGTTCCCTGCGCAGGGCGCGGGTCCATTCGCCTCGGGGACGGGCCCAGATTCGGTTCAGAAGTTCGCACATTGTTACCTCGTTCATGCCGGGGTACGGCCTGCCACATGGGAGGGTGACAGGCCTGCCGAGGAGGCCGTCCTCCCCGTCGGCGTCAGTGCGGACGGGGGAGTTGAGCACCTCGTACACCCTCCAGGAGAGTGCCATCCACTTGTGGTCCCGCGACTTTGCTTCTTCTTTGCCGTCGGGGAGGTGTGGTGGTGGAGAAAGCGTCTAGGGGGTGCCACCGCACCGTTGGAAGGGAATCTTCCGCGGACGTTTGGCGTGACGATGCCACGCGCGCAAGAACTTGTCACGATTAGATAAATACTGTGGAGGGATTGCGAACCTCCACGATGCTTCTGCACTCCGGCCCCCGCTCCCGGTCGGTGAGACCTGAGACCTCATCTCCCGCCCGCCGCGGAGCAGTTCCGTCGACTACCCCGGGCGCCGAGTGCGCGGTGGAGTGCCTCGGGCCTGGGCGTATGGGAGAACTAGATGCCCCTGTCCCAAACCCGTACGCCCCGTTCACACCGGGCCCGCAGCACCAGGCGCCATGCCGGCATGGCCGCTGCTGCTGCGGCCGGCCGGCGTGCTGTCCGCAGGCCGCCCCTGCTGTCCCCCGCCGGAGGCGTGCGTCCCGCCACTCTCATCGTCGTCGCCCTCGCGGCCGCGCTCTCCCTGGGCGTGGCGGCCGGAGTGGGCGCTTTCAGTCATTTCGCGGAGTTCCTCGACTTCGGGGCGGGCGTCCTCTCGCTCGTCTCCCTCACCTCCGCCGTCCTGTGGGGCCTCGCCGCCACGGACCGCAAGGTCCTGACCTCCGGGTACCGGCTCGTCGCCCAGGGCGCGCACCGCGGCCTCGCCGTCGCAGGGCTGGGCTTCCTCGCCCTGCACATCTGGATCAAGGTCACGGAGGCGCACACCAGTGCGTCCGCCGCGCTCCTGCCGTTCACCGACCGGGACAAGCCCGTTCTCGTGGGCCTGGGCACCATCGCCGGATACCTCTTCGTCTCCGTGGCGGTCTCCGGTGCGGTCCGCAGCGCCTTCGCCACCAAGGGACGCTCCCTGTGGTGGCGGGCCCTGCACGTGGGTGCCTACCCCGCGTGGGGCGCGTCCCTGGTGCACGGACTGAAGGCCGGCCGGGCCGCCAACACCTGGGTGACGGTGTCGTACGCGCTGTGCCTGGTCGGGGTCGCGGGCCTGCTGGCCATCCGCCTCCGGGCCAGGCTCCGGGCGCAGCCCGTCCGCCCGGTGGCCGCACAGTCGTCCACCGCCCAGACGAAGCCCCGTCCCAAGGACACGCAGCAGCGGTTCGTCCGGCAGCCCGCCGAGTGGGCCGCCGAACGGCTGACGGCGCGCCTGGCACGACAGTCGGACCGGCGCTCGGCCGGGCGGCAGCCCGATCCGGATCCCGCACCGGCGCAGACCGGGTCGGTGCCCTCGCCCCGGTCGCCCCTGTCGGCGACGGCCGAGGTCGCCCCGCCGTACGGCACGGCGCCGTACGGTGCGTCGTACGGCGCCCCGCCGTACGGCGCCGACCAGTACGACACGGTGGTCATCCCCAGCGGCATCGGGGTCGGACTCGGCAACGACCGGTCCGGTGGTCCGTTCGACGGGATGCGGGGACGTCAGTGACCTCGACCGTCGATCCCGCCCTCGGGTGCGTCGGCCAGCCCAGGCTGCTGGCAGGACTCGACGTGCTGCAGCGGCTCGATCGCGCCAACCACCTGGTGGTGCACGGCCCGCTGCCGCAGTACAACTCGGGCGATCTCGTGGAGCTCGCCGAGGGTATAGACCTGAAGGGCCGCGGGGGAGCGGGCTTTCCGTTCGCCCGCAAGCTCAAAGCCGTCATCCGCTCCGCCCGGACCAAAGAGGGGCGGAGCGCCGTCGTCGTGAACGGCACGGAGGGCGAGCCGAGTTGTCTCAAGGACGCCGCCATACTGCTGCACTCCCCGCACCTCGTGCTCGACGGCGCACTGCTGGCGGCCGACGCGATCGGCGCCGAGGAGGTGGCCATCGGAGTGACCCGGGACGACGTGGAGCAGTCGCTGCGGGCCGCCGTCGCCGAGCGCGGCGCGGCCGGCAGCCGCGTCCGCGTCGGCAGGCTCCCCGAGCGCTTCGTCAGCGGAGAGGGGACCTCCCTCGTGAACGGCCTCAACGGGGGGGCCGCCGTCCCGAACGGGCAGAAGGTCCGGACCAGCGAGCGGGGCCTGAGCGGCCTGCCGACCCTCCTCTCCAACACCGAGACGTACGCCCAGCTCGCCGTCGCGGCCCGGCTCGGCGTGACGGGATTCCGCTCGGTCGGCCTGCCGAACGAGCCGGGCACCGTCATGTTGACGATCAGCGGTTCGACGGTCGTCGAGGCGCCGCTCGGGACGTCCCTGGCGTACGTCCTGGAGCTGTGCGGCTCGTCCCCCGGCCAGGGCGTCCTGGTCGGCGGGTACCACGGCAAATGGCTGACGCCGGCGGCGGCGCGGACGGCACTGCTCTCCCGGGAGTCCCTGACCGCGTACAAGGCCACGCTGGGGGCGGGTGCGGTCCTGCCGCTGCCCGAGGACACCTGCCCGGCCGGCGAAGTGGCCCGCGTGATGCGCTGGATGGCGGACGAGACCGCCGGCCAGTGCGGCCCGTGCGTCAGGGGTCTGCCCTCGCTCGCCGACGCCGTGGAGGCCTTGGTCGCCGGGGGAGGCCGGTCCGCCCTGGAGGCGGTCGAGGCGCGGATGCGGGGGGTGCTGCGCCGCGGCGCGTGCAGCCATCCCGACGGCACCTCGGCCTTCATGGCCTCCGCGCTCGCCGTCTTCCCCGACGAGATGCGCGACCACGCCCTCGGCAGCGGCTGCGGGCGCCGTGTCCTCGGGGCACTGCCCCTGCCCGAGGACGAGAACCCCGAACGGCTCGTCGTGGACTGGACGCTGTGCAAGGGCCACGGGCTCTGCGTGGACGTGCTGCCCGACGTGGTGCGCCTCGACCCGGACGGCTACCCGGCCGAGGCCGTCATGTCGGTCCCCGGAAGGCTGCGGCCGAAGGCCCTCCGCGCGGTGCGGCGCTGTCCCGCGCTCGCGCTGCGCATTCAGGAATGAGCCCGCGGTAAACGGCCGCCGGTGGCAGGAGTTCAACCGTTAGCGTGATCTGATAAATTCCCGCTCATTCGAATTCGGCGAACCCGTCAGGCCTTATGAATAAGGCAGTAGACGAACCCCCCGGGTTCAACCCGAAGGAGTGATCGTGAACAAGATGCGTCGCATGACGAGTGTCGGATCGGTGGCCGCGGTTCTGCTGCTGGCGGCGGGATGCGGAAGCAGCGACAATGCCGCGCGCAATGCGAATTCCGTCCAGCCGGCGGGCGCCGGAAAGCCCATCGGGGGCGCGTACGACACGGGCTACGGAGCGGGCGCCGCCGGCTCCGGTTCGGGCTCGGACGTCGGATCGGGCTCCGGAAAGGCCGGGGCGTCGGCGGGGCAGCTGTCCGTGCGCGACATCGAGAGCGTGGGCAGCGTGGTCACGGACAGCGCCGGGATGGCCCTCTACCGTTTCGACAAGGACACGCCCCAGCCCCCCAAGTCGAACTGCGACGGGGACTGCGCCACGACGTGGCCGGCGGTCCCCGCGGACGACGCGTCGGCCGCCGCCGGCATAGACGCATCCCTCCTCGGCTCGGTCGCCCGGACCGACGGCAGCAAGCAGCTGACCCTCGGAGGCTGGCCGGTGTACCGCTACGCGAAGGACACCAAGGCGGGTGAGGCGAAGGGCGAGGGCGTCGGCGGTACCTGGCACGCACTGGCACCGGACGGCAAGAAGGCGGTCGACAAGAAACAGAAGGCGGATGGCAATGCCGGAATGGGAGGCATGGAAATGAAGGCGGGCACGGAACTCTCCGTGGCCGACAACGAGAAACTCGGAAAGATCCTGGTGGACGGCCAGTGGCGCACGCTCTACCGGTTCGACAAGGACAGTGCGTGGCCCATGAAGTTCGGCTGCCTCGGGGCCTGCCTGGACACCTGGAAGCCCGCCGCCGCCGTGGACAAGACAAAGGTCGAGGGAATTGCCGGGAAGCTGGTCGGATCGGTGAAGCGGCCCGACGGAAGCGAGCAATTGACGATCGACTGCTGGCCGGTCTACACGTTCACCGGAGACACCCAGCCCGGCCAGGCGAACGGTCACAACAAGCAGGGCCTGTGGTTCGCGGTCACCGCCGAGGGCAAGAAGGTCCCGCCGACGTCCTAGCCCGAGCCCGTGCACAGGGCCCGACCCCCGACCCCGCACCCGACCCCCGTGAGGCAGTCAGCCATGCCCCGTTCACCCCGTATCGCCGCCGCCGTGCTGCTCGCGACGCTGCTGTGCGGCGGCTGCGCTGCCCGGGTGGCGGCCGGTCCGCAAGGGCCCGCCCCGAGTCCCTCCGCCCCGGCCTCGTCCGCCCGTCCCGCCCCGCTCCAGCAGATCGCCGACGCCCTCGGCTGCACCCCCGAGATCACGGTCGACGCGGACGAGCTCCGGGAGGGCGCGTGCGGTGCGGGCCAGGAAGGCTTCCGGATGGCCACCTTCACCAGTGAGCAGGGCCGGCAGACCTGGCTGACGGAGGCCCAGATGTACGGCGGCACCTACCTGGTCGGACCGGACTGGGTCATCACAGCGGCATCCGCCGAGGCCCTGGCGCCCGCCCACACCCGTCTCGGCGGAACCATCCAGACCGTCGCCGGTCATGGTTCCTCCCCCCACGACCCGGCCCACGACGCCTCCCCTGACCCGGCCCACGACCCCACCCACGACGCCTCCCACGGCTCCCCCCACTCCGGCGGGCACGACTCCCCGAGTCCCGCCGCCTCCTGAGGGGGCGTCCGGCCCGGCCCGCGAACAATTGCGGTGCCGGGCCGCTGTCGTCTCACTACACTCGCTCTCGTGCCGCCACGGGGACGTGGTGCGCACGTCATCTAGCGAGCCGGGCGAGTCGAGAGCGACTCGTGTGAATCCAGTGAGGGGAGCCAGGCCATGTGTCACCGCATCGCCGTCTTCGTTCCCCGGTCCCGGTACGACGTGATCCCGGTGTCTACGTCTTCCCGATGACGGCTGCGCGGCCGCCATCGGATGTCCGCGACGAAACCACGGCCCTCGGTCCGGCAGGCGAGCCGGCCGCGCCCGCCCGGGTGTGACCCGGGCGGGTCCCGGCCCCGTGACCGACCTGCCCTCCCCGAGCCCCGCATCGTCCGGAAATCGCGCTGCCCTCTTCTCGACCTTCCAGAAAGACCTCGGGCCATGCGCACCCACCTGCACACCTCGACCACCGTCCGCAATCTCGGCATCCTCGCGCACGTCGACGCCGGGAAGACGACCGTCACGGAGCGGATCCTCTACACCACCGGGACCACCCACAAACGGGGCGAGGTCCACAACGGCACGACCGTCACCGACTACGACCCCCAGGAGCGCGACCGCGGCATCACGATCTTCGCCGCAGCCGTCAGCTGCACCTGGGACGGCCACCGCGTCAACCTGATCGACACACCGGGACACGTCGACTTCTCCGACGAGGTGGAGCGCTCCCTGCGCGTACTCGACGGGGCGGTCGCGGTGTTCGACGCCGTCGCGGGCGTCGAACCGCAGAGCGAGACGGTATGGCGGCAGGCCGACCGCCACGGCGTGCCGCGCATCGTGTTCGTCAACAAGATGGACCGCGTCGGCGCCGATCTCGACCGGGCGGTCGCGTCCGTACAGGAGCGGCTCCACGTGGTCCCGCTGCTCGTCCAGCTGCCCATCGGGCAGGAGGACGGCTTCCGCGGGACGGTGGACCTCGTCCACATGCGGGCGCTCGTCTGGGACGCCGGGCAGGACTCGTACGAGGCGGGTGCCGTACCCGATGCCCTGTACGAGGAAGCGCGCAGCCGCCGCCGGCTGCTGGAGGAGCGGGTGGCGGAACTCCACCCGGCCGCCCTGGAGGAGTACTGCGCCACGTCGGCGCTCTCCGCCTCCACGCTGACCGCCGCGCTGCGCGACCTGACGCGGAGCGGCGAAGGGGTCGTCGTGCTGTGCGGCTCGGCCTACCGCAACCGCGGGATCGAGCCGCTGCTGGACGCCGTCGTGTCCTACCTCCCCTCGCCGGCCGACATGCAGCCGGTACGGGGAACACACGGCGCGGCGGTGGAGGAACGGGCCGCCGACCCGTCGGCGCCCTTCGCCGGGCTGGCCTTCAAGGTGAGCGCGACGGCGACCGGACGGCTGACCTGCCTGCGTGTGTACTCGGGAACGCTGAGGAAGGGGGAGACCGTGCTGGACGCGGGCACCGGCCGGACCGAGCGGATCGGACGGATCCTGCGCGTCCAGGCCGACCGCCACGCCGAAGTGGACCGGGCCGAGGCCGGGGACATCGTCGCCGTGGTCGGACTCAAGGGCACCCGCGCCGGGTCCACGCTGTGCGCACCGGACGCCCCGCTCGTCCTCGAACCGCCCAAGGCCGCCGCACCGGTGGTGTCCGTGGCGGTCGAGGCGGGCAGCAGCACCGAGGCCGGCCGGCTGTCCTCGGCGCTGGCCGCACTGGTCGAGGAGGACCCGTCGCTCGTGGTCCGGACGGATCCGGAGACGGGCCAGACGGTCCTGTCGGGGATGGGCGAGCTGCACCTGGAGGTCGCGGTGGAGAAGATCCGCCGCAGCCACGGACTGCACGTCACCGTGGGCCGCCCGCGGGTGGCCTACCGGGAGACCGTTGCGCGCGGGGTGTCGGGGCTGGTGTACCGGCACGTCAAGCAGGACGGCGGCGCCGGTCAGTTCGCCCATGTGGTCCTCGACGTCGAGCCCCTCGACGGGGCCGCGGGCGGCGACGACGCGTTCGACTTCCGGTCGGCCGTCGTCGGCGGGCGGGTGCCGCAGGAGTACGTCCGCGCGGTGGAGTCGGGCTGCCGGGACGCGCTCGCCGAGGGCCCCCTCGGCGGGCATCCGGTGACCGGGCTGCGGGTGACCCTGACCGACGGGGCCACGCATCCCAAGGACTCCTCGGAGATGGCGTTCCGGGCGGCGGGCAGGTTCGCGCTCCGCGAGGCCCTGCGCGCCGCCGCGATGGAGCTGCTGGAACCGGTGGTCGAGGTCGTGGTGACCGTACCCGACGACTCCGTCGGCGGGGTGCTGGGCGACCTGGCCGCGCGGCGCGGCCGGGTCTCGGGCTCGGCCGCGAGGACGGGGACCACGGCGGTCACCGCCACCGTGCCGCTGGCCGAACTCTTCGGCTACGCGTCCCGGCTGCGCAGCCGCAGCCAGGGCCGGGGCACGTTCACCACCCGGCCCACGGGCTACGCCCCCGTACCGGTGGCGGCGTACCAGCGGGCTCTGGCGGACTAGTCGGTCCGGTCACGCAGGCCCGTGCCCCCGGCCGCCACGGCGGCCGGGGGCACGGGCGCGGGTTCAGCCGGAAGGGGCGCCGGCAGCGGCGTCCGCCGCCTCCAGGAACCCCTCGGGGAAGGGCTGTCCGGCCCAGATGGTCTTGCCCCGGGCGTGGTAGCGGGTACCCCAGAGCTGCGCGAGCTGAGCCACCATGAACAGCCCCCGCCCTCCCTCGTCGGTCTCCTCCGCGCGCCGCACGTGCGGGGAGGTGCTGCTGCCGTCCGAGACCTCGCAGATCAGCTCGCGGTCGCGGATCAGCCGCAGCTGGATCGGCGGACTGCCGTAGTGGATCGCGTTGGTGACCAGCTCGCTGACCACCAGCTCCGTGGTGAACCCCAGCTCCTCCAGGCCCCACACGGCCAGCTGCCGCGTCGCGAGGGTCCGGGCGCGGCCCACGACCGCGGGCTCGGCCGGCAGGTCCCATGTGACGTGGTGCTCCGCCACCAGCTCGTGCAGGCGCACCATCAGCACCGCCACGTCGTTCTGCGGAAGCACCGGCAGCAGCCGGCCGATCACCGCGTCGCAGGCCTCGTCCAGCCCGGTGCCGTGGCGCCCGGGGCCGGTCGCCGGGGCGGGCGCGATGTCCGACAGCGCCTCCGGGAGCCGTTCGAGGCCGAGGTCGACGTCCCGGTCCGGCGCCGCGACCAGGCCGTGGGTGTACAGGACCAGTACGTCCCCGTCGTTCAGCGTCATCTCGGCGCTCTCGAACGGCGACCCGCCGAAGCCGAGCGGCGGCCCGGCGGGCAGGGCGACGATCGCGGGCTCCCCGGCCACCGGGGCGAGCACCGGCGGCGGATGGCCCGCGCAGGCCACGGCGCACTGCCGCGAGATCGGATCGAAGACGGCGTACACGCAGGTCGTCCCGACCGCCCCGCCGGGGTGCGCCCCGCTGCCGTCGCCTTGCCCGTGCTCGTCCACGAACCGGTGGATCTGGTCGTCCATGTACGAGAGCAGCTCGTCGGGCGAGAGATCGAGGTCCGCGAGGGTCCGCATCGCGGTCCGCAGCCGGCCCATCGTCACCGCCGCGTTCAAGCCGTGCCCCTGCGCGTCGCCGACCACCAGGGCCACCCGTGCCCCCGAGAGCGGGATCACGTCGTACCAGGCCCCGCCCAGCTCCGCCTGACCGTGGGCCGGAAGGTAGCGGGTCACCGCCTCCAGCGCGCCGAGCACGGGAAGCCGCTGGGGCAGCAGGCTGCGCCGCAGGGCCAGGGCCGCCGTCCGCTCCCGCGAGTAGCGGCTCGCGTTGTCGATGCACACCGCCGCGCGCGCCGCGAGCTCCTCGGCCAGCAGGACGTCGTCCGGCTCGAACCCCTGGGCGCGCGCATGGCGTGCGAACACCGCGGCGCCCAGCACCGCCCCGCGGGCGGACATCGGCACCAGCAGCCACGAATGGACTCCGTACGCACGCACCAGCTCGGCCTGCCGGGGGGCGACCGGAGCGACCTCCGCGATCAGCTCCTCGCCCGTCAGCAGCAGCGGTTCGCCGCCGGCCATGGCACGGGTGAACAGGGAGCCGGGACCCGAGGTGAAAGGGTCGGCCTCGCCCGTCGCGACCGCCGGGCCGCCGGGCATCGGGGAACTCGCCGCGCGCAGCAGTGCCACGGCCTCGCTCACGGCGTCGGCCACCGGCTCCTCGCCGCCGAAGAGAGGGGCGACCAGGTTGACGTAGGCGTGGTCGGCGAACTCCGGGACGGCCACGTCGACGAGCTCCTGCGCGGTCTGCAGGACGTCCAGCGTGGTGCCGATGCGCGTGGTCGCGTCGTTGACCAGCGCCAACCGTTCGCGGGCCCGCACCCGTTCGGTCACATCGGTCACGGCGTGCGCCAGCGCGATCAGATCGCCGGAGCTGCTCCGCAGCGGAAGGATGGTCTCCGACCAGACGTGGTGCCGGTCGGGATCACCGCGAACGAGGCCGTGCACCTCGGTCTGGACCATGGCCTCGCCGGTCTCCAGGACACGGCGTTGCCGCGCTTCGAGGGCCGCCATGTCCAGCAGATCGGGCGGTGCCACCTCGGACATCGTGCGCCCGACGAACTCCTCGTTCGAGAAGCCCGCGCCGCGCAGCAGGGCGTCGTTCTGCGCGATGAAGCGCAGTTGCGTGTCGAAGACGTCGATGAGGAAAGGGGACTCGGTGAACAGCCCCCTGATCAGGGCCTCGCCGAGTTCGCGCCGGCGCGTGGCGTCGGTGTCCGTCGCCTGGATCAGCCACTGCCGCTCACCGGTCGTGCTCACCATGGGACGCGCGTGGAGCGCCACCTCGACCCCGTGCCCGTTCCGGTGCCGCAGGACCGCCTGACCGAGCTCCGAGCGCGCGACCAGCAGATCCGCCCCGCGCCGCCCGTGCACCTCCCGGGCCGTGTAACCGAGCAGCCGCTCCGCCCCCGGGCCCCAGCCGATCACCACGCCGCGCGCGTCCAGGAGGGCGTAGGTCTCGTCGCCCGGTTCCGCAAGCACGCCGGAGGCATCGTGGAACACCGGGTCGTGCATCGCTGAGCCCCACTTCCGGATCTGCGGACCGGCTCTCTCCGTACGGGTGCAATTATCGCTCTGCGTCACTGCTTGTGCAGCGTGGGTCGAGCCGCACCGGGGCCGCGCCCCTTCCGGGCCGAGCGGACCGGCCCGGGCCGGGCGACGGGGCGGCTGCCTGGGCCGGGCCCGCCCCTGCACGGCGCAGAGGCGGGGGTACGCGCGAGAAACCGCCCTCGACCTGCACGGCAGGCGGGGAGCTGATGCCCGGGAGCCCTCCGGCGCTGCGCACCCTGTCCTCGTGGCCGCGCCGGCTCAGCGCGGGGTTTTGGCGGCCTGTACCTGGACGGGGCAGCTGTGCCGCCCGGTGCGCGGGGGCCGACCACTCCTACCCCACCCGTGGGGACATCCGCACCGCCCACAAGCAGGGTCTGCGCCTGGTCACACCCGCCGACTTCCTCGCCGCCCTACGAGGCACCGGCGCCGGCTGTCCGAGCGGCACCACCCGCTGACCTTCGTCGACCGCGTACAGGCCGTCGCCGGACCGGGGCCCGGGAACGGTCGCGGGTGATCCGATTCCTTCACCGGCTCGGACGCGACATGCCACGCACGGACCAATGGGCGGGTCGAGCAGACAGTCGTGTGACGCTGTGGTCCTGTCGATCGCTGTTCGTGTCAGGGGGCCGAGTGCACTGCTCGCGCAGGTGGTCCCATGAGCGGATTCGCCGCCACCGCCAGGCGGATCCTGTGGCGTCGCCGCGGACGCGGGTTGCCGGGCGGCGGTGATGGCGGAGCAGTCCAAGCGCCCGTGGCCATGGCGCGGCCGTGGGCTGAACCACCGCCTGGAAGCCGAGCTGGAGCGGATCGACGAGCAGCTGCGGCAATCGGCCAGAGCCAAGGACCAGCTGCAGGGCCTGCTGGATGCGGTGCTGGCCATCACCCAGGAGTTGGAACTTTCCGAGGTGCTGCACCGTATTGTCACCACTGCCATGGGTCTGGTGGGCGCTCGATACGGAGCGCTGGGCGTGCTGCACGAATCAGGTGAGCACCTCGACCAGTTCATCACCGCCGGGTTGTCCGAGTCCGAGCGGTCCGACCTGGCCGGGATCGACTTTCCGCGTGGCCGCGGCGTGCTGGGACACCTCATTCACCACCCCGAACCCATGCGGGTCGAGGACATCCCTTCCCACCCTTCCTCTGTGGGCTTCCCTCCCGGCCACCCGCACATGCGCACCCTCCTCGGGGCCGCTGTCAGGGTCCGCGGCACGATCTACGGCGATCTCTACCTGTCCGAGCGGCGCGACGGCCGGCCTTTCGACCGTGCCGACGAGGAGATCGTCGTCGCACTGGCCGGCGTGGTCGGCATCGCGATCGAGAACGCCCGCCTGTTCGGACAGATCCGCGCCGGCGCCGAGCACTTCCAACGCCTCCTCCTGCCGACCCTGCCCGACCTGCACCCCTTCGCCTCCGCCGCCATCTACAGGCCGGCCTCCGAACCCGACCACATCGGCGGAGACTGGTACGACGCCATCATGCTGCCCGACGGCGTCTGCACCGCCGTCATCGGCGACGTCGTCGGCCACGACCTGCGGGCGGCAGCCTCCATGGCCCAGACGCGCAGCATGCTGCGCGCCCTGCTCTACGACCGCCGCACCCCGCCGAGCGGGGTCCTCACGCAACTCGACCGCACCCTGGAGGCCACCACCGACAACCCCGTCACCACTGCCTGCCTGGCCCGCATCCAATACGAGGGACCGGGCTGGAGGATGCAGTGGAGCACAGCAGGCCATCTGCCCCCACTGCTGCTCACCTCCGACGGGCGCGCGGAGTACCTGCAGGCGGAGCCCGGCGTGCCGCTCGGGGTGAGCACCGAACAGCACCGCCCGGACCACTTCTGCTCCGTGCCTGCGGGGGCCACCGTGGTGTTCTTCACCGACGGACTCGTCGAGCACCGCGCCCGGCCGGTCGACGAATGTCTGGACGCGCTCGCCGAACTCGCCACGGCTCACGCGGCGTTGCCGCTGCAGGACTTCGTCCGGGCACTGGCCGATCGCCACCCCAGCGACGGCCACGACGACATGGCGATCCTTGCCCTGCGCGCCCCCGGCGACGGCTGACCCCGACGTTGCGCCGGCGATGCGGCACGGCGAGCCCGGCGCCGGGCCCTCATCCCGAGACGGCCTCGGCCCAGTTGCGGTTGACGGTCTCTCTCGCCTTCTCCCGCTGCGCCTCCGTCGGAAACGTCGGCGTGCCCTCGACCGTCGGCAGATTCTCCGCCGCAGCCTTGTCGAGGGTGCCGTCCTCCGCCATGGCGTTCATGAGGACGGGGCGTGCATAGGCGCCGAGGCGGATGTTCTGTCCTTCCGGGCTGAAGACGTACTCCTGCCACAGACGTGCCGCCGCGGGGTGCGGGGCGTCCTTGTTCACCCCGTTGGCGTAGTACTCGGCGAAGCTGCCGTCGAAGGGGATCGCGGTCCGCCAGTCGACGTCCGCGCCCTTCTTCCGGAATTCGTCGGCGTATCCGAGGTTGAGGAAATCCCAGTCGATGCTGATCGGGGTCTGGCCCTTCTCGATCGTGGCCGAGGTGGATTCGACCGGGATGAAGTTGCCGTTCTTGCTGAGCTCGGCGAAGAAGTCGATGCCGGGCTGGATGTCGTCGAAGGAACCCCCGTTCGCCAGGGCCGCCGCGTACACGCCGGCGAAGGCGGAGTTGGACTTCCTCGGGTCGCCGTCGAGCGCGACCTTGCCCTTGTACTCGGGCTTGCGCAGATCGGCGAAGGTCGCGGGGCAGGTCTTGACGCGCTTGGCGTCACAGCCGATCGAGATGTAGCCGCCGTAATTGTTGTACCAGCGGGCGTGTGGGTCCTTCTGTTCCTCGGGGATGCCGTCCCACGCCGCGACCTTGTACGGCGCGAGCAGGCCCTGCTTGGCCGCGGAGTGGGCGAAGGAGCCCCCCACGTCGATCACGTCGGGGGCACGGCCCTCGCCCCTGTGCTCCTTCAAGGCGTTGATCTCGTCCTGGCTGGTACCCTCCGGATTTTCCACCGCGACCTTGATCCCGTACTTCTTCTCGAAGCCGTCGATCAGTGCGCCGTAGTTGGCCCAGTCGCTCGGGAGCGCGATCGTGTTGAGCGAGCCCTCCTTCTTCGCCGCTGCGGTCAGCGCCGCCATGCCGCCGGCGTCCGCGGCGGAGGTGGCCACCGCGGGTGCTCTGGGCGCGGTGGTGGGCTTGCCCCCGCAGGCGCCGAGGGCCGCCGCCGCGAGGGCCAGGCAGACGGCGACGGCGGCTGTCCGGAGACGAGGTGCGGGCACAAAGGCTCCATGGCGGGCGGTCGCGTACCGGTCGGGACCAGCGTACGTTCGATGGCCTCGGCGGCGCAGTCCGAGCCCGCGGTGTCCGCTGCCGTTCCCGCGGCTGCCGTACCGGTGCGTTCTCAGAGCGGCTCGTCGTCCCACCCGGCCAGGAGTGCCTCCCCCGGAACCGTCACAGGCGGCGCCTCCCCGCCATGGAGGGTCTGCTCGCTCCAAATGATCTTGCCGCGAGCGGTGTAGCGGGTGCCCCAGCGCTGGGCGAACTGCGCGACGAGGAACAGGCCGCGGCCGCCCTCGTCGGTGTCCGCGGCCTGGCGCAGGTGCGGGGAGGTGCTGGACCCGTCGGAGACCTCGCAGATCAGGCTGCGGTCGTACAGCAGCCTCACCCGGATGGGCTCGGTTCCGTAGCGGATGGCGTTGGTGATCAGTTCGCTGAGGATGAGTTCCGTGGTGAAGGCGATGTCCTCAAGGCCCCAGTCCGCCAGTCGGCGGGCGCAGGCGCTGCGCACTCGGGACACGGCCGCAGGGTCGGGGGGCACGTCCCACTCGGCGATCCGTGCGGGGTCCAGTCGGCGGGTGCGGGCCACCAGCAGCGCGACGTCGTCGCTGGGCCTGGTGGGCAGCACCGCGTCGATCACCGCGGTGCAGGTTTCCTCCGGGGTGCGGGCGGGCCCGGCAAGGGCGGCGCGCAGCGCTGCCAGGCCCGCGTCCGGATCGCGGTCGCGGCTCTCGATCAGCCCGTCGGTGAAGAGCGCCAGCAGGGAGCCCTCGGGCAGGGCCAGCTCCGCGGTCTCCATGGGCAGACCCGCGCCCAGCCCGAGCGGTGGGGAGACCGGCACCTCGGGGAAGGACACGGTGCCGTCGGGGCGGACCAGAGCAGGGCCCGGATGCCCGGCGGTGGCGGCCGTCACCTGCCCCGAGACGGGATCGTAGACGGCACACAGGCAGGTGGCTCCGGTGATTCCCGGCCACTCCTGCTCGTCGGTGTCGATGTGGGCGACCAGCTCGTCCAGGTGGCTCAGAAGCTCGTCCGGAGGCAGGTCGAGGGTGGAGAAGTTGTACACGGCGGTGCGCAGGCGGCCCATGGTGGCGGCGGCGTGCAGACCGTGGCCGACGACGTCGCCGACCACCAGCGCCACCCGGGCGCCGGGCAGCGGGATGACGTCGAACCAGTCGCCGCCCACACCGGCCTGGGCGGCCAGATAGCGGTGCGCGACCTCGACGGCGGACTGCTCCGGTACGCCCCGGGGCAGCAGACTGCGCTGCAGGGTGTCGGCCACGGTGTGCTCGCGGGTGTAACGGCGGGCATTGTCGACGGACAGTGCCGCCCGAGCGGTCAGCTCCTCGGCGAAGGTCACGTCCTCCTCGTCGAACGGCGGGGAGTCCTGCCCCCGCCAGTAGCCGGCCATCCCCAGCACGACGCCCCGGGCCCGCAGGGGCACGGCGATCAGGGAGTGGATGCCGCGGTCCAGGATCTTCAGGGCGTTGGCCGGGTCCTGGGCCCGCCAAGGCTGCGCGGTGCGCAGGTCCGCCTCCAGGACCGCATGGCCGCCCGCCAGCCCGGCGGCCATGGGGCTGGTGGGAACGAACCGGATCAGTTTGCCGACGGGGTAGAGCGGGTGGTCGCCCTGAAGGCCGACGGCGGCGGCGCGGCGCATCTCGGTGTTCAGTTCGGGCGGCTCCTCGCCGCGCAGTACCGGGTCCAGCAGGTCGACCGTGACCACGTCGGCGAACCGCGGGACCGCCACCTCCGCCAGTTCCTCCGCAGTGCGCTCGACGTCCAGTGTCGTTCCCACCTGCACCCCGGCGTCGTAGAGCAGCTTCAGGCGCTCGCGGGCCACCTCTGCCCTGCCGGACAGCGCCCGCAGCTCGGTGGTGTCGCGCAGCGTGACGACGGTACCGGCGGACCCGTAAGGGGCGGTGGGCCGGATGTTCACCGCCAGTAGCCGATCGGCTGCCATGTGCACCTCGTCGGTCGCAGAACGGCCCGATGCGATCGGCTCGGCGATCCCCTCCTCCAGTCCCAGGTCCGTGACGGGGCGCCCTTCCGCGTCCACCGGCAGATCCAGCAGCCGGCGCGCCTCGTCGTTGGCCAGCAGCAGTCGTCCGCCGTCGCCGACGATCAGCACGCCCTCCCGGACCGCGTGCAGCACCGCGTCGTGGTGCTTGTACATCCTTGTCATCTCGGCCGGTCCCAGGCCATGGGTCCGGCGCAGCAGCCGGCGGCTCACCAGAGCGGTGCCGCCCGCGGACAGGGCGAGCACCGCGGCTGCGCTGCCGAGGACGACCGGCAGCTGCCCGTTCACCATGCTCTGGACGTTCTGGACCGTGACCGGGGAGGAGACGACGGCGATGACGTTGCCGTCGGCGTCCTTGACGGGGACCACCGAGACCACGGACTGCCCCAGGGACCCGGCGAACGTCTCGGTGAAGGACTTGCCGGCCGCTGCCTTGGCGAAGGGGCCGACGACGCGCTTGCCGATCTGCCGCGGGTCGCTGTGGGCGAGGGTGACCCCGTCGAGCGTGTACACGTTGATGCCGTCGACCCCGGAGATCTTCCGGGCTGCCTGGGCGCTCGGCTGGAGCACCGCGCTGGGGTGGGCGCTGCGCAGGGCGGCGACGATCCCCGGAGACTCCGCGAACGTTCCGGCGGCGGCGAGGGTGCGGTGCCGTGCGTCCAGCATGGCGGAGCTCCGGGCCTGCACCACGAGGGCCGCGACCGCGGCGGCGACGAGAAGGACCACGACGGCCAGCTGGAGGAGGAACACCTCGCCGGCCACGCTGCGGGCGCTCAGGAGGGCGGAGAGACGCTGCGGCCGCCGCGCCCCCGTCCTGGGGGGCGGGGCGTGCTCCTGGCGCTCCCGGTGGTGTCCTGAGCGGGAAGGCCAAGGGGGAGCGGAGGGACTCGTGGCCGAGCCGAGCAGCCAGCGCCGGAGGTCTCCCAGGTAGTTGCTCATAATCCATCTTCTAACCTCTGCGGGCCGTCGGCAGCGGGCAGCGACGGTCCGCAGATGCAGCGCGAAGCCTGACGGACCTGCGGACGGCCGACCGGGACGTGCAGACCGTTGCAGCGGCGCCGGGAGTACACGTCGCCCCTTCATGAACGATCGCGGTTAGCCGTCATCACTTCTCGCAGCCGGAATCCAGCCACTTCCTCACATGCCCGGTGATCGGCAGCAGGCCGAATACGGTGACTCGGAAATGGAAAAGAACAACCCAGGCCGCCGCGATTCCCCGGATTCCGGTGAGCGCCTTGATCATCGGACGCCCAGGTATACTGCCGGCCTCAGGCATGAGTAATTCCAAGTTCGAGCGATCTCAGCCCGTGAGCCGTCCGGTAGCCGGGGACCCGCACGCCTGGTTCCCGAGTACCGGTGGCTTCAGCCACTGAGTTCTGTGCCGTCGTCGACAGCGGGGTGGGCAGCGTCTGCCGCCGCTCCTTCGGCGTCGGTGCGCAGCGGCCTTGAGATCAGGCGCCGGCCGTCGCCCACCAGGCATTTGCCGGTCGCGAGGTCGAACTCCCAGCCGTGCATCTGGCAGGTCAGGATCCCGTCGTCGACCGTGCCGAAGGCGACCAGATCCGCGTCCATGTGCGGGCACTTGCGTTGGATGACTCGGTCGCCCGCCCGCGCGAAGTCCTTGCTGCCCGCCGACTCCTCGAAGCAGCTCTCGACGAAGGTCATGCGCTCGGTCGACAGGCACTGGAAGAACGTGAAGACGAACTCGTTGTAGCCGTCCTTGCGGGAGGCCTCGAACCGGCAGGACAGGAAGAGTTCGTTCGCCCAGTCCGCCACCCGCCGCCGGACCAGGTCCTCCACCAAGGGCCTGGCCACCCGGAACCGGTCGCGCCACTCCTCTCCTGCGTACCGCGCGATCCGGCGGTCGAGAAAGTCGAAAATCATCTGCTCGCAGCCGTCATCGTCCACGACCTCCAGCAGCACGCGTCCGTTGATCTCGGCGCAGATGTTGCCGGCGATCGCCAGGAGGGGTTCCACCCATTCCTGGAGCTGACCGAGCAGGTCGCTGCGGTCGGCCGGCAGCGCGGCCTTGCCGGCGTCGATCAGCGGTTGCACCTTGTGCTTGTAGTCCAGGAGGTAGCCGCGGCGATCGTCCCTGATCCGGGCGATCTCGGCCTCCGGGACCTGCTCGACGTCCGCGGTGCCGTCCGGCGCGAGGGTGACGACCGTGCCGGGCAGGAAGAGATGGCCGTGCTGATGGCCCTGCTCCTGCATGAAGCGCAGGAAGACGAACTGGTCCGGGAAGACATTGGTGTCGTCGTCCGCCAGGTCGTTCAGATCGAACAGGTCGTCGTCCAGGAAGGTGGTCGGGCCGGCGAAGGGGAAGATCTGGGCGGCGCCGTACTGCTCGATGAAGTTCACCGCTCGGGCCATGCCGTTGTACCGCTTGCGGCGTCCGACGGCGGCCATCTCCTCGTCGGCGAAGTCGTACACCACGGGATACCAGTTCGCGCCGGTGAACTGCACGAAATGTCCGTGGAGCGGACCGAGCTGGGCAATGGGCACGGTCTCGACGGGACGGGAGTCGTTCTGGTTGTAGATCCGGACCCGGCCGTCGTCGACGACCAGCCCGGAGTCGCCGACCGGGCTCTTGGCCGGCTTCGTCAGGGCGTTGGTGAGGATGCGCAGGCCTCCGTCGAGCTCGACGACCTCGTTGTTACGGGTCTGGACGAAGTTCCGGAACCCCAACGACTCCAGCTCGTGGCGCAGTTCGGGCACCGGGTAGTCGGGCAGGAGGACGGTGGTGTCCTTGGACATGTGCTCGCGCAGGAACTTCGCATCGAAGTGATCGCGGTGCAGATGGGAGACGTACAGGTACTCGGCGTCGGCGAACTCCCGCGGGTCGATGCCGCTGTTGTCGGGGAACGGTATCCACGACTCGTAGAAGGCCGGGTTGAACCAGGGGTCGCACACGATCCGGCCGCCGGCGGTCTCAAGAAGGAGCCCGGCGTGGCCGAGCGAGGTGATGCGCACGTTCTTCTCCTCACGGGTGGTCGTCCCGCGGATGGGGAGCGGGGATTGCCGGGTGCCGGTGACGGCCCGGTCAGAGAATTTCGACCTGCGAGCCGTGCGTGCGTCGGCGGCAGTCGAAGACGTAGCCGGCGTGCTGGACGACCTCGGCGAAGTCGAAGGAGTCGTGGTCCTCAAGCACGACCACCACGTCCGCGCCGGCGAGTTCGGCCGGGGTGGCCTCAACCTGGCGGGCCCCTTCGAGGGCCTCGCGCGTGCCGGGGGCCTCGGCGGGCACGTGCGGGTCCGCGACGTACACGTCGGCGCCGAGCCTCCTGAGCTCTCGGATGACCCGGGCGGTGAGCGACTCCCGCACGTCGTCGGTGTTCCGCCGGGCCAGGCCCAGCAGCAGCACCCGTGCTCCGTGGACGGACCGCGCCCGGGAGTTCAGGCCTTCCGCCACGCGCCTCGCCACGTACAGCGGCATGTCGTGGTTCACGTCGTACGCGGAGTCGACGATCCGGAAGCGCCGGCCGACGCCCCGCTCGACCCACCACGAGAGGTAGTGGGGGTCGATCGGCAGACAGTGCCCCGCGACTCCCGGCCCCGGGGTGAACTTCATGAAGCCGAAGGGCTTGGATGCGGCCGCCTCGATGGCCTCCCACACGTCGACCCCGAGGGCGTGGCTGTGGACGGCGAGTTCGTTGACGAGAGCGATGTTGACGAAGCGGAACGTGTTCTCCAGGAGCTTGGCCAGTTCGGCTTCCGCGCAACCGGACACCCTCACCGTCTGGCCCACCACTGTCCGGTAGAAGGCATCCACGGCATCAAGTGACGCTTCGTCGATGCCCGAGACGAGCTTGGGCGTGTTGTGCAGGCCCCACTCGGGCTGCTGCGGGGCCATCCGTTCCGGGCTGAAACCCAAGTGGAAGTCCCGGCCGGCCACCATGCCCGACCGGGATTCGATGAGGGGGCCCACGACGCCCGTGGTGGTGCCGGGGTACGTGGTCGACTCCAGCACGATCGTCGCGCCCGGGCTGAGGACGCGGGCCAGCATGCTCGCGGCGCTCTCGACGCTTCCGAGGTCCGGCGTCCCGTCGCGCAACGGGGTCGGGACGCTGATCACGGCGATGTCGAAGCCTCTGAGCTCGTTCTCGTCGCTGGTGGGCCGATAGGTTCCGTTGGCCAGGAGAGGCGCGATGTCACCGCCCGGAATGCTGTTGATGTACGACTCCCCGTCGGCCAGCCGCTTCACCTTCCATTCGTCCGTGTCATAACCGATGACCTGGTGTCCGGCCTCGGCCGCGCGGAGCGCGAGCGGGAGTCCCACATATCCCTGGCCGACGACGACTACACGCACTGATGGCTCCTCTGACTCGGGTGGATCTGCCGTGTGGCGTTCCGTTAGATGCGTCGGAGTACGAAGCAGCTGTTGAGGAGGCGCCCCTCCACACCGCGCCAGCAAAACTCCGTTTCGGGTTCCCGGGGCCACTTGAGGTAGTGCAGGTTGCCCACAACCCCGGTACGTCCTCCATCCCGGAACACGATCTTCGAGGACTGGCCTCCGTCCAGGTGATGGGCATCGCGCAGGGCGATCCCCTCCCGGCCCAACAGGCCGGCCACTTCGGTGGGGGAGACACCGCGAAAGGAATCGGTCAGCGGGGCGCCGTCGTAGATCCGGAAGACGATCTCGCGCCCGGTTGTCCAGACGAGCGTGCGGGAATTCCGCACGTCGCGGAACGGGGAGACTCCCAGGGATCCGTCGTACGCCGGGACGGTGCCGGCCGCCGCGTCGGCAACGCTCGGGCCCAGCGAGACGCCGCTCGACAGCCGGTCGGCCGGGAGTCCGGCGATGGTGGACAGGTCCACTCGGGCGCCCGCACGGAGCTCCCGTGCATGCGCCGCCCCGGCCCGCAGTATGAAACTCCCGGCGAAGAGTTCCGCTCCTCCACCGGGGTGGACGCTGCTGATCACATGGTTGCCGACCGCGGTGCGTGACACCACCGCGTCGACGACCCCCCGGGCCTTCGGGGTGGTGTTCTCCTCGGGCAGCACGAAGCGGATGAAGCCGGTCCGCGGGTGGTCGGCGTACCTGATACGGCAGTTGGCGGCGCCGAAGACGGCCAGCGTGCCGTTTCGGACGGCGGCCGACGCCCGGGGCTCCTTGGATCCGATCCAGTCGAACAAGCGGTCGTCGATGCGCAGGGTCCCGGTCGCGGGCAGTGTCCGCACTGTCAGCCGGCCGCCGTGCACAAGGAACGCGGGCTTCGTCACGGTCGGCAGGCTCACGGTCGTTCCCGCGCGGCAGCAGAAGTCCAGGCACGGTTCGGCGGGCTGATGGGCCGGATCGTCCGAGATGTAGGAGAAGGAGCCGTTCACGGCCGCGACGACGCCGTCCGCGGCGCACTGGTCACGCAGATGGAAACCATCCGCGTCCGAGACCACGTCGACACGCACCGATTCCAGGTCGAGGCTGAGGGTGTGGGCGTTGGTGAACGCTCCGCCGCCGAGTTCCACCGTCTCGGACGTGAAGTGCACTCCGGGAGTGAGGACCCGCCGCCGGGAGGACAGACGCACGGCGAACGCCCGCTGATCGCGGGCGATCTCCTGGATGTCCTGGATCTGGTAGCCGAAGGCGCGCAATGCCTCAAGCGCATGTCGGGTCTCGTCGTGCAGCGGCTGGGTCCCGACACGGTTCATGCCGCACCCGCCACCGCGTCGTTCAGGCTCTCCGGCGTGACGGCGTCGCGGTCCAGCAGGTGAGCCACCCGGCGGCGGAGCTGCCGGCCCTGCACCTCCGAGGTGGTCAGGCGGTACGGAACCGTGGAGTTGTCGAGACGGTAGAAGATCACCCCGGCGGCCACCGTCGCCACCAGCGTCCGTGTGCGGATGCTGGGCGGCCGGTCGGCGTAGTAGGCGTCGAGCAGCGCGGACACGAGTGCCGGAAGGTGTTCCGGCCGGTTGATGTGGTGCAGCAGGATGTGTGCCAGCAGGTACCCCAGGTCGAAGGCCGGCCGGCTGCGGTGCACGTTGTCGAGATCACAGAACGCGACCCGGCCGTGCGCCAGGCTGAGGTTCTTCGGCGCCAGGTCCCCCAGCACGAGCCGCTGCGGCACCTGGGCGCGCAGTTCCCCGCAGACCCGCTCCAGCACGGGGTGTCCGCTCGCCCGCAGGCAGTAGTCGAAGGTGTGGTCCCGAAACCAGAGGTCGTCCTGGGAGCGGATGGGAACGCGTACGTCCTTCGTCGCCTCGTGGACGTGACGCACTGCCGCGCCGAGGCGACCGAGTTCGTCCGGGGTGCCGGACCTCTCGTGGAGGTGATCCTCGTAGTTGCGCCGGTCAGGGAACACGTCGGTCATGACCATGGCGTGCGCGTGCGGGTGGAACGCCAGGACCCTCGGGAACATCGAGGGCACCAGCGCGCCGTACACCTCAAGGGCCCGCCGTTCGTCGGCGATGAGGGCGGGGTCGGTGCGCAGTGACGGGATGCGGGCGAACGTGGCAGCGCGCACCTTGAGCACGACGCTGCCGCGTGCTCCCTCCACACGGAAGACATGGCTGACGTTGCCGCCCGTGAGCCGCGTGATCGCGCCGATGTCTCCGACCTGGACCCGGCAGTCGGCGAGTACGGCGGGCAGGGCGTCGCCCAGCAGCTCCTCGGGAGCGGGCATGGCGAGGGCGGAAAGATACCCGGTGGCCCGGGTCACAGGAACACGTCCATCAGGGCGCATGCGCCCGGGCCGGCCGGATGGCCGGCGGCGCCCGTGCAGCCCCCGCCGTGCGGCCGGAAGTCGAGCCGGGCCACGGGGGGTCCGTCGACCCACTGCTGGGCCGCCGAGAGGTACGTGCCGGCCATGAGGGTGGCGCCACGCCGGTGGTCTGTGAGCTCGGAAGACATCTCCTCCCTGGCCCGGCGGCCGTTGACGTACTCCAGGAACTCCTGCACCGCCCGGCGGCGGGAGGCCGACTGCGTGGGCTCCTCGGGCCCGGACTCCGAGACTGTGGTGAGGGCGTCGTAGTCGAGCGTCTCGTACTTCTTCCAGCGCGTGTCGAAACTGCTGTTGCGGAAGACGTGGACCTCGATGTGCCCCCGCCCGCCGACGTGGTGGGGGTCGGCTGAGTCGGTGTCCTGGTCGCCCAGCGTCTGCAGCGAGTGGTAGTGGATCGCTTGGAAGGGACCCTGCTGGATGATGTGGCTCTCGTGCCGGACCCGGCCGTTTCCCTTGTAGAGATTGGCATGCACGGGCCTGAATCCGCCGCGCTGGGAGAATCCGTTGTGCACGAGGTTGACGCTGCCGAGCGTCATGGTCCGGCCGCCGCTCTTGTAGGCCATGGAGACGAAAGCGTCGACCTCGCCGAACCGCTCCGTGGCGGTGAGCAGTTGTGCCTGTGTGTAGGGGTTGGCCGCCTCGAACTCCGGAAAGAGGCGCGCGTAGTCCTTCACGTCCAGTTGGGCGAGGAAGTCGCGCGGGCGGCTGAAGTTCGCGTGGATGTCGACACTGTCGAGTTCCTTGCCCGTCGTCTCACCGGCCCGCAGGAGCCAGGGCACGATGTCGAAGAAGTGGTAGCCCGAGTGGGAGCACTTGCCGTACCCCTGGTCGAAGGAGTGATAGGAGATGTCGATGAGTTCGTTCGGCATGCGCCACTGACCGTCGCTGTGGAAGGACTGCATCGACGTGACCGGGCAGTTGGTCGCCTCCGCCACCTCGGCGATCAGCCGGCGCATACGGAGGAAGGCGGGGTGGTGGCGACGCTGGCACTGCACGGCCACCAGTACCGCGGGACTGATGCTGCGGACCGCCTCGTAGTGGTCGAGGACCTCGTCGAAGTCCGTGAGGATGGCGGACGCCCGGAAGGGGTCGACGGAGCAATTGGCGTGCACGCTCAGAGGCTTGTCGAGCAGCACACTCAAGCCGCGCTCCAGCGCCCAGTGCGTGTAGACCATGTGGAACGACGGTTCGGTGGAGATCACGACCGCGTCGACGGCGTGCTCCCGCACCAAGGAGTCCAAGGTCTCGCGCACCTGAGCCGGCAGCGTGCGGCTCAAGGCGTCGAACGGCTCGATGAAGGTCACCGGCAACTCGGGTGTGCCGGCAGTCGAATTGAAGGCGGCGATGTCGCCCTGCGCGTCGGCGAGATCCACGCCGATCACGGTGCCGACCAGGCCGGCTGACCGACCGGCCCACAGCGTCGGCAGATGGTTCAGGCGCGCGTGTGGACCCACGCCTATCACGAGGAAATTCTTCACTTCGCCTTCCCTGCCCTACGACTCGCGCCCGGTCAGTTCGAGGTTGCGGATCTGGGCCATGACCCGCCCGGCGGAGTCGGCCAGGGTCACGCTCAGGTTCTCGTCGCCCGTGTCCACCACGGCCCAGCCCTCGGAGTGGCTGCCGCCGAGCTCCGTGAGCACGACCATTTCCTCCACCGCCGTGGGAAGCCCTCCGTTGCGGGTCGCCGGGTGGAAGACGAGTGTCTGGAGCGCGAGATCGAGCAGGCCGATGTCGAAGAAGGACCGCCCCCGCACGTCCGCGTCCCAGCCGGCGCCGGAGCGCACCTCGGCCAGGTGGAGAGTGCCGTCACGCCGACAGGAGACGATCTCGCGGAAGGCCGGTCCGTAGACGATCCGGTTGGCGGCAAACCGCTCTGCCAGGTGGGCCACGGGGACGGGCTCCGACCGATCGAGCGGGATGTCGATCCGGGGTGCCGGCTTCTGCCCGGTCAGGGGTTCGATCTCGGCGCTCGCATGCCGGAGGGTGACGGGCACCCAGCTGTGGTCGGGGCGGACGGGCGAGCTTTCCACGGTGACCCGCAGGGTGCCGTCTGCCGTGCGCGCGATCACGGCCCGCAGTTCCCTGGGGCGATCGGGCGCCAGTGTCAGCGGCTGGTGCATGCGCAGTGCGCGCACGGTGAATCCTCCGGGGTCGCCGAGGCAGGCGGAGGCGGTCTGGCACACCAGCTCGATGAAGAAGGCGAAGGGCACACGGACGTTGCCGTCCACCTGGTGATCGGCCAGGGCCGCGTCCAGTTCGGGCTGGTAGGTCCACCGGACCTCCCAGCGTCCGGGGCCCGTCTCGTAGCACAGGTCCACCAGGTGGCCGCGGTTCGCGCGAGCGGAGCCCCACGGCGCCGTGTCGCGGGTGGCGGTGGATTCCGGCGGCATGCCCTCGTACCCGATGCTGACACAGGTCGGGACGCGACTCGGGCTGCGCAGCAGGGCACCGGCCCAGTCCAGGCCCTCGGACACCTCCATGAACCGGACGTCGCGCTGCTCCAGGGCAGCCCGGGAGGAAGGCCGGACCGCCATCCCCACCTCGGCCCAGGCGGGCCAGGCCACCGAACGCACGCGGGCTGCCGGGAAGTCGGCGGCCAGGCGGTACGCCGCGGTCGTGAGGAACTCGCTGGCCCCGGCGTAGTCGATCTGACCGGGATTGCCGTACGTTCCCGCGGCCGAGCCGAAGAGCATGATCAGCTGGGTCTCGTCGCCGAGGGCCGGGCTCAGGTTGTACAGACCGGCGGTCTTGACCGCCACGGTCCGTTCCCAGGAGTCCCGGGTCTTCCCGCACAGGTTCCTGCTCGTCTCCACCCCGGCGCCGTGCAGCAGCGCTTGCACCGGCCCGGTGGTCCTGACCAGGTCCTCGGCGAAGCGGCGAGAGGCGTGGGCGTCGGTGACGTCCAGGCACCTGTATTCGGCGCGGGCGCCCAGGTCACGCAGACGGGTCACGGTCCGCAGGACATCCAGTGAATTGCTGATGCGGGCCCAGTGGCGTTCGAACGCGGGAGGCAGCAGCGCCGGATCGTCACGGCGCATCGCCGCGAACTGGCGCCGTTTGTGCTCGTCGAGCTCTTTGGCGGACATGCGCAGGAGTTCGTCGCGGTCCCCCACTCCGAGCGCCGCCCTGACATTGACCAGCTCGGTGGTGCCCAGCAGCAGGTAGCGGCACGGCACCTCCTCGGCCATCATGCGTACGACACGAGCGGTCACCCCGCGCCCGCCGCCGGTGGCGAGGACCGTGTCACCGCGTTCCAGCGGCAAACGGCCTCCGGCGCCCGGGACGTCGGCGGGCTGCTCGAAGGCGGGCACGAGTGTGGTCGCATACGCTTGGTTTCCGGCGAGCCCCCTCTCGACGTGTCCGTGAGAGGAGTCCGACACGAGGTCGAGTAATCGGTCGGCGACGGCGGCGACGGACACCGAGGGGCCGATGTCCAGTATCACGGTGCGGATCAACGGAAGTTCGGCGTGCAGTGCGCGTACGGTGCCGTGCAGAAGCCCGGCGAGCGGGTCACCGGGGCGGGCACCGGACAGCCCGAACCTGCCGTCCGCTCGGGTGACCACGGCGAAGCCGCCGGCGCCCCTCTCCAGCCAGCGCCGCCCTAGACAGGACAGCGTGTGGAACAGCGTCCGTGTCATCCCACCGGCGTAGAGCCCCTCTTCCGGGCGGAAACCCTGGTCGGGGCGAGCCCGGGCCGTGAATCCCGGCAGGAAGAACACCCAGTCCGGAAGCAGCCCCGAAGCCAGGCGCTCCGACAGTTCCTCCGCTGTGAGCAACGGCGCGTGATGTTCCGAGGCGTAGGGGCGTACGGTCTCACGCACCGTCGCCACCTCGGTGTGGGCTCCGGCCGCACCGAGCCGGGCCAGCGTCTCGCCGGCGAGCCCGTCTCCGTCGCCGATCACGAGAACGCGCCGACCGGCCAGGTCGTGCCTGACCTCGCGCAGGGTGACGGGTGTGGCGGTGGGGATCATTCCAAGCATGTCGCCGCCTTTCGGACAGTCACGTCGCGGACTGGCTGAACATCGGTCAGGCCGATGGCCCAGAGCTGCGCGGCGGTTCGGCGCACCTGCGCCAGTTCTCCCCCCTTGGGGTGGAGCAGGGTGACAGTGCGTACGTTCGCCGGGGTGCCGAGACACTCGCCGACCAGGGAGGACAACGCCCGCTTCGGGCCGACCTCCACGAAGACCCGCGCTCCACGGTCGTACGCGTCATGCACCATGGTTTCGAAGTACACGGGGAGCACGAACTGTTCGGCGAGGCTCTGCCGGATCCTGTCGGGCTCCGCGTCCCGTGGATACGGCCGCGAGGTGAGCGTCTCGTACACCGGTGCCGACGGTGTGGTGAGAGGTACCGAGTCGAGAAACGCGCGGTAGGCGGGTACGGCGTCACGCAAGAGCGGCGAGTGGAACGCACGCTCGATGGGCAGCATCCGCGCCTCGATCCCGTCGGCCGTCGCACGATCGAGGACCTGTGCGAGCGCTTCGGCGCGTCCCGCGAGGACGATTTGGCGGCGGCTGTTCCGGTTGGCGACGACGACGTCGTTCGCGGCCTCGCCGATCAGACGAGTCGCCTCCGCGGCGGACGTGAACAGCACGGCCATCCCCTGCCGGGATCCGCCACGCCCCTGGGCGGCGATGGTGCCGCGGCGGTGAGCGGTGCGCAGCGCGTCGGGGAACGGGATCGCGCCGGCGGCCGACAGCGCGGACACCTCACCGAAGCTGTGCCCGAGATGGAAGTCGGCGGCCACACCGAGGCCGTCGAGCCAGTCCCCCAGGGCGGTGCTCACCACCAGGGTGGCAACCTGGCAGTTCTCCGTGCGGGACAGCCACCGCTCGCCGGCTGCGGGGTCCCCGCGCCAGAAGTCTTCAAGCATTCCCGGTACCTCTGTCGCGAGTACATCGGCCGCGGCTCGTACTGTGTCCTCCGCACCGCCGATCGCCGAGGCCGCCTCGCGCAGCATGCCGGGGTACTGGCTGCCCTGGCCGGGATAGAGCCGGCAGACGCCCCCGGGCGGAAGATCCGTCCGCCCGGCGAACACCCCCATGGCGTCCCACTGTCCGGGGGTGAGCTTGTCCGGGCCGGTGGTGAGGTACCTGCGGACCTTGTCGCGCAGGGCCCGAGCCGTGTCACGGCCTGCGCCCCCGTCGACCGCCACGCGGTATGCGTGGCCCGGGACGGGCGGCGGCGGAGCCTCGCCGTGCTCGGCGAAGGCGGCCAGGGCGCAGTCCAGCTCTGCGCGGCCGGGCGCGGTCCAGATCGCGATGTTCTGCTCCGGGCCCGCCTCGCGCGGCGCGGTCCGTGCCGCCCTCGGCCGCTCGGTCCCGGTGGGCGCGTACTCCTCCAGTACGGCGTGGTAGTTGATGCCCCCGAGCCCGAAGGCGTTGACGGCCGCGCGGCGCGGGGCACCGTCCTGCGGGGCAGGCCAAGGCCGCGTCTCAGTCAGCACCTCGAACCGCCGCTGCTCCAGTTCGAGGGCCGGATGCGGGTTCTCGTATCCCGGCGTGGGCACCAGTTCACGGTGGTGGAGGCAGAGGGCTGTCTTGATCACCGAGGACATGCCGGAGGCACCCTTTTGGTGACCGACGTTGCCTTTCACGCTTCCGAGGAAGACCGTCTCCTCGTTGCCGAGGACGCCGGACAGGGCTTCGACCTCCGACCGGTCGCCCAACGCCGTGGCGGCTCCGTGGCCTTCGACATAGTTGATGTCCGAGGGAGTCAGCCCGGAGTCGCGGTAGGTGCGTTCCATGGTGAACCGGCGCCCCTCGACGTTGGGCGCCAGCAGACTGCGTCCCTTGCCGTCGCTGCCGCCCCGCACCTCGCGTACGACCGCGAGGACCGGGTCGCCGTCGCGTTCCGCGTCGGGCAGCCGCTTGAGACAGAGCAGTCCTGCGCCGCCTCCCATGATGAAGCCGTCGCCCTTTTCGTCGTACGGGCGACCCAGTCCGCTGCCGCTCAGGGCCCGGATCGCGGCCAGTGCCGTGTGGTTGACGAGGCCCACCCCCATGCCCACGGCTCCACACAGTACGAAGTCCAAGGTGCGCTGCCGCAGTTCCTGCACGGCCAGGGACAGAGCGGCCAGTCCGGTTGCGCAGGCGGCGCGTACCGCGTAGCTCTTGCCGCGCAGGTCGAAGGCGCTGGCCAGGGTCGAGGACAGGGTGGAGCCAAAGCCTGCGACCGAGGTGTCCTGGCTCACGGTGCGGAGCTCAAGCGTGGGGTCGCTCCACAGGTCGTCCCGGAGCGCGGCCCATGGAGCCTCGACGCCGCGGGCCCGGGCGAGCCTGCGCAGCCGGCGCAGCCAGGGCACGAACCGTAGCGACTGATTCAGTTCGAATTCTCGGTCCGAGTCGGGAAGCTGCCCCACGATGCAGCCGGCTCGCGTCGGATCGACGCAGGCGCTGGCACGTTCGACGGCGCTCGCGAGGTTGGCCGCACAGGACAGCAGGACGAGGTATTCGTCGGTGAGTCCGGGCACCTGGTTGGGCAGGATGCGGAACCGGGGATTGTCCACGGTGTCGGGTACGTCGACGAGCGCCGCGTTCTGCAGGTAGTCGGACTGGCGTCGCAGGCCCGCGTCCGCCAGGTCCAGGTCGCGGCTGGGCACTCGGACGCGCAGGTCCTGTCGGCTGGCCAGCCCCTCCCTCAGATTGCGCCAGAACGCGGTCGCGTCCGTGGCGTCGGGCTGAACCGCCTCCAAGCCGATGATGGCGATGGGGGTCCGGTCGCGTCGGCGTCGCGGGCGGCTCCGGTGGGTGGTGACACCCTCGGTTCCGGGCTGCTCCAGCAGGAGGTGGTAGTTGATGCCTCCGTAGCCGAAGGCGCTCACTCCCACGCGGCGCGGTCGCCCCCCGGCCGGGGCGAGGACCTCGCTCGTCTGCTGGAGCCGCAGGCGACTCACGGCCGCGACGAGCTCCGGGCGCACGTCTTCGACGTTCACCGTCGCAGGGAGGGTGCCGGTTTCGAAGAGGAAGAGTCCGCGCAGCATGCCGACGAGGCCGGCGCTCTCCACCGTGTGACCGATGAGACTCTTCACGGAGCCGAACGGCAGGGGACTCGTGCGCGTCACCGAGCCGTAGGTGCGCAGCATCGCGTCGAACTCGGCCCCGTCTCCCGCTCGGGTCGAAGTGCCGTGCGCCTCCACGTAGTCGACATCCTCCATGCCGAAGGGCATGCCGTCGAAGGCTCTGCGGATGGCACGCTCTTCCGCCTCGGCGGAAGGAGCCCAGGTCGAGGTGGTCCGGCCGTTGGTGCTGTACCCGATGTTACGGATCACGGCGAGCACCGGGCGCCCCTGCTGCCGGGCGTCCGCCAGTCGCATCAGCAGCAGGCCCACCCCGCCCTCGCCCGGCACCAGGCCGTTGGCGGCGGAACCGAAAGGGAAGCTGCCGTCCTTCGAGAGGGTCCGCGCGGCGCTGTTCACGACGAAGATGTCCGGGGTGAGGATCCCCACGGCGGTCACCAAGGCGGCGTCGAACTCCCCCTGGTGCAGCCCCATGCAGGCGGAGTGCACCGCTGCGAGCGAGCTGCCGCACGCCGCGTCGATGCCGTAGTGGGTCCCGCGCAGGTCGAAGTAGTTGGCGATCCGGCCGCCGATCGTGCCGGACTCCCCGTTGAGGGCGAGGTCCTCGCGTTTGTCCGGGTACCGCACGTGCTCGTTCTTCTGATGCTCGTCCAACACGTCGGCAAGGCCCGGCTCTCGACGGCGCAGCGCGCCGGCCCAGCGTTCGGACTGCACCTTCATGTTCGCGTTGATCCGGCTGGTCGAGCCGCCCGCGACATTGGCGACGATCACCGCCGTCTCGTCCCGGGGCAAGGGCCCGCTCCGCTCGGCCTGACCGATGACGCGGTGCGCCATTTCCAGGCCCAGGGCGTGGGTCGGGTCCATCCGCTCAATGACGCGCGGCGCGATGCGGAAGGCGCTGCGGTCCAGTTCCCAGGGGCCGAGGAACCCGCCGAGGTTGGTGTACGAGGTGTTGAGGTGCCCCCCGTCGTTCTTGTCGTAGACCTCGCAGCCGTCCCAGAAGGCGTCGGCCGCCTCACTGATCGAGCAGGTTCCATCCTGAACGTTCCGGAAGAATTCCTGCAGGTCGGCTGCGCCCGGCAGTCTGCACTCCGCTGCCACGATGGCGACCGGTTCGAATTCCATTCTTTCCACTCCCAGGCCGGGGCGTTGAATGTCGGCTCAGTGCGGGATCGGGCCGACGCCGGCGTCGGCCCCTCGGGCGCGCAGCACCGAGGTCAGCCAACCGCCGTCCACGTTGAGCATCTGTCCGGTGATGTAGCCTGCGGCCTGCGAACAGAGCAGCAGAATCGTTTCTGCAACCTTCTCCACCGGTGGTGGGCCCAGTGGGGACTCCCGCTCGCACATGTCGAGCCAGTCACCGCTGCTGGAGAAGTAGCGCAGTGAGACACTCGGGAAGGCTGTGGTGCGCAGTCCGTTCACGGTGATGTCCAGCGGAGCCAGTTCGAGTGCGAGCGAACGCACCAGGGCCTCGCTGGCCGCCTTGGCGGCGCCCACCACGCCATAGCCGTGCGATGCCCGAATCGCACCCATGCTGCTCATGTACACGAACCGTGAGCCCGCGGGCATCAGCGGGGACAGGTGCCGGGCCAGGGTGACCATGGAGTAGGAGTTGACGCTGAACGTCCGCTCGAACATGGGGAGGGTGGCGTCCATGACGCGTGCCTCCGAGCCGCCGGCCGCGCAATGCACCGCGATGTCCAGGCGACCGAACTTCTCCCCGATCAGGTCGGCCATGGCGGCGACCTGGTCCTCGCTGGCCACGTCGGCGCAGACGTAGTGGGCCTGTCCGCCGTTCTTCCTGATGGTGCGCGCGACGTTCTTGCCGTCCACTGCGGTCGAGGCGGAGTTGACGATGACCCTCGCGCCCTGGCCGGCCAGCAACTCGGCCACGTGCCGCCCGAGGCCACGGCTGCTGCCGACGACCAGCGCCACCTTGCCGGTGTATCCGGGCAAGTCCTCTCGCACGGGCTCAGGTCTCCTTTTCCAGGCGACCCACGATGTAGTCGGCCATCTTCCCGATCGTGGCGTAGTCACGCATGAGGAAGTCCTCATCCATCGGCAGGCCGTACTCCTCGCGGACCTTGACCAGCGTTTCCACCTGTTTGATGGAGTCGATGCCGAGGTCGACCTCAAGGTCGAGGTGGTCTTCGAAGACATCGGCGGGATAGCCGCTGACTTCGGCAATCAGCTCCACCAGGCGGGCCTTGACCTCCTCCACGGTGACGGTCCGGCGTACCGGTTGGGACCCGTCCTCGTCGTCGGGGTCGAAGAAGTCGAGCGGTTTCGCCGTCCCGGCGGGGGCGGGCGTCGCACGAGGCCTCGGCCGGGGAGCCGGCGGCGCCGCGGCCGCCGGTGACTCGGCAGCAGTCTCCGCCCGGTCTGGAAGCGCCGGAGGCTCGGGCGCCGCGATCTCGACCCGGCCTGCGGAGGACGGCACCTCGTCGCGGACCGCATCGCGCCCTTCCCGGTCTCCTGCTTCCTCTGCCTCTTCTCGGGGAGCGATCCGCGTGACGGTGGCGCTCACCGCTGGTGAGGCCGCCCGTCGGGCACGGATTCCTGCAGGCGCACTCCGACCGCCGAGAGCGGTGAACGTCGTCCAGGTATCGAGGATCAGGCGACCCCACGTCTCGGGATCGTCCTGCAGCGAGCGAAGCAGTTCGTGGTCGACGTCGTGGAGCGACTCTCCGCCGAACAGCACGCTCCAGGCGAGCCGTGTGGATGCCGAGACATCGTCGAGTGTTTGCGTTTCGGACATCGTGTCCTCCTGTAACGCGGTCTTCTAATTGGCCTTCCATTGCATGCGGGAACCGGAGAACCAGAGGGTGATTCCGGTGAGCGCCAGCAAGACGAGCAGGTCGAGCCAGATGTGCCCGGTCACCGGTCCGACGAGTACTTGCCGTATCGCCGAGGCCGCATATGTGGTCGGACTGACGTGGCTGATGGTCAGCAGCCATCCCGGAAGACGATTCGCAGGGATGATCACCGGTCCGAAGAACAGCAGGATCATCGTGACCAGCAGGGTGAGCGAACTCGCCTCTTCCTGGGTTCGGGTCACGATCCCGATGACCGCCCCGATACCCGCGAGAGACAGCACGCAGAGCGGGATGACGAGGACGACCAGCCAGTTCACCGAGAGGTGGACTCCGAGGATCAACGATCCCAGGAGCAGGGTCATCACGAGCGCCGGCGCGGAAAGCGCGAAGAACGCCAGAACCGTGGCCAGGATGACCATATATCGACGTACTGGAAGAGTGCCAAGAAAGTCCAAGGTCCCCATGGCCTTCATGTAGGCGAAATTCTGGGCAACCTTGTTCTGGTTCTCGAACATGAGGGACAGCAGAATACTGCCGGTGAGCACGTAGACGAGAGACTCCTGCCCCCGCTCCCTGGCGAATGCCCCGAGCGCTGCGACGGTCATGAGGGGGGTGATGATTCCTGTGACCATCATGGCGCGCCAGGACCATCGCCAGTTGGAGAGTTGCATGAGCCACAAGTCGATGAACTGGGCTGCCAGCCCCGGGCGTTCAGTCTGAATTCGCATAGTGCAGGTACAAGTCTTCCAGGGTCGCCGAGTAGAGTCGGTAGTCAATCGATTCGTGCAGCCTCAGCTCGGACAACAGCGCAGGCGCACGGTCACGAGGAATCGAGAGGACGACGTTGTCGTCTGATTTCCAGTACTGCGGTATGTCGGCCGGGAGTGCGGGTACTTCACCGGGAGGCAGCCACACTTCGAGCCGCATGTGATCCAGCAGCTTCCGTTTCAGCTGAGCCGGCTGGCCGATCGCGAGAAAACTTCCCTTCCGCATGATGCCGACACGATGGACGATGCGTTCCGCCTCGATCGCGTCGTGCGTGATGAAGAGGATCGTCGTGCCGTACTCGGCATTGAACTTCCGCAGTACTTCCCAGACGTGCTTGCGGTTGACGGGGTCCAGGTCGTTCGTCGGCTCGTCGAGTACCGCGACGGGCAGGCGGCCCGCCGTGGCCAGGGCGAGCTGGAGAAGACGCTGCTGGCCGCCTGAGAGACGGGAACTCGACTTGTCCCGGACCGGACCGAGCTGCCACGTCTCGATCATCGCGTCGCGTTCGCGGGCGGCATCCCGGCGTGACATGCCGCGCAGGTGCGCGGCGAAATAGATGGCCTCCTTCACCTTCAGACGGTTGAGCGCCATACTGCTCTGCGGCATGTAAGCGACGGTCCGGCTCACGAACAACGGATTCCCCAACACCGACTGGCCGAAGAGCCTGATTTCGCCGGACGTCGAGCGCAGCAGGTTGACCATCTGTCTTACCAGTGTGGTCTTTCCCGCTCCGTTGTCCCCCAGAATTCCGAACACCTCGCCGGCGCGGATGTCCAGGGAGACGTCATTGGTCGCCGCTTCGGTCTGGCGTGGGTAGATCTTTACGAGATTCTCAATCTCGTAGGCCACTTCGGTCAATTCACTCTCGTTTCGTGCACGAGCGACGTAGCTGATATCGAATCAGAGTTCGTAATAGACGCTGTGTGTCCTGTCGAGGGCCAAACGGTCCTCAAGGACCTGCCCGCTGTATCTGCGCGACTGTTTTTCGTAGTAGTCGTACTTGCGATCCATGTCGAGGTTCTCGGTGGCCACCATCCCGAAGATCTGGTTCGGGGTGACCGACATCAGATCGATGTCCATGCCCAGCAGATCGAAGCGTTCGAGGGCCAATGTCTCCTCAACCTCGGGATTGAAGTAGTACTCCGAATCGAGCAGGCGGGTTTCGCGACTACCGAAGTCCATCATCCAGGTACGCTCGTCCAGGGACATCTCCATGGCAATGTGCGCGGTGGAGGGTGTGAAGCCCGGAACCCTTCGCTCGTGGTAGACGATTGTCGGCTGGATCCCATGGCTCTGGAGCACTGCGGAGGCCACCAGTGTCCGGTCGGGACACGGCCCGAAGGCCATCACGTCCCCGTCGGCCAGGATCATGGGAACGGTCCGATTGCCGAAGGCCGTCCTGAGGCGCTCCGTGTCCCATACGGTCTTGGGCACGCTCTGATGGATGAGATCCACCACTGAGAGCAGAAGATTGGCCCCTGTTTCACAGAATGTGGGCATCCTGAGTTCATCCGGCATGCGTCCCCCTTCCTGGAGTCTTCTTCGCACGGGTCATGTGGCCATACCCGGCGTCGGCGCGATGCCGCGACGGCGCAGTTCCGGCAGCACACCCTCACCGACCCAGTAGGTCTCCTCCAGATGCGGGAAGCCGGAGAGGATGAACTCTTCGATGCCCAGGGCCGCGTACTCCTCGATGCGGTCGGCCACCTCCATGTGGCTGCCCACCAGCGCCGTGCCCGCTCCGCCCCGCAAGAGACCCACGCCGGCCCAGACGTTCGGGTAGATCTCGAGGTCGTCGTGACGCCAACCGTCACGGAACGTCTCGTGCAGAGCACTCATGCGCGCCTGACCGGTGGATTCACTTGCCGCCAGCACACTCTGCACCTGCGTCACATGTGCGGGGTCCAGGCGGTCCAGCAGCCGTGCGGCTGCCGCCCACGCCTCCGTGGATGTGTCGCGGGCCACCACGTGAAAGCGGATCCCGAAACGGAGGGTGCGCCCCGCTTCGGACGCCAGCTTTCTCATCCATGCAAGTTTCCCGGCCACTTGTGCCGGAGGTTCCCCCCACGTCAGGTAGGTGTCGACGTGGCGGGCGGCAACCGGACCGGCGGCTGCCGACGAACCGCCGAAGTAGATCGCCGGCTCCGGGTTGGGGGGCGCGGCGACGGTGGCGCCCTGGACGTCGTAATACTCGCCCTTGAAATCGAATGGGCTACCGCTCCACGCTCCTCGAAGCACGGTCAGGAACTCTGCGGTTCTCGCGTAGCGCTGCTCCTTGGAGAGGTGGTCGCCGAAGCGGGCCTGCTCGTCACGTTCGCCGCCGGTGACCACGTTCAGCAGGAGCCTGCCGCGGGAGAGCCGCTGGAAGGTGGAAGCCATCTGCGCCGCGAGGGTCGGTGAAATGAACCCGGGCCGGAAGGCGACCAGGAATTTCAGCCGCTCGGTCTCCCGGGCCAGCGCAGCGGTGACCAGCCACGCGTCTTCGCACCACGTTCCGGTGGGAGTCAGAATCCCATCGAAGCCCTGATGCTCAGCCGCCTGCACGACCTGCGCGAGGTAGGCGATGTCGGGTGCCCTGAACCGGTCCGCCCCGCCTTCGGGGGCGTGATCACTGCCGGCGGCCGCGCCGTGTGTGCCGTGCGTGCCTACTGCGAGGGACCGCCCGTCGCTGGCGGTGGGGAGGAACCAGTGAAATTTCGCAGCTGATCGTGCTGTCATTGCGCCCCCATGAATAACGGCGAAACATCAGTCGGATGCGAAGTCGCCGGCGGCTCGCGCTTCCAGTCTGCGGTAGACGGATTCAGGTATGTCCAACTTCCCGGAAGAGTTGACAGCATGCAGGTGCGCCTGGCTCCGACGTCCTGGAACCCGAAACGGCTGCGAGTCTCGTGTATCGACGCATTCCATCATCTGGACGAGTCTTGAATTGTTCTTCGTGAAATCGCCGAGTTCCCCACCGAAGGAGGGGTCGATCGCGATGAACGTGTACCCGGTGGTCCACGTAGACTCAACGTCAGGCCCCATGGGGAAGCCGAAGAGGGATCCGGTCATGATCTGGATCAACAACGAGACGGCAAACCCCTTGTGGCCACCGAAAATCATGGCCGATTCGGCAGCATGAGGATCGGTCGTAAACTTACCGTCAAGATCGACAAAACTTTCGGGTGGCAGCTCGGCGACACCGCGCCGCGCTTCCCAGAGCACGCCCATTGGTGATTTCGTGGTGGACATGTCTACCACAAGAGGCTCGTCGTCCGTCGGCACGGCATAGCTGATGGGGTTGACGCCGAGAAAGGGCGTTCGAGCCCCCTCGACCGTACTGTCAGCGCGGGACGTGTTCATCACGATCCCCAGGAAACCGGCCCTCGCCAGGTACTCCGCCCAGGGTGACAGCACCCCGTATCGCTGCGTGTTGATCATTCCGACGATGCCCGCACCCAGTTCGCGTGCCCGGTCGGCCGCAACCCGAACTGCATAGTCCGCACTGACCGGGCCGATCTCACGTTGGGCATCCACGACGGCAAGCGCACCGTGCTCACGCACCGTGCGAGGCGGCCCCTGTCGCTCACCAAAAAACTGGGATTCGAAGCAGAATTTCGCCACGCCGTGTGAGTGCTTCCCTTGGGTTTCCCCGAGCAGGTAGTGATCGACGACGAGATCCACAGAATCTGCCGGCACTTTGCTCCGCCGGCATGCCTCGACCATCAGAGCGCGCACCTTGTCGATCCCAACCTTCATTGGGCATCCCCCGAACAGGTAGGCCGATGTCGACCGTACTTCATTTCGATGACTGATCCACTCGGCGGTCCCACGCATGGCGTGACACCTGCCTGCTCTTCTCCTCTCCCCGGGTTTGGAACGCAGCGGCGAATTTCCTTGCGTTCTCAATCTCTGGCTCGATCAAGAGCGTTGCATCTTCAAAGATCCTGGCACAACCATGCGAGCCGGTGTTGACTGGAAGTGGCCCTCAAGGATTCGTCATGACATCACCAAGGGGACAGTCGGAAGGTACTGGAAATTCACAGGATTCCGTCACTCAGCGTGACAATTCCGGTGTGGGATCGCTCGGTTCGGTCACCTTGCGCATCCCTCCCCTTTACCGGGAAGTCAGCCGTGATCACCCAGTTGGCAACCCGGTGACCGAAAACAGCGCTCCCGCTTCCGCTGCCGCCTACAACCGACGCCGAGACTTCGTGCCGAGGCACGGCGGCCCGCTTGGCCTTGATCTGCTCGAAGACCTGGTGCTCGTCGCGAGCAGCCGGCCCGGGTCCGCGTCGGGGCGAGGTAGGCCGGGTTGGCGGCGCTTCGGGCACCGTGGCCGCCTCGGCCAAGCGGTGGAGCGCCATGCCCGGTTGGCACCGGTATCCAGCCGCCGCGCCGGCCGGAATCTGCGGGGCCGGAAGGAGATGGGCCGTCACAGAGGTGGCCGCGCCGACGACCGCCCTGGGCGCCCTGTGGTCATCGGGCCGCACGTCGTACTCAGTCGCCGAGCATGCCCCGAAGTCCGTCCAACGCGAGACGCGTCTCCTGAGTGGCGGCGCCTGCGTCGAAGCGGACGCCCTCGGCTGCCAGGACGGCGGCGGGAGAGTCCGTGCGTGTGGCGTCGGTCCAGCGGAAGCCGGGGCTGACGCGGCCCGCTGCGTTGAGGACCCGCCAGGTATGGGGGCACTGGCCGCAGGTTGCCAGGTGGGTGCCGACCGGGACGGCGTGGCTGCCGATCACGGTTGCCACGTCCCCGTAGGTCGTCCACCGTCCGGCGGGGACGGCGTTCAAGAGGGTGTGCAGGCCCGTCCAGTCCTTGCCGGTGCCGCCCAGCCGTTTGGCCAGGCGCGCGAGGTCGACACCTGCCAGGGCCGCCCACTCATCGGGGTCGACGGTGTCCGGGACGTGATCGGTGTCGATGTCCCACCAGGTCGTGCCCTGAATGCCGTCGGCCTTTCGGCCGGTCACGCTGATGAAGATGTGGTCGGCCGGCCCGGTCGGCGGGTACGGGCTGCCACCGGCCTCCCAGGTCAGGGGCCGGCAGTGTGGTTGCGCCACGAAGCGGTCCCACGGCTGCTGTCCTCGCCCACCCACGCGCGGATGTCTTCGCGGATGGACTCACCCTCCGTATCCCTTGGCGCTTGGCGGGTGAGACGGTCAGAGCCCGTGCTGGTCGAGAATGGCCATCAGCTTGCGCTTGCGTTTCTGGTCGGCGCGCAGGGCGGCGAGGTAGGCGGCGAACTCGCCTTCGGTACCCAGCGCGCGATGACAGGCGCGGGCGCTGAGCAGCAGCTCCGCGAGGCGTTCGTACGTATGGTCACCGGTCTGCTTGCGCAGCGGCTCGATCCAGCGCAGGTAGACGGCCACCGCGTCGGCCGGTTGCCGGTCGCGGATCCGGTCGGCCAGGGCGAGCCACTGCCGCTGGTCTGCGTAGCCGTCGGTGGCGGCCTGCCAGGCAGCCTGGAGGTCGTTGTCGTCGATGAGCGCGTCGACCAGCGGGGAGCCGTCGTACCACCGGCCCTTCTTGGGGTTGGAGACGGCCTTCAGGACCTCCAGGGCGCCCGTGCGTTCGGCACCCTCCCAGACTCCGGCCGCACGGGCCGCCGTACGCAGGTGCCGGTAGGCGGCCAGCGAGGGGCGGGCGCGCAGCAGGTCCCGGCGGACAGCGACTACGTCGGCCGGGCGGCCGGCCCGCTCATAGCGCTCGCAGACGAAGGCGACCAGATCGTCGTCCGGTCCCCACTCCGAGACGGTCTCCCGCAGGCCGCGTTCCGCCCACTCCAGGGCCTCGCCCTCGCGGCCCGCCGCTTCGAGTTCCCTGGCGATCACCAGGTGGGTGCGGCCGTCGGGGGCGAGGTCCGCCGCGTGGACCTCAACCAGCGCGTCCACGCTGTCGCCGCCGGCCTTCAACAGGCGCTCCATGAGGTGCTTCTCCGCCCACCCCTTCGGGTTGGCCCGCCAGGCGGCCACGCCCAATGCGCGCGCCCGGGCCAGGCCCGGGTCACCGAGCACCTCCCGGTAGTCGAAGAGGTCGATGCCGATGGCGTCGTTCGCCTCGTCCAGCAGATACGGCACCAGCCACTCGGCGGTCTCCACCGGGTCGGGCCGGGCGGTGCGGCAGGCTTCGAGACGGGCTTCGGCCAGCCCGGTGGCGACCTGCCCGACCAGGCCGTCCGAGTCGTCGATCTCGCCATACGTGCGTCCCAGGGCCCGGAGGGCCTCGCGGGCGACCTCCATTGCGACCGCCGACCGGCCGCTCGCCGTCAGCGCCCGCAGTGCGGTGACGGCCTCTGCAGCCTGCCGGCCGTAGGCGTGGGCGTCGGCGTACTCGACGTACCCGTAGCGGGCGAAGGGGCGGGTGTCGAGGAGGCTCAGGACGCGCTCCCGGACGATGCCGGTGTCCTCGCCGGCGGCTGCCGCCCGCAGCTCCAGGCGCCGCCGTAGGTCACGGTCATCGACGAGCTGCTCCCGCACCAGGGCAAGGAGTTCCTCCCGAGTGCGGGACTCCAGCCAGCCGTCGAGCAGCCGGGTGCGCGAGGCGGCGGCCGACCGCTGCTGCGGTACGGAATCGGCCTGCCCGAGGACGACCAGGCCGACCGCCACGCAGTGCTTGCAGAAGTTGCCCTCCTGGCCGTAGGGGCAGTCGCACCAGCCGGTGAGCCCGCAGTCCTTGTCCTCGGCCAGCTCCACCTCGTAGGCGTCGCTTCCGTCGACGGTGGCGTTGATCGTTTCGTCACCGATCTCCAGCTGTGAGACCGCGGACAGATAGCCGAGCCCCCGCTCGAAGGAGCGTGCTCCCGCCAGCCGGCGCAGGTCTTCCTCGGTGAAACGCAGAGCATGTGTCACGGCACCCATTCAATCCGACGGGAAGCCCGCGCGACCGTGCAATGCGCAGGGTTCAGGTCGTCGCCGGCCAGGTCGCAGCGGAGCCCGTAGGTGGGTACAGCGTCATGACACCTTCCTATGAGACCCGGCGACTGGCCGTCTTCCGTCCGTCGACCCGGCAGACCTTCTTCGCGGACCTTCCCGAACGGACGTCCACCTACAAGGCGAAGTTCCTCCAGGAAGCCCACGGCTGGGATTCAGTGAGCATCCCGGTGAGCGCCCTGGACAGCGAGCCGGGCCAGGAGCTGTCGTCGAACGGCCGGCACACGCTGAGGTGGCGCGTGTCGGCCACCGGGTCTCGGTGTCACGGCAGATGGCATGAGCGGACTGAGGCTGCCCACGGTGACAGGAGGGCCTGGCTTCCATGCAGGGTGACTTCCCACGGCTCAGGCGGACGCTTTCACTGTGGTGCGGCATCGGCGCAGTGCTCAGCGGTTCACTCGGCCCGGCTGCCCGGAGCGCACACGCGCTCACGGCTGATTCGGCCGACTACCCCGGCGGCGCGGCCGCGTTGCCGGGCTCCGGTATCCGGCTGGTCGCGGTGCTCGGACCGACCGGCACGGAGGTCAACGGCCTCAGCGACGTGCCGGGCACGCTGCGGGTCCTGGGCGCGGCCGGTGTCACTCGCGGCGTTCTGCGGCTCACCGGGGCGGACCGTCCGTTGCGCGAGGTGCTCGTCGGCACCGCGTACGGCGCGATGTTCCCGGCCGAGGACCGCCGTATGGTGGAGGCGGCCATGCCGCGCGAGCACTGGGACGAGTTCCGTCCCGGCCACCCTTCCCACCGAGGATCGTGGAGGACGCGGAGCGCGAGCTCCAGGCCCTCGCAGAGCTGTTGGAAGAGCTGGAGTGTCGGGTGCACCGTCCGCGTGCGGTCCCGTGGTCGCGGCTGGGCGGGTACTCGGCGGCCATGCCGCGCGACGCGCTACTCGTGATGGGTGATGCGATCGTCGAGGCGTCCAGGGCCTGGCGCAGTCGGCGGCACGAGCAACTGGCGTACTGGCCACTGGTGCAGCAGTGCCGGCGGGACGGGGCCAGGTGGCTGCCGTCGCCCGTCGCCCGTCAACTTCGACGTCGACCCGGTCGGCGCGGGGCGCCGTCGGCCCTTGACGACTGGGTCATCGGCGACGCCGCCCATCCGGCCTGGGACAACCCGGACCGGATCGCTCCGGCCGCGTTGGCCGGCACCCCGATGGCGGACCGGGAGCTCGTCCCCGCCCCACACCCCGAGCCGCGCATCACACCCCCGCTCTACATGACGAGCGCCTGGGTGAGCATGAACCTGCTCGTCGTCGACAGACATCACGTTCCACTGCGCCACCCTGGACCTGCGTCGCGACCGCCGTGCGCGGCTGCCGTGTCCGTGAGAAGTCGCGGTCCGTCCGGGTGACGAGGGATCGTTCCTGCGTATCGGTCGGGGCAGCGGGAGCCGGGAGCCGCATCGGTTCACGGCTAGCGTCTGGTTGCCCAGCAGGCCGGAGCCGGGCTTTCAGCCCACGACCGGGCCGGGCGAAATCCGTCCGCGCACTGCTTCGTGGAGGGCCTCACGCACTACTCACCATGGCCGGGAGAGAAGCCGTGTCCGTACCGTCGATGATCGACCACACCGCCAAGAAGCACAGCCCCCAGCTCGCGTACTGGATGGTCCAGGCCGCCGACCTCGCCTACAAGGACGAGGCCACCATCGACGCCAAGGCCTGCGGATGGGGTTTCGACCGGGTGCGTCACCACCACACCCGGTTCACCCCGCCGTTCCCGCTGGAGGACACCCAGGCGTACACGATCGCCAGCGACAAGATGATCATCATGGCATTCCGGGGCACCGAGCCCGCGCAGATCCGGGACTGGCTGTCGGACGCCACCACACCCCCGTGGCCGGGACCGGGCAAGACCGGCTACATCCACTACGGCTTCGGCCAGGCCCTCGACTCGATCTTCACCACCGTCAGGGACGCGCTCGCGGACTTCCGCGACAACGACCAGAGCGTGTGGTTCACCGGCCACAGCCTCGGCGGCGCACTCGCGATGCTCGCCGGCTGCCGCATGTACCTGGAGGAGCCGCGCCTGCAGGCCGACGGCATCTACACCTACGGCCAGCCCCGCACCTGCGACCGGCTCCTGGCCGCCTCCTGCAACAACGGCTTCAAAGACCGCCTGCACCGCTACGTCAACAACAACGACATCGTCCCGCAGCTGCCGCCCGAGCCCACCTACACCCACGTCGACACCCTGCACTACATCGACGCAAGCGGGCGCATCCGCTCCTCCATGCCGCTGATGAGCGCACTGACCGACCGGGTCAAGGGCGCCACCGCCGATCTCCTCGCCCCCGCCAGCGACGCCCTGCGTGACCACCCCATCAAGAACTACGTCGCAGCCATGGAGAAGAACCTCGTGTGAGGGATCGAGAAAGCCTTCCGCGACGGGAAGGCCGCGGAAGGCATCCACCGCACCGGTCGAGTGTGCCCACGTGGTGGTCGCCGTGGTGTGGCGGGTGCTCGCTCATCATCAAGCGCGGAGGTACTGCGCGCGTTCAACTGACCAAAAATGCAGGCTGATTGGGCATCGTCGGCCGGTGTCGGAGTGGCGTGGCACTATGGCGTGTCACGGAACCAGCACACCGGACGGGGATGCGTTTTGCGTGAGATCGCTTGTCTATCGGAGGGCAAGCTGTGGCAGTTCGCGCCCGAGGCCCGCCGTATGCCGCGGACGAGCGGCCTTCGCCTGACCACGCCATTCGGCGGCATCGACATCCCGGGACCAGCCGACAGCCGCCGACTTGCACGGGCGAGGCGTCCAGGCATTGCTGCGAGCCCTGGACGAGGAGGACACCGGGATCGACGCATCTACGACGATGACCGGATGCGCACGTGAGGACCGCGCCAAGCACGTTTCCAGACGTCCTGCGCGTAACGGGAGCTCAGCCTGCCCTGGACGCCGGCCTCTGGGAATCGGCCTGACACGCCCCTGGAAGTCGGTTCCCACGTAGAAGCTGGGAGCCGGCCGAGGCTGCCCCGGCGGCAGGGGCGGACGAGCAGCTGGAGGACCTCACGGCGGTCCGGGTACGGCAGGCGTCGGGAACCTTGGTGCGTCCGACGGTGCAGCCGAAGACGTGGCTGGGCTTGACCTTTCCGTCCAGGAGGCCTGGGCGGCCGTACGGCGATGTAGGTGTGGACCGTGTGGACGTTCAGCCTGCTCGATGGCACCGACAGTGGCGACGGTCGAGCGTAATCCACCAAGATCTGCGAATGGCAGGTACCTTTTGATGAGCCCTTTCCAACCTGGCTGTGGCGTCGGGGTGTTGGTGGGCATGGGTTGTACGGAACGACGAAGCTCCTGGTAGACGGGTTCTCGACCAAGATCACCCGTGTCCGCCAGGAGCTTCGCGTGCTTGTCTATCCGTCGTC